>DASVWT010000168.1:0-2004 GCA_036393055.1 Steroidobacteraceae bacterium
CCAGGGTGAGTGCCGCATTGATCGCGGTGCCGACCATGCCGAGCCTGGCCTTCGCGATCGTGTAGTCGGCCGCCTTGCGGTGATCCTCCGGCGAGAGCTGCCCGGCAAATGGCGCGGGTATGCGGTCGCGATGAGCCTCGACCGCCGAGACCTGGCGCGCGGCGAGCCACAGCTCCAGCGCCATGGCGAGTGCGACTGCGGCAATGAAGAGTGCTGTGGGCCAATGCATCAGGGTCTTACCGTATCGCGTGATATTACGTGCCGCAGAATGTCTGCAGCACGCGTTCCGAGGGGTTGGGCGGCTGGGCGTACACGCTCTTGCCCGGCTGATCCTCGAAGGGGTGCTGTACTACATCCAGGAGCGCACGGAACGCGCCGTAATCGCCTGCCTCGGCGGTGTCCAGCGCCGCCTGCACGCGGTGATTGCGCGGAATGAAGGCGGGGCTGGCACTCAGCATGCGCGCGGCTCTCGCCTCCTGGGTCAGAGGGTCGCGAGCCAGAAACGTCTGCCAGTCACGTATCCACGAATCGATCTCAGAGTCGTGCGCAAACAGTTCGCGAAGCCGTGGCTCCGCATCCGCATCCTGTGCAGCGAGCGCGAGCGTGCGGAAGGTGACAGTGAAGTCAGCTTGGGACCGGTGCATGGCTGCGAGCAGCCGTCTCACCAGCTCGGCGTCGCCCTCCGCCGCGGCCGAGAGCCCGATCTTGCGCCGCATGCCTGCCAGGAAGCGGGCATCGAAATCCGCAATGAATGGATCGAGCGCTTGTGTGGCGAGCTCGACCGCCTTGTCGAGATCCGGGTCGATGAGCGGCAGCAAGGTCTCGGCGAAGCGCGTGAGGTTCCACTGTGCGATGACGGGTTGGTTGCCGAAGGCGTAGCGCCCTCGAGTGTCAATGGAGCTGAATACTGTGTTAGGATCGTAGGCATCCATGAAGGCGCACGGACCATAGTCGATGGTCTCGCCGGAGACGGCCATGTTGTCGGTGTTCATGACCCCATGGATGAAGCCGACCAGCATCCAATCGGCGATCAGCGCGGCTTGGCGCTGCGCAACGCTCTTCAGCACGGCCAGCGCGGGCACTTCGGCAGCGCGCGCGTGCTGATAGTGGCGCGCGATGACGTACTCCAGCAGCGTACGGATGCCGTCCTGGTCTCCCCGAGCGGCGAAGTACTGAAATGTCCCGACCCGCACGTGGCTTGCGGCCACACGGGTCAGGATCGCGCCCGGGAGGGCCCTCTCGCGATAGACCTGATCCCCTGTCGTGACGACGGCCAGCGATCGTGTGGTGGGGATGCCGAGCGCGTGCATGGCCTCGCTGATGAGGTATTCCCGCAGCATGGGCCCGAGCGCGGCGCGTCCGTCGCCGTTGCGGGAGAAGCGCGTGAGACCTGCGCCCTTGAGCTGAATGTCGCGCAGAGCCCCGTCCGGTCCGCGAATCTCCCCCAGCAGGATGGCGCGCCCGTCGCCGAGGGATGGCACGAACCCGCCGAACTGGTGCCCGGCATAGGCCATGGCAATGGGGTCACTGTCCTCAGGCAGAAGGTTGCCGCCAAACAGGGCCGCCGCTTCGGCTGCAGGGATGTCCGGGTCGAGGCCGAGCTCCCGGGCGAGAGCCGTATTGAGGACGACGAGCTTCGGGTCCGGCACGGGTGTCGGCGCGACCCGTGCAAAGAACCTCTCCGGCAGGGCGGTGTAGCTGTGTTGGAGCCCGAGGCGCATCGTCCTTGCATATTAGCGTGCCGCAGCCTCGGCGATCACGCAGTCGCTGCGGGCGAGCGCGTCCTTAGGGCCTCGCCGCGGCGCACACGTGTGCGTGGACGAGAGTAGGCAGGAAGCTACGCAGGCGCGCGAATCGGCAGCGCCGGACATCTCGCGTCATCCGTGGGCACGGAGCCTCGCTGGCTCACGATGACGGCTGCAGCCTTGTTTGCGTACGCGGCAGCTTCCGCTCTTTCACACCCGGAGACCCTGGCGGCCATGTAACCGGCCAGGTGCGAATCTC
>DASVWT010000169.1:0-5029 GCA_036393055.1 Steroidobacteraceae bacterium
GAGTCGGCGCGTCGTGCGCACGGCTCATCGCCGGCGGGGCACGCCAACGGGATTTCGTCAGTCTCGAGCATCCAACCTCCAACGCGAGGATCGCTTCGTCGTGAGGGAGGAGTGCAAAAGGCGTGCCGGGCGCAAACCGGCTGTGAAACGTGAACGCCGTCACGCTGGCGGCAGCATTCTGCCGCCGCGGCGTCAAACTTCCGTCGCCGCCTCGATGCTGAGCTTGCGCAGCTTCTCGACGAGTGTCGTGCGGCGCAGATTGAGGAGGCGCGCTGCGTGCGCGACGGTGCCGTTGGCGCGCTCGAGCGCCTGTTGTACGAGGGAGCGCTCGATCGCGAGCAGGTGCTCGCGCAGATCGAGCCCGGCTTCGGGAAGGGTCATCAGCGAGGCGACTGCGGCGGGCGCCTCCTGTCCGTTCGCGTCCGAGGCGACCGTGCCGGTCTCCAGCAGGTCGAGCGCCTCCTCCTCCTCGAGGATGTGCTCTTCGCCGGCTTCGGCCTTCTTGTCGGTTTGCCGCTCTTCCCACACCCAACTTTCGGGCGGGCGGTACTTCGAGGGCAGGTCCTCGATCTGCACGATCCGGCCCCCGGCGGTGATCGACAGCCGCTCGATGAGATTTCCGAGCTCGCGCACGTTGCCGGTCCACGGCTGCAGCGCCAGAGCCGCCAGGGTGCGCTGTGCGAAGTGCACCACCGGCCGGCCGGCCGACACGTTGCGGGCGACGAAATCGCGTACGAGCAGCGGCAGATCCTCGATGCGGCTGCGCAGCGGCGGCATCTCGATCGGAAATACGTTGAGGCGGTGAAAAAGGTCCTCGCGGAAGGTGCCCCGGGTGATCGACTCATCGAGATTGCGGTGCGTCGCTGCGATGATGCGTACGTTGCATCGGGTCGGCACGTGGTTGCCGACACGCTCGAACACGCGCTCTTGCAGCACACGCAGGAGCTTCACCTGCATGGAGGGGCTCATGTCGCCGATCTCATCGAGAAACAGCGTGCCGCCCTCTGCGATCTCGAAGCGGCCCTTGCGCGCGGAGATGGCGCCGGTGAAGGAGCCCTTCTCGTGGCCGAAGAGCTCCGACTCGAGGAGCTCGGATGGAATGGCGCCGCAGTTGACCGCGACGAAGGGACGGTTGCGCCGCGGGCTCAAGTCGTGGATGGCGCGGGCGGCGACTTCCTTGCCGGTGCCGGACTCCCCGAGGATGAGTACCGTGGAGTCATGGGCCGCGACCTGGCGGATCAGAGCGGCGGCGTCACGGACCGCCGGCGAGTTGCCGGTGGGAAGCCGCGCCGGGGCGGCAGGGGTCGCGGCTACCTCGGGTGGCGCGCTCTCGTCTCTGACCGGCGCAGGGCCCGAGAAACATTGCGCTGCCGACATTGCGACTCCCGCGTGCTCATCTTCATGCTCTTGTTGGTTCGGTGCCGCGGCTCCTGCGGTGGTGGCTTGCGCCGCCGCCCTATGGAGCCCCGTCACGCGCCGCAATGGTGCGCACCGGCGCGCGCGCCGGCTGTGATGCGCTTCCGGTTGTTTACATCTGGAGACAGCCCAGCTCTAGCGACGTGACTGCGGTCACAATCGTGCCCGTCATTTGGCGGGATTCAATGCGCGCACAGTGCGGGTGCCGGCGACCTGGCGCCGGTGGCGGCGGAACGCCATCTTCTCGATGAGGTCGGCAATGGTCTCCCCGAGGGGGAGGAAACGTGCCTTGACGTTGCCGTCCGGTGTGACGTTGGTCACACGGCTGGGAAGGCGCAGCGGCTGCGCGAGGCAGTCGTGCAAGTAGACTTCGAGGATTCCCTGGGCGCCGGCTTCCGGCAGCGGCGGCGTGCCGCGCCAGACCGCGCCGAGCGCATTGAATCGCACGGACGTAGGTGTCGGCCGGGGGCGGTTGGCGGCGAGGATCTGGCCGACGAGATCGAGCAGCAGGTTCATCTTGCGCTCGAGGCGCATGAGATCGGCGGCGTAGGGACTGTTCTCGTCCGGCTTCTCCACCGGGCCGTGCTCGCCCATGGCATCCCAGGCCTGGAGCACCTGCAGGTTGCGCTCGGCGAGGCTGGCGGCGGCATCGGCGTCGAGCGCTCCGGGGGAGGCGCGCCACTGGACAGGGAGCACGTCCTGGAAGGCGAGCTCCTCGTACAGCACTACAGTGTCGGCCCCGTCGAACATGACCCGGTTATCGGCTGAAGATCCTCGTGCTTTAGCAATCTTCAGCAGTCCCTTCGATTATGTCAAGCCGATCCGCCTTACGGTCAACCTGCGTTGCTCAGGGGGGTGATGTTGGTCTGGGTCTCCTCGAGGAAGAAGCGGCGCACCAACATGGCCTGCTGCAGCTTGCCTTTGCGCACGTAGGCCTCGTAAAGGAGGTCCTTCATGACCTCGAGCGCGATGCCGGCTTCGTGGCCGTCGAGCGCCGGGATGTTGGGGCGCGGGTCCGAGGCGGTGCCGAAGATCACGCTCTTCAGCTTGGCGAAGATGTCGCCGGGGAGCGCGGCGAGCTCGCGCACCTCGTTGAGCTCATCGAAGAGGCGCAGCTTGCCCGTTTCGCCGAGGTCGGCGAACACCGCCTGCACGGTCCGGCGGCACATCGAGGCGAAGGCGTTGAAGGCGCCGCTCGAGAAGCAGGTGAGCGCTTCCCTGAACAGCAGCTCCACCTCCTCCGGCAGGTAGGTGAAGGAGAATTTCTCGCGCGCCCGCTCCACCTCGGTGAACTGTGGCGACAGCTCGATGCGGCTTGCCGCATACATGCGTACCGCGAACCGCAGGAATACCGGCGCGTGGCATGCATCGCAGCGGTACACGATGCCGATGTGAGAGGCACGGGTGGTCTGCAGCTCCTCGAAGCGAGGCACGGCGCAGACGCTGACATGGGCGACGACCTGGCAGTGCGGGCACGTCAACGCCAGGGTCTTCTCCTGGCTGTCGATGAGACGGCTCGATGAGTCGATGTAGATGGACATGCTGCGCGAGGTAAGGGCCTTCCAGCCTCTTCTTGTGATCACCCGTGGCGCGATTGTAGCTCATTGGCGACAGGGCAGCCGGATTTTACCGGCTGCGCCCGCGTTATGTCGCATCGGACGGCAATAGCTCCCTGACTCCGCCGCCGATCAATATCGAGATGTCCATCAGCACGCGCGGCAAAGCGATACCGCCGCGGGCGATGAGGTACCTGGGCTCCCAGTGCGGATCGAACTTCGCCTTGTAGCGCCGCAACCCTTCGAAATCACGGAAATGCTCGCCGTGCCGGAACACGAAGTTGCCGACGCGGTGCCAGGCTGGAGCGAGCGGATGGCGGTCCAGGCCCGAGAGCGGCGCCATGCCGAGGTTGAACCACCGATAGCCCTGGTCGCGGCCCCAGCTCATCAGCTCGAGGAACAGGAAGTCCATCGCTCCCGGGGGCGCCGCGGGATCGAAGCGCATCAGATCCACCGCGAGCTCCGCGCGCGTCCCGGTCGTCCAGAGGTTGGCGAAGGCGATCGGCGCACCAGCGCGGCGCACCAGGGCGAGTGGGAAGCCGCGCAGGTACTGCGGCGAGAAATGGCCCACCGAGAAGCGCTTCTCGCCGGTCGCCTTGCTGTCGAGCCAGGCGTTGGAGATGCGTTGCAGATCCGCCATCAGCCCGTCAATGGCGTCCGCCGCCAGAATCTCGAAGGTGAGCCCCGTGCGCTCGGCGTGCCGCAGAGAGTGCCTGAGTCCGGCGCGCTCGGCGCCCTCGAGCGAGAAATCCGCGAGGCGCACCCGCGCTTCCTCGCCGACCTTGAGCGGCGCGAGGCCGAGGTCCGCATAGAGAGAGAGGCGCTCGGCGCTCGTCTGGTAGAAGACCGTCTGGCCCGCGTGCCGCTCGGAGAGCTCGCGGAAGCGCCACACCAGCTCTTCGGCGCCGGCGCGCGAGCCGACGGGATCGCCGAGGGCGACCCAACTGTGCCCGCATACCTGATACATGAGGAAAGTATCCGCCGCATCGTTGAGCAGCAGCCGCTTGTCGCCGGTGAGGGCCGCATTGGCCAGGGAATTGTCCGATCGATCGATGATGGCCCGCGCGCGCGCCAGGTCCTCAGGGCTGGCGACCGACGGCTCCGGCCGTGCGGGCCGCAGCAGATTCAGCATGATATAGGCGCTCGCCAGCACGACGACCGCGAGCGAGGCGCGCAGCATCCGCGGCGCGTTGGCGTGCAGTGCAAACTTCCACCAGAGCTCGTCCGAGTACGGCACGTTGCGGTACACGAGAAAGCCGATCCAGATGGAGAGGATGATCACTCCCGCGATGCCCGCCACCCAGGCCGGGCTGAAGCGCTCATCGAGAATCGCCGTCGGACGATAGAAGGCACGCTGGCCGAGCGCCAACACGGCGAGCACGAGCGCGAGCACGATCGCCTCTTCGTAACGAAGTCCCTTGAGCAGCGATGCGACTATGCCGCAGACGAGCAGCCAGACGGATATGGTGTAGGCGGCCTTGACGCGGCGGAAGAGGGCGCGCGCGAGCACCAGCAGGCCGAGCCCGATGATGCTCGCGACCAGATTGGAGGCCTCCAGCACCGCGAGCGGCACGAACCGATGCAGCAGCGCCAGCCGGGAGTTGATCCCCGGCGTCGCCCCGGAGACGAGCAGCACCGTGCCGGCGAGGAAGGTGAGCGCTCCGGCGATCTGCGGGGCGACGGGCGCGACGTACGTCGCGGCGCGCTCGCGCGCGCGCGCCAGGTGCGCGCGGGTGGCACTCAGCTCCTTGTAGCCGAAGAGCACCGCGCCGAACAGGAGCGGCACCAGGTAGTAGATCGCCCGGTAGGCGAGGAGCGAGCCCAGGAGGGCCTCGGGGGGAATGCCGCGCACCATGAGCAGCATCACCGTTTCGAAGACGCCGATTCCGCCCGGCACGTGGCTCACGATTCCCGCAATGACGGCGATGGCGTAGGCGCCGATGAAGGGGATGAAACCCACATGCGAGCCGGCGGGCAGCAGCCACCAGAGCACGGAGCCGGCGAGGCTCAGGTCGATGACGCCGAGCACGACCTGCGGCGGCCCGATCGTCGGGCCG
>DASVWT010000170.1:0-5585 GCA_036393055.1 Steroidobacteraceae bacterium
GCCAACCTGAGGAAGCAAAGCGGTGAGCAGAGATTACGAGCCGGTTCCCGGACAATGGTACGAGAACCTGGAAGATGAGGAATCGTTCCGTGTACTCACGGTGGACGAGGACTCCGAGCTGGTCGAGATCGAGTATCTCGATGGCGAGATCGAGGAGATCGACCTCGAGACATGGCACGAGATGGACCTCGATCGGACGGACGAGCCCGAAGGCTGGGCGGAGTCCGACGAGGACGACGATGAGGACGAGGAAGAAGAAGATGAAGACGAGGATGAGGACGATGACTGGGATGACGACGAGGACGAGGACGACGATGAAGACTGGGACGAAGAGGAAGACGAGCGCGACGAATACTGAGCTCCCTTATGGCCGAGGGAGTAGACAGTTGGTATCACGAGAAGGAATCCGCGTGGCTGTACCGCCAGGTCGCCGCGGCGGAGCCTGACCCCAACAAGCAGCGCCTCTTCACCCAGCTGGCCAACGCCGCCGAAGAGCAGGCGGCCAAATGGGAGGTCTCCTCGCGGAACACGACCCGCGCGCCAGGGGCGGCCCGCGTATTCAATCCATCGCTGCGGGCACGGGTCGTCGCCAGGCTGCTGCGGCTGCTCGGGCCTCGGGCCATGCGCTCGGCGCTCGCCGCGATGAAGCTGCGCGGTCTCTCGATCTATACCGCGCCGGCTGCCGCCGGTCACGCGATGCCAACCACGCTGTCGGACGTCGGCGTCCGCCATCGCGGGGGGCTTGGCGGCAATCTCAGAGCCACCGTGTTTGGAGTGAACGATGGGCTGGTTTCCAACGCCAGTCTGGTGCTGGGCGTCGCCGGCGCGTCCGCTCCGGGCTCTTTCGTACTCATCAGCGGCGTCGCCGGGCTTCTCGCCGGCGCGCTCTCGATGGCCGCGGGCGAGTATGTCTCGGTGCGCTCGCAGCGGGAGATGTATGAATACCAGATCGCGCTCGAGCGGGAGGAGATCGCCGAGTATCCCGAGGAGGAAGCCGAGGAGCTGGCGCTGATCTACGAGGCGCGCGGGGTGAGCCTGGCACAGGCACGGGAAGTCAGCCAGGCGCTGCTGGCCCGCCCGGAGCAGGCGCTCGACGTCCTCTCCCGGGAAGAGCTCGGCCTGAACCCCGACGATCTGGGCTCACCCATCGGGGCGGCCACCGCCTCGTTCGTCTCGTTCGCCGCCGGGGCGGCCGTGCCGCTCATACCCTTCCTCGCGGACATGCGGGCCAGCCTCGCGCTCGCCTCCACGGCGGCGCTCACTGCCCTCGCTCTCTTTGCGGTCGGGCTCGCGCTCAGCCTCTTCACGGGCCGGCACGCCCTGCGCGGAGCGTTGCGCATGGTACTCATCGGCGGCGGGGCCGGAGCCGTGGCGTTTTTCGTCGGCCGCGCCCTGGGGACGGTCATCCACTGACTTGAAAGCCGGCGCGGCGACCCCAAAGCATCCGCCATGAAGCGCATCTTCCTGCTCCTCATCACCAACCTCGCGGTGCTCGCCGTACTGACGATCGTGGCCCACCTGATCGGGCTCGATCGGTGGCTCGCGGTGCGCGGCAGCAGCCTCGGCGTCCTGCTGGGCTTCGCGGCCGTGTTCGGCTTCGGCGGCGCTTTCGTGTCGCTGCTGATGTCGAAGTGGATGGCGCGCAATGCCATGGGCGTGAGAGTCATCGGCCAGCCGGCGACTCCCAGCGAGCAATGGCTGGTTGGGCTGGTCGCGCGGCTGGCGCACGCCGCCGGCGTCGGCATGCCGGAAGTCGGCGTGTTCGACTCCCCGCAACCCAACGCCTTCGCCACGGGATACAGCCGTGATGCAGCGCTGGTAGCCGTCAGCACCGGTCTCCTCGCCACCATGAGCGAGCAGGAGGTCGAGGCCGTGTTGGGTCACGAGCTCACCCACGTCGCCAACGGCGACATGGTCACTCTCACCCTCATCCAGGGGGTGGTCAACACCTTCGTGATCTTCCTGTCGAGAATCGTCGGCAATCTCGTGGACCGCACCGTGTTCCGCTCGGAGGACGGCCGCGGGCCGGCGTATTTCCTCTCGGTGATCGTCGCCCAGATCGTGCTCGGCGTCCTCGCCAGCATGATCGTCATGGCGTTCTCCCGCTGGCGCGAGTTCCGCGCCGCCCGCGGCGGCGCGCACCTCGCCGGAATCCCCAACATGATCGCCGCACTCGAGGCGCTGAAGCAGGCCCATGAGCCGCTGCCATCGCAGCAGTTCGCCTCCTTCGGCATCACCGCCGGCCCTGTTGCGCGGGGACTGCAGCGCCTGTTCATGAGTCATCCGCCGCTCGATGAGCGCATCGCGGTGCTGCGGGCGCTCACTACCGCCTGAGGGGGCGCCCCGCTCGAGGCGGCCGGACGACGAAGCGATCCATGCATTCCCTGACACGTGTCGAGGCCCTGAGCGCTCTCGAGCAGATCCTCGAGCCGCAGGCGCTGCTCACGCCCGAATCGCCCGGCCGCGCAGGCGACCTCGAGCGCTACCTCACCGACCACCGGCGGCTCTACCACGGCCGCGCGCTGGCTGTCGCTCTGCCCCGCACCGTGGCGCAGGTCACAGAGCTTCTCGCCTTCTGTAACGCCAACCGCATCGGGGTCGTACCGCAGGGCGGCAACAGCAGCTACTGCGGCGGCGCTACGCCCGATGAGTCCGGCGAGCAAGTCGTCGTCTCCCTCTCGCGCCTGAACCGCATCCGACGCCTCGATCCGCTCGACTACTCGCTCGTGGCCGAGGCGGGTTGCGTTCTCGCCGACATCCAGCGCGCCGCCGACGAGGCACAACGCCTCTTCCCCTTGAGCCTCGGCTCGGAGGGCACCTGTCAGCTCGGCGGCAACCTATCCACCAACGCCGGCGGCATCCACGTGCTGCGTTACGGAATGATGCGCGACCTCGTCCTGGGGCTGGAGGTGGCGCTTGCCGATGGACGTCTCCTCTCCTCGCTCGGGACACTGCGTAAGGACAACACCGGCTATGACGTGAAGTCGCTCTTCCTCGGCGCCGAGGGCACGCTCGGCATCATCACCGCCGCCAGCCTGAAGCTCTTCCCCAAGCTGCGTGCTTTCGCGACGGCCTTTGCCGCCGTTGCCGATCCGCACGCGGCCGTGGCGCTGCTCGCCCGCCTGCGCGAGGCGAGCGGCGATCGCGTCAGCTCCTTCGAGCTCATCCCCCGGATAGCGGTGGACCTCACCACACGCCACATCCCCGGCGTTCGCGACCCGCTCGATGTCCCTCATTCCTGGTACGTGCTGTGCGAGCTGACGTCAGCCCGCTTCGCGGACCCGCTCGAAGAGCTGCTCGAGCGGACTCTCGCCGGCGCGCTGGAGGAGAATCTCGTGTTGGACGCGGCGCTGGCCCGCGACGAGCGCGACCGGGCGGCCTTCTGGAAGCTGCGCGAGAGCATTCCGGAGGCCCAGCGCCTCGATGGCGGCAGCCTCAAGCACGACATCTCCATCCCGGTCGCCGCGATCCCCGACTTCATCGAGCGCGGCTCGCGCTGGATCCAGGACAACGTGCCCGACGGCCGGCTGGTCGGCTACGGCCACGTCGGCGACGGCAATCTGCATTTCAATCTCAATCAGGCTCCCGGCAGCGATCGCGGCGCATTCCTCGCCCGCGCAGAGCCGGTCAAGCGCGCCATTCACGACCTGGTCGGGGATTTCGGCGGCAGCTTCAGCGCCGAGCACGGCATCGGCAGACTGAAGGTGGGCGAGCTCGAGCGTTACGCCCCGCCGGTGGAGCTGGATGTGATGCGCGCGATCAAGCACGCGCTCGATCCCAACGGCATCCTCAATCCCGGCAAGGTCCTGCGGCAGGCCTGACCCGGACCTGACCCGCCTTCTCCCGGCGCAATCTCACGAGACCCTCCTGCGCCGTGCTGGCGACCAGCCGGCCGTCGCGCGCATACACGCCGGCGCGCGCAAATCCGCGCGCTCCCGAGGCGCTCGGGCTCTCCACCGCATAGAGCAGCCAATCATCCACGCGCAGCGGCCGATGGAACCACATCGCATGATCGATGCTGGCCATCACGACGGTGCTCTTCCAGAACAGGGAGCCGTGAGGCAGCGTCGCAGTATCCAACAGGAAGTAATCGGACAGATACGCAAGCAGGCGGCGATGCAGCCGCTCATCCGGCGGCAGACGATCCACCGCCCGAAACCACACCTGCCGCGAGGGCGGTGCATCCCGCGGTGCCACGTAGTCGAACGGCTGCACCAGCCGGAACTCGAACGGCCGCGGCTGCTCGAGGAAGCGCCGCAGGCTCTCCGGGAGGCGGGCGAGCAGCTCCGGCGGCGGGCGGCTCGAGTCCGGCAGCTCCTCCGGCGGCGGCACCGCCGGCATCCCGATCTGGTGCTCCAGGCCCTCCTCCGCCACCTGGAAGGATGCCGCCATGTTGAAGATCGGCTCGCCGTGTTGGATGGCGACCACGCGGCGGTTGCAGAAGCTGTGGCCATCGAGGCTGCGGTCGACCTGGTAGACGATCGGCGCATTGAAGTCGCCGCGGCGCAGGAAGTAGGCATGCAGCGAGTGCACGATGCGCCCTTCCACGGTGGCGGAGGCGGCAGTGAGGGCCTGGCCGAGCACCTGGCCGCCGAACACCTGCGGGCTGCCGATGTCGCGGCTTTCGCCGCGGAAGAGATTCACCTCGAGCGATTCCAGCTCGAGCAGCTCCAGCAGGTCCGCGAGCTGGGCATTCAATCGGGTACGCCCAGCCTCTGATGCATGATGGGGCTGGTGGTCGTGTACTGCAGGAACTGCCGCTTCTGCGGATAGAGGTGGTGCTGGATGCCGAAGGCGGCGAGCGCCGCCTCGTGAAAGCCGGACAGGATGAGCTTTTTCTTGCCCGGATAGGTGTTGATGTCCCCCACCGCGAATACCCCGGGCAGGCTGGTCTGGAATCGCTCGGTGTCGACCTTGAGCGCCTTTCTCTCGAGGTCGAGCCCCCATTCCGCGATCGGCCCGAGCTTCGGATGCAGGCCGAAAAAGACGAGCAGGTGATCGGCCTCGAGCGAGTGCACGGTGCCGTCGGGCGCCTTGATGTTGATGCCGCCCAGTGTCCCGTCCTTGACGATCAGCGAATGCGGCAGCGCCTCGAAGCAGCGCATGCGGCTGGCCGCGACCAGATCCTGCATCTTGGCCACCGAGGCCGGCGCTGCGCGAAACTCCGCGCGCCGGTGTACGAGCGTCAGGCTTCGCGCCCGTGGCGCCAGCTCCAGCGTCCAATCGAGCGCCGAATCGCCGCCGCCGAAGATGACGAGCCGCTTGCCCTCGAGGGCGGCGGCATCCTTGATGCGATAGAGAATCCCGCTGCCCTCGAACGGCTCCGCGCCCTCGATACCGATCCGGCGCGCCTGGAAGGATCCGACCCCGGCGGCAATCACCACCGCGCCTGCATCGAAGCGCGTCCCCGCCGCGGTGGCGATCGAGAACCTGCCGTCCTCGCGGCGCGCGAACTGCACGACCTCCTGCCCCAGGTGGAACTGCGGATTGAACGGCTTGATCTGCTGCATCAGCCGGTCGACCAGCTCCTTCGCACCGCAGACGGGCAGCGCCGGAATGTCGTAGATGGGCTTGTCCGGGTAGAG
>DASVWT010000171.1:0-3562 GCA_036393055.1 Steroidobacteraceae bacterium
GCGCGGTTGGAGTCCCCCATGGAGTGGGAGTCGCCGCGAGGAGCGAGGTGCACGCCGACCCGGCCTGGTCCCCAGACGGATACTGCAGCGTCCGTGGCCTCTAGCAGAAGTCTCGCGCGATTCTCCACTGGGCCACCGTACTCATCGTTGCGCTGATTGGTGCTGTCCTGGAGAAACTGGTCGAGGAGATAGCCGTTGGCACCGTGCAGCTCGACACCGTCGAAGCCGGCGAGCTCAGCGTTCTCGGCGCCACGCCGGAAGGCCGCTACGATCTGCGGAATCTCGTCGCGGTCGAGCGCGCGCGGGGTGACGAAAGGTGTTGCCGGGCGTAGCAGGCTGACATTGCCGGCCGGAGCGAGGGCGCTCGGGGCGACGGGCAGCCTGCCATCGAGGAAGACGGGATGCGAGATGCGTCCGACGTGCCATAGCTGCAGGAACATCCGTCCGCCGGCCGCGTGCACCGCCTGGGTGACTTGCTTCCAGCCCGCCACCTGCTCGGGAGACCAGATTCCCGGGGTGTCCGCGTATCCGATGCCCATCGGCATCACGACCGTGGCCTCGGAAATGATGAGCCCGGCGGATGCGCGCTGCGCGTAGTACTCCGCCATCAGGGCGTTGGGAATGCGGCTGGTGCCCGCCCGGCTGCGGGTGAGGGGCGCCATGAGGATGCGGTTCGGCAGCAGCAGGTCGCCTACCTCGAGCGGATCGAAAAGAGAGGGCATCAGCGGCTCCGGATCAATGAAGGTTGCGAGATATTGAAATACGGAATTGAAGAAGCCGACATTCCCTTGGGGTTCCATGGGCACATCCCCCGGAAGAGAGGGGCAGCTGCCCTGCGGCGCGCTAGCCGAGCTTCAGCAGCTGACTGATCAGCGCATCCGCCCTGATCTCCTCTCCGCTGAGCGCCATCGCGAGCAGCTCGCCGCCGAGCTGCGGCAGCGTCAGCAGCACGTCGGGGCGGGTGCGCGCGACGCGGCCGGTGTTGCGGGTGTCCCCGACGGCGGCCACCGTGCGCACGTTCGGATTCAGCTCCTGGGCGGCGAGCACGACGAAGGCGTTGTACGAGTCGTCCTCGCTGAGCGCCAGCACGGCACGCGCCTCACCAATGTGGACGCGGCGCAGCGTGTCCGTGTCGCTGCCATCGCCGACGATGAAATCTTCCGGCTGATCGGCTTCAGCATCGGGGCTCTGGGCGAGAATCGCTGTGGTCTGCAGTCCCCGCGCGGTGAGCGCCCGTGCGGCATCCTTGGCCAGCGGGCCATCGCCCACCACGATTACGTGAGATGCGCGTTTCATCTTTTTCCTCCTGGGCTGCAGCAGGTTCTTCATCCGCTTGTCGATGAAGGGGGCGACGATGGCGGGGAGCGAAGTGGCGAACACGGCGAGGCCCAGCACGATGAGCGAGACCGTGAAGAGCTGCGCATCCGCCGTACGCGGCGTGATGTCGCCATAGCCGACCGTCGCCATGGTGACGACGGTGAAATAAACGGCTTCGATGAAGTTGGTGATCTTGGGGTTGAAGCCGCTGCCGAGGACGTAGGAGCCGAGTACGCCGTAGCCCAGCGTCACCAGGACGCCCACCAGCGCGAAGAGCGTGGCCGTCGTGAGACTGACCCGGGTGAAGCTGCCGCGGGCGAGGAGCAGCAGGAGCAACAGGATGCCGCTGAAGACCTCGAGCGGTCTCGAGGCGGTCGACAGCGGCGAGAGCTCCAGGGCTACGGTCGCGAGCCCCAACAGCAGCGCGATCACCCACGCGAGCCGCGAGCGCCAGAGCAGGCCGATGCCGACGAGGATGAGCAGCCCCCCAATGGCCTCCTGCGGAGCGCCGCGAATCTCGGGGATGCCGAGCCCGCCCGCCAGGGTCACGATCGACTGCCCGCCGGCGAGCAGGCGCTGCAGCGATCCGGAGGTCAGCAGGATCTGCACCAGTCCCGTGGCGCCGACGAGGATTGCGAGCGGAACGTGCGGGAACCAGGCGCTGGCGTGTACCGCGCGCGCGGCACGGTTGCGCGCCATTTGCACTGACAATGGGAGCGCGGCCAGCAATCGTGCCGGGAGCATCATCGGGCGAAATATAGCAGGAGCGTGGCGCTGGGAGGCGGTACTCTGACCCGTGGGAGGGTCACTTCACGTGACACAAAAATCGTTGCACCCTGGATTTTACTGTGTCAGATTCGTTTTATGAAGAATGCTTATTTGTGTGATGCCGTACGCACGCCAATCGGCCGTTACGGTGGAGCGCTGTCCGCCGTGCGCACCGACGATCTGGCCGCTATCCCCATTCGCGAGCTGCTTTCGCGACATCCCAATGTCGATTGGGGCACGCTCGATGACGTCATCTACGGGTGCGCCAATCAGGCGGGCGAGGACAACCGCAACGTCGCACGCATGGCGCTGCTTCTTGCCGGACTTCCGCAGGAGGTGCCGGGCGCGACGGTGAATCGACTCTGCGGGTCGGGCCTGGATGCCGTTGCGATCGCGGCGCGCGCCATTGCTGCCGGCGAGGCGGACCTCATGATCGCGGGCGGTGTCGAGAGCATGAGCCGTGCTCCGTTCGTGGTGTCCAAAGCGCCGGCCCCGTTCGCGCGAGACCTGCAATTCCACGACACGACCATCGGATGGCGGTTCGTCAACCCGATCCTGGAGCAGCAGTACGGGATCGATTCCATGCCGGAGACGGCGGAGAACGTCGCGGAGCAGTGCCGCATCAGCCGTACGGATCAGGACGCATTTGCGCTACGCAGCCAGCAGCGCGCGGCGGCTGCGCAGGCTAACGGTACCCTGGCTCAGGAGATCGTGCCCGTAACCATCCCGGTCAAAAAGGGTGAGCCCACAGTCGTCTCTCGCGACGAGCATCCACGTGCCACCAGCCTGGAGTCGCTGGCGAAGCTCGGCACGCCGTTCCGTCGCGGAGGGACGATAACCGCGGGGAATGCCTCCGGGGTCAACGACGGCGCGTGTGCATTGCTGCTGGCCAGCGAAGATGCAGTGACTCGCTACGGACTCACACCGCGCGCGCGGGTCGTAGGCTCCGCGGTGGCGGGCGTGGCTCCGCGGGTCATGGGGCTCGGGCCCATTCCGGCCACGCGGCGGCTGCTCGGCCGCCTGCGCCTGGCGATCGGCGATTTCGACCTGATCGAGCTCAACGAGGCCTTCGCCGCCCAGGCGCTCGCGGTCCTGCGGGAATTGGGAATCCCCGATGACGCCGCGCACGTGAATCCGCAAGGCGGCGCAATCGCGCTCGGCCACCCTCTCGGCATGAGCGGGGCGCGTCTTGCCACGACCGCGATGCACCAGCTGCAGCGCTCCGGCGACAAGCGTGCGCTGTGCACGATGTGCATCGGCGTCGGCCAGGGTATCGCGCTCGCGATGGAAAGAGTCTAGGCGGGCCCGCGACCATGAGCGATCGTGCGGTGACTTTCGCTGACGTCGAAGCTGCGGCTGCGCGGCTCGAGGGAATTGCGCATCGAACGCCAGTGATGACGTCGCGCACGGCGGATACGAGGGCGGACGCGAAGCTCTTCTTCAAGTGTGAGAATCTGCAGCGCGGCGGCGCGTTCAA
>DASVWT010000172.1:0-2656 GCA_036393055.1 Steroidobacteraceae bacterium
GCTGCGGCTGAGGTGGCATGCGCACTGGTTCGAGCTCAACTGGCGCACGGAGCTCGAGCGGATGACCACCCCTGCCGCGCCGCCGGCCGATCCGCTGTTCATCGTGGGCCTCTGGCGCTCCGGGACGACCGTGCTGCACGAGCTGGTCAATGCCTGCGGCGGCTGGACGACGCCGCAGACTTGGCAGTGCTTCCACCCCTCGACTTGCTTCCTGACGGGGCCGCCGACGCAGGCCGCGGACGTCAAGCGCCCGATGGACGAGGGCCGGATCTCCGCCCACGGGCCGCAGGAGGACGAATTCGCCCTGTTGCTGCTCGGTGAGCCCTCGGCCTATCGCGGCCTGATCGATCCGCGGCGTCTGCCCGAATGCGGCGGCGCGGCCTGGTCGGGCGATGGCGGGTCGGGTGACGGCGGCCTCGAGCGGTGGCAGGCTTTCGTGCGGGGTGTTGCCGCGGGCGGCGGCGCGCGGCTGTTGCTGAAATCGCCCGGACACACCTTCCGGATCCCCACATTGCGCGCGCTGTTCCCGGGCGCCCGCTTCGTATGGATCGGCCGCCATCCTGGCGAGGTGCTGGCCTCGAACGTCAGGATGTGGACGTCGATGATGAGCGTGTACGCGCTGTGGGACTGCCCGGACGGCATGCTGCAGCGGTTTCTCGGCGACGCCGTGCGCGCCTGCAGCGGCGTGCTCGAGCGCTGCATCGCGGAAATGACGCGCGAGCAGATGCTGTGGGTCGACTTCGAGGCGCTGCAGACCGACCCGGAGCGGGTCCTACGGCAAATCCTGCAATTCGCGGGCGACAGGCCCGGCCGCGGCGAGCGCTCACTCACCGCGGACATCGAGGCGGCGCTTTCATCCGTCCCTATCCACCGTGGGGAGCGCGCGGCAATGCCGGACGAGGAATCCGTGCTGCAGCTTGATCGGGTGATGCGCGCGGCACGGCAACGCTTTGGTGAAGGGGAAGCCTGACGGGTACAGCCCTTGCTCAAAGGCAGCGGCTATGAAGCGTACGACACTCACCGGAATGATCGCCGTCGTCGCCCTGCTCACGTGCGTGCCGCTGACGCCCGCGTACGCGTACATCGATCCGAACTCGGCAGGCGCGATATACCAGCTGCTCTTCCCGCTGCTCATTGCGATCGGCTCCGTCTTCGCGTTCCTGCGGCGGACCATCGTGCGCGCCTGCTCGAGGCTGGCGAGCGCAGTGGTCACGATCGTGCGCGGCGACCGCGGCAAGGCAGCGCAGGAGAGCCGGCGTCCGGGCGGACATGCCGAATGACCTTCGCGCCTGGCGAGTCGCGGCCCTGCCCGCGGTGGCGATCCTCGGGATCGCGCTGCCGCTGACCTTCGCCAGTCACTGCGAGCAATATCTCTACGATTTCCGGGCGGTGGATCTGCTGCCGCTTTACGCCACCGCGTGGCTCATCCTGGCGGCGCTGATCGTCCCCTGCTGGCTGATCCTCACCGGAGTGCTGAAGGGGCTGGAGGCGGTGCACCGGCCAGCCGCCGCCCTCGTTGCGCGCATCGCTCGCATGGTCCTGTTTGCGCTCGCCGCCGCCATCGTCGTTGCGACCGTCATCGGCTGCCTGCGGATCTGGTTGCATACTTTCCACGGTACGCTGCCACTCTCGGCGGATGCCGCGCTGGTCATCGCCGTGTTGGCGGGCATCCTCGCAGGCCTCACGGCAAGGGGTCGCTCTGCCACGCGCGCGATCATGCCCATCGCCGTCGCCTGCACGGCTGCGGGCCTGCTGTCGCTCGCCAGCCTGCCCGCATTCGGGTGGCCAGGGGGCGGCGTCGGGAGCCCGACCCGCGCCTCGGCCATCGCATTGCCGAGGCCGCCGACCGGGGGTACCGGCCAGGCGCAGCTGATGCAAACCGCGACGCCTCTGCCCGCGGGCGCGAGCCCCGTCCGGCCCAACATTGTGCTGCTCACGATCGACGCGCTTTCCGCCCCGCACATGTCGCTCTACGGGTACTCGCGGCCAACGACGCCGCAGCTCGCACAGTTTGCCGAGAGCGCGGAGACTTTCGACCGGGCGTATGCGAACGCCAACTTCACGACGCCCGGTGTCGCGACGATCCTGACCAGTACGCTGCCCTGGACGAACCGGGCGCTGCAGTTGCCCGTGTGGCCGCTGACCTACACGCGGCGCACGTCGCTGCCGGCGGTACTCGACCGGGCGGGCTACCGGACAGGCTATGTGTCGACCAATGCGATCGCAGGTGCGGCCAAGCAGGGCATGGGGCAATACTTCCAGTTCGCGAGCACCGACCGCATCGGCCGCGTGACTCTCTGCGCCGACGGCCTGTCGCAGTACCTGAGGTACATCTGTGCCGCCTCGGAGCTGTCACCGCTGCAGGAGGTGGACGATCTGGCGGCGCGCCTGCGCGGGCCGCCCCACAACCTGGAGCACGACCCGCGCCTCGCCATCGGGCCGGCACTGCACTGGCTGCGGACGGTCGACCGCAGCAAGCCGATCTTCCTGTGGGTGCACCTGTTTGCGCCGCACGCGCCCTATGCCACCCCTGCCCCGTGGCTGGGGCGCTTCGATGCCTCGGAGCAGGACCGCACGGTGGCGAGCACCCAGCCCCACTGGGGTTGGATCCAGTCGCGCCTGACGCAGCCGCAGGTGCATGTCCTCGAGGCCCGAT
>DASVWT010000173.1:0-2036 GCA_036393055.1 Steroidobacteraceae bacterium
GTCATCGAGTTCTTCGAGCGGACCACGCGCAAGCATGGCAGGCTGGCCGGCATCGGCATCGCCGCCTTCGGGCCGGTCGATCTCGATCGGGGCTCGCCCACGTGGGGGCGGCTCCTGGCGACGCCGAAACCGGGCTGGTCGAATTTCGACCTGGTGGCTCCGTTCCGGCGCTTCGGCTGCCCCGTTGCGATCGATACCGATGTCAATGCAGCCGCGCTGGCGGAGGCGACCCTAGGTGCCGGCGTGGGACTCGGCGGTGGGGTCGTCACGGGCGGCGAGTTGCTGCCCCATATCAGGCGCGCCGCCCGCCAGTATCTCGGCGGCTATCTGCCGGTGCAGGCGCGGGCGGGCGGATTCGATCGCTACATCAGTGCGCCGGCGCTGGCAGACTTCGCGGGCACCGCCGGAGCGCTCCTGCTCGCGATGCAGGGGAGTGCTTGACATGTCGCAACCCTACTACACGGTCGAGAACCTGCAGGCCGGCAAGAGCATCGGCTTCCTGGTGAAGCGCTGCGGCGGACTCATGTCGCAGCTCGCAGAGCGGCGCTTCGCGGGCGAGCCGGTGTCATTCATGCAGTGGATGGTGATGGCGAACCTGGCACGGTTCGAGCACCTGACGGCAAGCGCTCTCGCCGCGCAGATCTGTCACGACATGGGCGCCCTGACGCGCATCGTCGATGAGCTCGAGAAGCAGGGCCTCGCGCGGCGCGAGCGCAGCGAGAGCGACCGGCGTGTCGTGGAAATCACTCTCACGTCCGAAGGCCGGCGGCACCTTCAAGGCGGAAAGCGCATAGTGGTCGAGATGCTGAACTCGCTGGTCGAGCCCTTTTCCCGGGAAGAGCTCGAGACGCTGATCGGACTCATGCAGCGGATGATGGCGCGCCTGCAGGAGGCGGAAGCACTGCCCGTGGCAGCGCGGGCGCCGGAGGCGAGGCGCCGGCGGGGAGGCCGGAAGGATGCAATAAGAAAGCGGCAGAGCCGTTGAGTCGATCAGGGTTGCCGTGAGGAGGCCATGGCCCTGCCGTCCAGCCACATTGCCCGCGACAGCGGGCGGCTGTTGTAGGGAGTCTGAAGCACTACGAGCGTGGTGGTGCTGATGCTGGGATGAAATCCGACGATGCGATCCAGCACGGCCTCGAGGTGGCTCACCGACATGGCGATCACGCGCAACGATCCCGAGTCCTCGCCGGCCAGCCGGCGATAGTCGATGACCTCCGGGATGCCCGCCAGCCCGAGGCCGACGCTGGCGCATATGCTGCCGTCGCATCGCAGACGGATCATCGCCTCGATGGCGTAGCCCAGCCTCTGGGGGTCGACCTCGGCGCGATAGCCGCGGATCACCCCGGCATCCTCCAGGCGCTTTACCCGTTCCGCCGTGGCCGGCGCCGAGAGCCCGACGTGACGGCCGAGCTCCGCATAGCCCGTGCGCGCGTCCTTCTGCAGCAGCTCGAGAAGCTGCCAGTCCTTGGCATCGAGCGTGGGATTCGATTCGAAGGTTACGGCAGCCATTTGAGCCATCCATCAAATGTGAATGGCATGAATATAAGGGGAGTCGATATTCAATTCAAAGGAATTGCCTTCTATCATGCCTGCCATGGAGAACTCCGGCCAGCTCGATACCCGAGCACTGTTGTACGTCAGCGTTGCGCTGCTCACCTGGTCTTCGGCCTATGCGGCGATCGCCTACGGGCTCGCGGGCTTCACCCCGGGAGAGGTGGCATTCGCCCGGCTGCTGCTCGGCTCGGTGTGCTTCCTGCTGTGGATGCGAATCCGGAAGCTGTCGCTGCCGCCGGCATCGGCATGGCCGCCGCTGCTGGGCCTGGGGGTAGCCGGGCTTGCCGTCTATCATCTTTGCCTCAATTACGCGGAGACGCGGATTCCGAGCGGCACCGCGGCCATCATCATCGCCCTGGCGCCCGCGGCTACCGCCGCCGCATCGGCGTTGTGGCTGCGTGAGCGGCTGTCGGTGCGCGCCATCAGTGGCCTGGGGGTGGCGCTGGCGGGCGTGGTGCTGGTGGTCCTCGCCAGCGGCAACA
>DASVWT010000174.1:0-3175 GCA_036393055.1 Steroidobacteraceae bacterium
GGCCGCTACGCGCAGGCCGCAAAGCTGCTCGCTCCCTTCACCGATGCTCAGTCCGAGTACAACCGCGGCAATGCGCTCGCCAAATCCGGGCAGCTGCAGGCTGCACTGGCCGCTTACGACGCCGCACTGAAGCAGGCGCCCGGTGATAAGGATATCCGTCACAACCGCGACCTGGTCGAGCGCGCATTACGACAACAGCATCAGTCAACAAAGTCATCGTCGCATGACGGGCAACAGGGCGCAGGCGAGCAGGGACAACGGCCACGACAATCCGCCGGACAGGGGAACGGATCGGGATCGCAACAGCCCGGAAGCGGCTCGCAAGGATCGGGCGGCACTTCGCGCCAGTCCGGCGGCGGCCAACGCTCGGCCGATGGCGCCCGGACCGCCTCCAACGGCTCTCAGGGCGCAGCCAACCCGCCGGGGGACTCCGGCCAGAGCGCCCATCCACAATCGTCCGGGGCACAGGCCGGCAGCGCCTCCAGCGCTGGCGCCTCGAGAGAGGCGCCCGGCCAGGCGCAACGCGATGCGGAGCTGGCTGCGGCTCTCGCTCGTCAGCAGGCGCGGCGGGGCGCAGCCAGCGGCAAGGACCAGACACAAGGCTCGAGCCGTGGCACCTCATCCGCAGCCGCCGGGAAGAATGGGGACAAGGCGCCCGGCGCCGACAGCCTCGTGGCGGGCGGATCGCAAGCCCCGAAGCAGAAGCCTGAAAGCGAGAAGCAACTGGCGCTCGACCAGTGGCTGCGGCAGATCCCCGACAGCCCCGCTGGCCTCCTGCAGCGGAAGTTCCTCATTGAGCACATGATGAAGCAACAGGACAGCGAGAACTCGCAGGAGAGCGGCCAATGAGAGCGCGTTGCCCCGCAGTCCTGCTTCTGCTGGTCGTGGGCTCCATGGGCGCTTGGCGGGCGCTCGCGAGTGTCAGCGCATCGCTCGATACTTCTCAGATTGCTTCCGGCGATACCGTGCAGTTGACGTTGGAGCACGATGGCCGCACCAGCGGCCAGCCGGACGTCACTCCGCTCGAGCAGAGCTTCGACATCCTCGGCACCAGCAGCAGCACCAGCATCGAGCTCATCAACGGCAGCGCCTCCGAGAAGACGCAGGTCGTCCTGACACTGGCGCCGAAGTCCACCGGCCGCTTGACGATACCTTCTCTCTCGTGGGACGGCGAGCAGACACAGCCGCTGTCCCTCACCGTGACCGGTCCAGGCCCCGCTGCACAACCGGAGGCATCCGGCGCGCCGTCCGCGGCAAAGGTATTCATTGAAACCAGCGCGACGCCAGGCAGGCCGTACGTGCAGGCCGCCGTCCATCTGACGGTACGGCTTTTCACGTCAGAGACTCTGTACCACGCCGACCTGGAGCTGCCCGACAGCAGCGATTTCGTCGTGAAGCAGCTCGGCTCGGATGAGAACGGCGCGGTCGAGCGCAGCGGCCGGAGTTATCAGGTCGTCACCCGGCAGTACCTCCTCTTTCCGATGCACAGCGGCAAGCTGACCTTGCCGGGTCCCGTGCTCGATGCAGAGGTTGCCGTCAGCCAGCAGCCTCGATCCTCGTTCGGTAACAGCCCTTTCGGCGGCTTCTTCGGCGGGCCGGCGTTCGGAATGCTGCGGACGCTCCACCCGGTTCGGCTGCACGGCGATCCCATCGTGCTCTCGGTGCGCCCACGGCCGGCAGGCGCGGTCGGCAGCTATTGGCTCCCGGCCCGTGATGTCACGCTGAGCGGCACTTGGAATCCGGCGAAGCTCACCGCGCGGGCGGGCGATCCGCTGACTCTCGATGTCGATCTGCAGGCCACCGGGCTCACCGCGGCGCAGCTCCCTGATCTCGCCTCGCTGCTGAATACGCCCTCGGGACTCAAAGCCTATCCAGACCAGCCGAAGCTCAGCGACTCGACTCAGGGCGGCGAGCTGGTCGGCAACCGCGATCAAACCATCGCGTTCATGGCCGACTCACCCGGGCACTACACGATTCCGGCACTCACTGTCTCATGGTGGGACACTCGAGCGAATCAACCGCGGACTGCAACCCTGCCGGCGCGTACATTGACCATCCTGCCGCCGCTCGGCAACACGGCGACCGCCACACCGGCGCCCCCGGCGCCGGTCGCGCAGCCGCGGCCGCCGGCGAAGGCATCCCCACATATCTCGTCGACGGCTGGCGCGAGGAGATCGACACCAGCACACGCTCCCTCTGAATGGCAGTGGATCAGCATCAGCCTCGCCCTCGTGTGGCTCGCGACGCTCGGCGCATGGCTTTGGTCCCGCAGATCGCGAGCCGTACCGCAGGCCACGCAGGATGGCAGGCCCTCCGGCCCGGGCAGCACGCCTGCACGCTCCCCGGCCCGACGCGCCGCACCCGATGCTTCCAAGGAACGCGCGGCATTTCGTATCGCCTGCGAGGCCAACGACGCCCATGCAGCCCGGGCGCACTTGCTCAGTTGGGCTGCCGCGCTCAGCGGCACGGCTCCAGCAGGCATCAACGCCATTGCCGCAAGGATCAACGATGCCGGCATCGTCGAGCTGCTGCGCGACCTCGACCGCGCGTGCTATGCGGGCGGCAACTGGAAGGGCCAGGCGCTCGCCGCGGCGCTCATCGATCTGCCCGCACGTTTACCCAACACGTCGCGCCAGCGCGACGGCCTGGCGCCGCTCTACCCCTGAAGCCCGAGGGACCCCCCGCGTAATTGCCGAAACTCGCGGCTGAGCCCGGGAGCAGCCGTCAGTCCGGCGATCCGAAGCCGCCGCCGCCCGGCGTCTCGATGACGAATACGTCGCCTGGAGCCATCTCCACTGCCTGCGTCGCCGCGAGGGACTCGACCGCCCCCGTTGCCCGCCGGACCTCATTCCGACCGGTCCGGCCCGGCTCACCGCCTTGCAAGCCAAACGGCGGGACCCGGCGGCGATTCGAGAGAATCGCGGCGGTCATTGGCGCTTTGAAGCGGATGTGACGGACGACACCGTTCCCGCCATGATGGCGCCCCGCGCCGCCCGAGCCTCGGCGGATCCCGAAGCGATCCACCAGCACCGGAAAGCGCCACTCCAGCACCTCCGGATCCGTCAGCAGGCTGTTGGTGGCATGGGTGTGTACCGCGTCCGTCCCGTCGAAATCCGGTCCCGCGCCCGAGCCGCCGCAGAGGGTCTCGTAGTACTGGTACTCGCCGTCGCCGAAC
>DASVWT010000175.1:0-12268 GCA_036393055.1 Steroidobacteraceae bacterium
GCAGCCCTCGAGCTCCTCGGTGGCGCTCAACAACATCCTCAGCCAGAGCCCCAGCCAGATCTTCGGCCGCATCGATGCCAACGGCCGCGTCGTGCTCATCAACCCCAACGGCATCCTCTTCGGCCGCACCGCCCAGCTCAATGTCGGCTCGCTGATCGCGAGCTCGCTCGAGCTCAAGGAGTATGACCCGGCCACCGGGCGCCTGTCGTTCCAGTCCCTCAGCGGCCATCCGGGCGCGATCGACAACGAGGGCAGCATCACCGCGGCTCGCGGCGGCTCGGTGGCGCTGCTCGGCGGCACGGTGCTCAACAACGGGCTGGTGGTGGCCGATTACGGCACCGTCGCGATGGGCGCCGCGCAAGCCGCGACGCTCGATTTCTACGGCGGCGGGCTGCTGCGGCTGCAGGTCAGCGGCGACGTGAAGTCGAATTCAG
Source organism: Steroidobacteraceae bacterium (assembly GCA_036393055.1). Lineage (GTDB taxonomy): Bacteria > Pseudomonadota > Gammaproteobacteria > Steroidobacterales > Steroidobacteraceae > 13-2-20CM-66-19. The sequence goes on from DASVWT010000175.1 coordinate 435, forward strand.
GCGGCGCGAAGGCTGCGGTGGAAAACAGCGGCACGATCCAGGCAAACGGCGGCCAGGTCCTCCTGACGGCTCACGCGGCGCAGGACGTCTTTGCCTCCGCCGTGGACAATTCCGGCGTAGTCAAGGCGGCGCGCATCCAGAACGTGGGTGGGGTGATCCAGCTCCTCGGCAACGACGGGACGGGGAGCGACAGCGGAACACTCGATGCGTCCGGCGCAAACACTGCGTCGACGGGCGGCGCGGTTACCGTGACGGGCAAGGTGGCTTCTCTGACCAGCACGGCGAGAGTCGACGTGTCAGGTGCCGCAGGTGGCGGCAATGCCTACATCGGCGGCGGTCTGCACGGCACAGACAGCTCGATTCCCAATGCGTCCTCCACGACTGTCGCGTCCGGCGCGGTCGTCAACGCGGACGCGACGAACACCGGTAAGGGCGGCACCATCGCCGTATGGTCCGACGGTGCGACCACGGCGCAAGGGAATCTGTCCGCCAATGGCGGGCCGGCCGGCGGCGATGGCGGGATGATCGAGACGTCGGGGCATGTCCTCAATGTCACCGGCGCTACGGTGCGAGCGGCCGCTCCCTCCGGATATGCGGGGACGTGGCTGCTGGACCCCTACGACGTCATCATCGACCATGGCAGCGGGACATCGATCAGCGGCGGTAACAATGGCACGAATACGACGGTATTCGATGCCGACATCAACGCCGCTTTGAAGGGCAACGGCACGGGAGGCGGAACCAACGTCACCATAGAGACCAGCCAGCCGGCGGCCACGAGCCCCACCGCGACCGGGGCGATCACCTTCGGATCTGGGGTCGTGATCACCAACGACGACAATGTGGCGCATACACTGACCCTGGACGCCGATACCTCCATCAATCTCACTGCGGCCACGGGCCCGAGCATCACCTCCGGCACGGGCGATCTGGATCTGGTACTGAACGCAAATGCTAATGGTCAGGCGAATGGCACCGCGCCAGCCGTCGGAAGCGTCACCCTCGATGGGACGATCAACGTCCATACCCTCCAGGTCACTGGGACGGATGTGATTTCGCAGGGCGGCGGAACGATCACGGTCGCTGGTGCGACGACGATGACCACGGATAGCGCAAAAGACATCACGCTGGACAGCACCGGCAATTCCTTCACCGGCGGGATCACGCTCATCGGTGATAACGTGAAGATCGATGGAACGAATACGGCGGGCAGTCTCACGGTCGATGCTGCGGGCACCGTGGCATTCGGCACGGCAAGCACCGACAGCACTACGATTACGGGCACCGGCGCCCTCATTATCCAGGGAGCGAGCGGCAGCGGGGCAGCCGGCGGGGCGGTGAGCCAAGTCGGCGCGCTCGTCGTTGGCGGCACGAGCAGCATCGACGCCGGCACGAACGACATTACGCTGTCGAATGCCAGCAATTCCTTCACCGGTGCGCTCACCCTGACCGGCGGGGCGGTCACGCTGGCGAACTCCATCGGTACGACTCTCGCCGGCACCAATAGCGCGGGTAGCCTGACGCTCGATGCCGGGAGCACGGTTGCCTTCGGCACCGCGAGCACCGATAGCACGACGGTCACGGGAACTGGCGCACTCGTCATTCAGGGCGCAGGCGGCAGCGGCGCGGCCGGCGGAGCGGTGAGCCAGGTCGGCAAGCTGGTCGTCGGCGGTACGAGCAACATCGATGCCGGCGCGAACGACATCACGCTATCGAATGCCAGCAATTCCTTCACCGGCGCGCTCACCCTGACGGGCGGTGCGGTGACGCTGGCGAACGCCGTCGGTACGACTCTCGCCGGCACCAATAGCGCCAGCAGCCTGACGCTCGATGCCGGGAACACGGTCGCCTTCGGCACCGCGAGCACCGATAGCACGACGGTCACCGGTACTGGCGCGCTCGTCATTCAGGGTGTGGGTGGCAGCGGCGCGGCCGGCGGAGCGGTGAGCCAGGTCGGCAAGCTGGTCGTTGGCGGCACGAGCGGCATCGATGCCGGCACTCATGCGATCACACTCTCGAATGCCGCCAATGCTCTCACGGGCTCGGTCACCCTGACCGGTGGGGCGATCACCCTCGCGAACTCCGGCAATACGATCCTCGCCGGTACCAACAGCGCCAGCAGCCTGACGCTGGACGCCGGGGGCACTGTCGCCTTTGGCACCGCGAGCACCGACAGCACGACGGTCACGGGCACGGGTGCACTCGTCATTCGAGGAGTGAGCGGCACTGGTGCGGCCGGCGGCGCGGTGAGCCAGGTCGGCAAGCTGGTCGTTGGCGGCACGACCAATATCAATGCGGGTGCCAACGCGATCACTTTCGGAAATACGAGCAACAGCTTCGGCGGCAATGTGGCTTTTGCTGGAACTGCGGTGGCGCTGGCAAGCGGCGGCGCACTGAGCAGCTCCGGCACGGCGAGCGGGAATCTGAGCGAGACCGCCGGCGGGACGATCAGCGAGGGCTCCGCGGGAATTCAGTTGACGGGGACGGCTGGCGCGAACACCGCCACGTTCACCGTCACCGCCGCGGGGACGGATGTGGATCTTGCCGGCAGCACGGCCAATAATTTCAACCACGATACCACCACGATCCAGGTGAGCGGAGCCGGTACGGTCGGCAACGTGAGTGTGGCCGACACGAATTCGACGTTCGTGCCGCTGACCCTGCCCACGACGCTGACGAGCTTGACGCTCAGTGATCCGAATGCGGCGATTCAGCTAGCCGCGGAGACGTTGACCGGAACGGGCACTGCGCTCGATGTGACCGCCGGGGGGGCGATCACGCAGAGCGGCGCGCTCAACCTGACGAACGGCTCTGCGGTGCTGAACGCAAATAGCGGCACGAGCGACATCGATCTCGCCTCTGCCAATACCTTTTCCGGGAATGTGGCCTTCACGGGCAACAACGTGACGCTGAGCGGCGGCGCGCTGAGCACCAGCGGCGTGGCGCGCGGGAATCTGAGCGAGACGGCCGCAGGGACGATCAGCGAAGGCGCTGCGGGAATTCAGCTTCAGGGGACGCCGGGGTTGAATACGGCGACGTTCACGATCGACGGAACCACTGCGGACGTGAATCTCGGCAGCTCGTCAAACAATTTCAATGACGAGCCGACGACGATACAGACGAGTAACAACGGGGTTGTCAATAGCGTGACGGTGGCCGACACGAACGCCGCCTTCGTACCCCTGACGTTGCCCGCGGATCTCTACAGCCTGACTCTGAGCGATCCGGGTGCGCCGATTGCAATTCCCCAGGTGGCTCTCGGTGGTACGCTCGACGTGACGGCGGGCGGGGCGATCACCCAGAGCGGCACGCTCTACGTGCGGGGAAACGCGACCCTCAATGCCGGCGCAAACCCTGTGACGCTCGGCAGCTCGGGCAATGCCTTCCTTGGCAATGTCGCCTTCGACGGCACCGGCGTTACGCTGGTGGGTCTTGGCTCGCTGAGCAGCTCCGGCACGGCAACCGGGAATTTGAGCGAGACCGCGGGCGGTACGATCAGCGAAGGTGGACCCATCACGCTGTCGGCGGGGAATACTGCGACGTTCACCATCAACGGCGGCACAGGGGATGTGAATCTCGGCAATCCGAGCAACAATTTCAACGCTGACGCGACGACGATCGCGACCATCGGGGGCGGGATGGTCGACAACGTGTCGGTGGCGGACACCAATGCGACTTTTGTGCCCCTGACGCTGCCTGCGACGACGATTGCCAGCCTGACTCTGATCGATCCCAATGCGGCAATCGCGATTCCTGGAGCGACGCTCACGGGCTCGCTCGATATCTCCGCAAATGGAGCGATCACGCAGACGGGTGCGCTGTCGGTAGCGGGAATCTCGACTCTCAACGGCGGGGCGAATTTCGTGACCCTCGCCAATGCCAACAATAGCTTCGGTGGCAACGTTGCTTTCGATGGCACGGCAATTACGCTGGCGAGTAACGGACCGTTGAGCAGCTCCGGAATAGCGACTGGAGCTTTGATGGAGACGGCGGGCGGTGCGATCACCCAAGGTGGGGCGTTGAGCGTCGCGGGCGCGGTGACACTGACCGCGAATGGCGGCGCGAGCAACATCACGCTGCTGAACGCCGCTAATACCCTCTCTGGCCCCGTCACGCTGGACGGCGCTGCGGTGGCGCTTGCGAACGTCGATGCGACGAGCCTTGTCGGCACGAACAGCGCCGGCAGCCTCACGCTCGACGCCGGCGGGTCGGTCGCTTTTGGAGTCGCAAGTACGGATAGCACAACCGTGGCGGGCAACCTCATCGTGCAGGGAGTGAGCGGCAGTGGGGCGGCAGGCGGTCCGGTGACCCAAGGTGGTTCGCTCAACGTCGGAGGTACGACGTCGATCAATGCGGGTGCGAACGCCATTACGCTGTCGAAGGCCACCAACGCGTTCGTCGGCTCGGTCACGCTCACCGGCGATGCGGTGACGCTGGCCAACGAGGACACTACGACGCTGGCCGGCACGAGCACTGCCGGCGCGCTTACGCTCGATGCCGGCGGTGCGGTCACATTCGGGACCGCCAGCACGGACAGCACAACCGCGGGCGCGCTCGTCGTCCAAGGGGTAAATGGCAGCGGGGCAGCCGGCGGAGCGGTAACCCAAGGCGGTGGCACTCTCAGCGTCAGCGGTACGAGCAATATCGATGCCGGCAGCAATGCGATCACGCTCGGCGACTCCGGCAACAGCCTGGGGGGTAATGTCGCCTTTACCGGCGCGGCGGTGACCCTGGCGAGCAGCGGTGCGCTGAGCAGCTCCGGAACCGCGAGCGGCACGTTGACCGAGACGGCCGGCGGCGCGATTACCCAGGGCGGGGTACTCAATGTCGCCGGCAGCTCGACCCTGACGGCGAACGGTGGAGCAAGCGACATCACCCTGGCTCAGGCGAATACGTTCGGTGGCAACGTGGCCTTCAACGGTCGCAACGTCACGCTGACGACAGGCACGGGGGACCTGTCGAGTTCCGGCACAGCCAGCGGCACGCTGACGGAGACGAGCGCCGGTGCGATCACACAGGGAGGAGCGCTTCGCGTTACGGGCAAGTCAACATTGACCGCCAATGGTGGGCCAGGTGCCATCACGTTGGCCAATGCCGCCAATGCCTTTGGCGGTCCCATCACACTGACCGGCGGCACCGTGGCGCTTGCAAACGCCGATGCAACGACGCTCGCTGGCGCCAGCAGCGCGACCAGCCTGACACTCGATGCCGGCGGAGCGGTCACCTTCGGCGCCGCGAGCACGGACAACACCACCGTGACGAAGGACCTGGTCGTGCAGGGACTGGCCGGCAGCGGGGCGGCCGCCGGGGCAGTGGGTGAGGTCGGAACACTGAGCCTCGGAGGCACGACGTCGATCGATGCCGGCGGGAATGCCATCAATCTCAGTCAGGCCAATACCTTCGGCGGCGAAGTGACGTTTGTGGGGGGCAACGTGGCGCTGACCGCCGGTGCGGGCAGTCTCACGACCTCCGGCACCGCGAGTGGGACCTTGACGGAGGTCGCCAAAGGGCCCTCATCGGACCTGAACGTCGGAGTCCTCAGTGCGGGAGGCAACGTCCTGCTGATCGCCGGAGACAGCATTCTCGGCACCAGCCCGCAGGCGACCGTCACCGCGAACGACGTGGAGGTTCGGTACGGCCTCGAGAATTCGAACGGGCAGTTCGGCAGCGCCAACGCGGATCAGCAGGTTGGATTCGTCGCCACATCCACATCGCACGTGCAGCTCACACTCTGGCTGCCGGCTCCGGGCACCCAGTTTCAAACCAAGGATCTGCGGCAGACCCAATCCGATCTGCTCATCACCAGCCACCCCTTCGTGCCGGGCGAGCAGGCGATCCTCTATTCGGCGCCATTCGGCGTGAGCCCCGGACAGGTGGCCGGCACCCTGAATGCCATCCAGACCACGGTGCAGGGCACATCGACGCAAACCGCGGGGGTGGCGCAGGGCGCCGCCACCCAGGGGACGCAGAGTGTGCTTTACATCGACTGGGGCTCATACAACCCGAACGTGAGCCTCTTCGGAACGCTCAATCCGGCGGTCTGCCTCCCCGCCGACCAGCGTGAGGACGGCGTGGGCTCTGCCTCGGGATGTGCCGCGGCCAGTGCATCGCTCCTCGAGACTCCTGCCCCGATCCGCGTCGCGATGGTGCCAACCCGCGAAGGATGGAAGTCGATGCCGCTTTTCTACCTGGCGCAGTGAGGCGCGATCCGACCCGGTGGCCCGGCATCCATCCTGAATCGCTGGCCGGCGCTCAGGGGCGGGGGACGCTTTCGATCTCGCGATGCAGCCAGGCGCGGGCGATCGCCCAGTCGCGCTTGACGGTGGCTTCCGAAATCTCCAGCGCCTCCGCGGTCTCGCGGATCGAGAGGCCCCCGAAGTAACGCAGCTCGACGATGCGCGCCTGCTGCGGATCGAGTGCGGCGAGACGGCTCAGCGCATCGTCCACGGCGAGCACGTCGATGTCCCGCGGCTCGGCGCAGGCGACCTCCTCCGCGAGGGTGACCCGGCAGCCCCCATCCCGCTTTTGGGCGAGCCTGGCGCGGGCATGGTCCACCAGGATCTGCCGCATCAGATGGGAGGTCAGGGCGACGAAGTGGCAGCGGTCCGCGGCCTCAGGCATGCCCTGATCGACCAGCCGCAGATACGCCTCATTGATGAGCGCTGCGGTCTGCAAGGTGTGGTCAGGCCTCTCCCCCCGCAATTGGCGCCGCGCAACCCGCCGCAGCTCCTCGTACACGAGGGGCAATAGGTGGTGCAGCGTGGTGGAAGATGCGGGCATGGCCCTCAGCCGTCAGCCGGTCCCCGCTATGGTACGAGGCCTTCTCGCCCGGCGCCCGGGCATCCGATCGCAGTTCGGGCAGCCGGATGAGCTCCCCGTGAGCCGTTTTGGCTGCGGATTCCGCTTTACCTGGGTATCCGGAGGTCTGAGCGCTCAAGAAACGTATGGAGCTGAAGGTCATCGTCAATCCCCTTGCCGGGGTGGGACCGGCCAAGCGATTGCTGTCCAACCTGTTCTACGGCTGGGGCTACAGCTTCTATCGCTGCAAGGGAAAGCTGCGCGCGGATGACATACTGATCCGCGGGAAGCTGTATCAGCTTCTCGGGGAATGCCGCGCGCATCTGCGCTCGCTCGAGCCCGCTGCGGCAACGCAGGCCCTGCTGCGCGCCCAGCGCGATCTGGAAGGCATGGAGACGGCGATCCGTACCTCGACGGCCCCGGAGGCGAGCCGCGTCCATCGGCAAGCTCTCGACGAGCGCGCCACGGTCGAGCAGCTCGTGGCGTTGGACGGCGAGGTGCTGCTCGCGTTGGTCACGCTGCGCGATGCGATCGCCCGATTGCAGGATGGACCCGCGGCGGCAGCCGAGACCGGCGATCTGCTGCGCGCCACGGATTTCGATACCCTGTGGAGTCGGCGCGAGGCCCTGCTCTGCGGCCAGCCCGGCTGAGAATCTTGGGGGAACACTCACCGCGGCACGCGCAGTGTTTTGTGCAGCCGGTTCAGCGCGAGGCGCGCCGGGTGCGTAGGCGCGAGGCCTGCCTTCACGATCCCGCCGGAGTCCGCCAGCAGCGTACGCGCTTCATCGAGCCGTCCAAGAGACGTGAGGCTCTGGGCAAGCTCGATCCTTGCAGCCGCGATGGTCGGCCCATCGGGCGCGTATCGGCAGTTGATATAGCCGCCGATCGCGAGCCGATACAGCGGCACGGCCTCGGCGAACCGGCCCTCGCGTGCGAGCAGCAGCGCCTTGCCCTCGTAGGCCATGCTCGGTGCGGCGCTGTGGGGCAGCGAGTGCGCCGCGAGATACGCGATGGCCCGGTCATAGGCTTGCTCGGCACGAGCGTTCGACCCCGCCTGCCGGTACGTGTCGCCCAGCCACAGCAATCGCAGGCCCTCGAAGCCGCTGGTCATGGCGGAGCGCGGGTCACCCGGCATCGGCGTGGAGAGCAGCTTGAGCGCTCGCCGGGTCTCGCCGACGAATGCCAGGGGATGCGCCAATCTGATTGCGTAGGCCGTCGTCGATTGCGGGTCGGAGTCGTTCGTCTGCTGGTACGTGCGGTAGGCGTCCCGGGCCGCCGAGGCTGCCTGCTGGTAGTCCCCATGCATCCAGAGCACCTGGCTCAAGGCAAAGAGCGCGCCGATGTATTTTTCCCGATGCGGGCTCGCTTGCGCGCGGTAGCCCTCGACGGAGCGCTGGAACCAGACTATCGATTCGCGCAAACGGTTGCGGCGAAACAGAACGTCCCCGAGGCTGAGCTCGGTGTCGATGTATCTGTCGCTGGCGGGGCCGAAGATCCGTTCATAGCCGCCGAGGACCTGTTGCCATGCCTGCGTCGCCTCATCGAAGCGGCCGGCCTCCTGCGCGACCTCCGCATAGTCGTTGAGTGCATCGAAATATCGGACGTCCCCGGTGTCGAAGTGCGCTCTGACGAGCTCGATACGGGAGCGGGCGAGGGCGAGCGCATCGTCCCATCGCATGGCCTGGGCATACGCGATCGCCAGGGTTCCGAGGGTACTGACCGAACCTACGGTGTCCTCGCCGTGCGGGCCGCGCTCGAGCGCGCGCGCCCGCTCCAGGGCCTTGATGGCTCGCAGCGGCTCGGTCTCGAGATATACGCGGCCGATGGCGTTCCAGACGGCGGCCAGCGCCTGATCATCCTGCGGCCGTTGCGCTTCGAGCACCGGCAAAGCCTGTCTGAGCAGCGCGAGAGCTTCACCGGTCCGCCCTGCGTAGGCGTAGGCACTCCCGAGGCGGTATTCCGTGCGTGCCCGCAGCAGCGGGTCGCCTGCGGAGCCCAAAGTCTTCTCGATCCGCAGCGCCTGCTCCAGATCCTGCCTGCAGGGGGTAAATTGCCCGATCTCACAGTGCAGCGCTCCGATGGCGGAGAGCATGCGGGCACGCACCTCGGGTTGACCCGAGAGGCTGGGATCGATCTGACGCTGCGCCCGGGCTACCAGATCGCGCACGTCGAGATCTTTGCCGCCGGTCGCCTCCGGACTCGCCTCCTCGAACAACGACACGAGGTAACTGCTCACTCTCTGCGATGCGTTCGCTTCCTCCTCGGCCCGGGCGAGGGCTGCGCGGGCGATGAGGGTGGCCCGCACGGTCATGATGACACCGCCGATCAGCGCCAATGCCGTCAGAGCCGTCGCGGCGACACCGACCTTGTGCCGCCTCACGAACATGGCGGAGCGATATCCGAGTGTCGGCTTGCGGGCTGCCACCGGCAAACGCGCAAGATGCCGCCGAATGTCCTCGGCAAGCCGGTCCACGGTTGCATAGCGCCGCTCCGGCTCCTCCCGCAGCGCCATCAGCACGATGTTGTCGAGGTCGCCGCGCAGGCGACGGCTCAACCTCTCCGGCGAATCCCGACGGAAGGTGCCGGCCACCTCCCGGCCGCGGACGGCGAGGCTCGGTCTGGTAGGCGCAGGGCCAGGGACAGAGCTTGCGGCGCTGCGCATCATGCGGCCGCAGCCACCATGCGCTTTGATCCCGGTCAGCAGCTCGTAGAGGATGACTCCGAGGGAGTAGACATCGCTCGCGGCGGTCACGGGCTCGCCTTTGAGCTGCTCCGGGCTGGCGTAGTCCGGTGTCAACAGCCGCACGGCGTTGATGGTCAGGTCCGCGCGCACCGGCACCGTGCCAGGCTCCAGGATCTTCGCAATACCGAAGTCGAGCAGCTTCGGCGCGCCCTCCGCCGTCACGAGGATGTTGCTGGGCTTCAGGTCCCTGTGGATCACCGCGCGTTGATGCGCGTACTGCACCGCCGAGCACACGAGCAGAAACAGGCGCAGGCGCGCCTCGACGTCCAGGCGGTGCCGATCGCAGTACTCGGTGATGGGCAGGCCTGCGATCAGCTCCATCACCAGGTACGGTATCCCTTCCTCCGTGGTGCCGCCGTCGAGGAGTCGTGCAATATTGGGATGCTGAAACGCGGCGAGGATCTGCCGCTCGGTCCGCAGACGTTGTCCGATAAACTGCGTATCGGCCCCCGCCCGCACCAGCTTGACGGCGACCTCGTGCTCGTACTCCTCATCGACACGCGCTGCGCGGTATACCTCTCCCATGCCGCCTGTGCCGATCTCCTCCAACAGCCGGTAAGGCCCCAGCCGGCGGCCCGCATGGGGGCTTTCAGGCACGGGTGCATCGAGCACCGCCGCCGCGGGACTTTCGAGAAAGCCGGTGCCGGCGTCCCGATCGGCTTCAAGGAGAGATTCGAGCTCGGCGCGAAGCGCCGGATCGGCGGCGCCCAGGCGCTCGAGATAGGTGTCGCGCGAGCGGCCGCTCAGCGACAGGGCCTCGCCCAGGGCGGCCTTTACCTGTTGCCAGCGCTCGGGTTCCATCGAGTTGCGGATTGCCCCCGGGGTACGCTCGAGATGATTCTTGGTTGTTCTGCCGCCGCCGGGACTGGCTCAAGACCATGCCCCCGTTGGCGCCATCTTCGCAGGAATAGGGCGACCTGCAAAATTGGGCGAGGCAGGGTGGCGCGGGCGCTCGCGAGCTCCCAGCGAGTGTGCGAGCAGCCCGTCAGTGCTGTCCCGCGCCCCCGCCCCGAGCCGTCTGCTCGAGTCCCGCAGCCGTGCGGCGCGCCTCTTCATCCATCTTCCTGCGCAGCACCCACGGGCCGATCACCGGGGGCACCCAGAATCCGGGTACCAGCTCGAGCCGCACATCCATGCAGGTCTGCGTCCGCGCTCGCCGGCAAGGCCCGACGAACCAGCGGCCGTGGCCTTCTTTGAAGTCCCCGCCCTGAGGCACGAGCACTGCATTCAGTGTGCCGCCGTCCGCGCTGGCGGCCGCCGTCATGATCTGCTCCTGGTGCATGGTCTTGCAGAAGATCAGGACACAGGCGTGAATGGTCGTGAAAAGGCGCACGCGATCGCGTGCCGCGGTGCGCTCGATGCGCACCGAGCGCAGATCGGGGTTGTAGCGCGCCATCTCGGCGTAATCCTGCAACGCACGAAAGACCGCCGGCGGCGGTGCATCGATGGAGATCCGCATTCCGATCACGAAGTGCGTCCCGCTACGCGTCACCTGCACGCTCGAAACCCGCGCTGCCTGCGCCTGTGCCGCAAGCAGCGGCAGCAAGCACAGATACCACCAGCGTATCCTCAGGCCTCTCAGGGCGATCATGCGCGGATGGTAACCGCAATGCCCGCGAGGGCGTCGGGGCGTCGGTCCCACCGAACCGTCCGCTCGCCGCTCGCGCGGGAGCCCGGCATTGCCAGCCGGTCAAATCCGGTACAATATGCGGCTCTTGCGAGGGCCCCGGGGAGAGCGCCAAGCCTCTCCAGATCTCGCTACGAAGCCCCGCGGCCAGCCCGGGGCTTCTTGTCGTCTAGTGGCTAGGTGGCAGAGTGGTCATGCAGCGGCCTGCAAAGCCGTCTACGCCGGTTCGATTCCGACCCTAGCCTCCAATAAACCACCTTCGGGCAAGCGGAATTGCCGAAGAAAACGCGCGAACGAGCCGGAAACAGTCCGTTGAGGGCTGGCCGAAAACGGCCTCATCCGGTCTCGTTCGGGCTCGTCCGGGTGGCTAAAACCACCCGAATTCGGCACACATTCCGTTGAAACGGAGTTGGTGAAATTTAAAGCCCCTTGGCTTCACGCCTGCATCTCGACCATTACAGGAGATGCAGATGCCGATACTTGTTCGTCCCCGCCGCGGCGGGAAAGCATTCGAGCTGCGGGTGAAACATCCGAAGCTCCCCGCGCCGGTCTACCGTACTTTCGATCGTGAGACTGACGCACGACGTGCCGGGGAACTTGCCCTGGCTGCTCTTGATCGCGGTCAAGTGCCTCCGTGGTTGCAACGCGCCAACGGGCAGATCTTCG
>DASVWT010000176.1:0-7253 GCA_036393055.1 Steroidobacteraceae bacterium
GGCAAGCGAAATCAGCGATCTCATCAAGCAGCGGATCGAAGGCTTCAAGTCCGTCACGGAGGCGCGCAACGTCGGCACGATCGTGTCGGTCACCGACGGCATCACGCGCATCCACGGCCTGGCCGACGTGCGCTACGGCGAGATGCTGGAGTTCCCAGGCAACACCTTCGGCCTGGCGCTCAACCTGGAGCAGGACTCCGTCGGCGCGGTGGTGCTCGGCGAGTACAAGCACCTGCGCGAGGGCGACCAGGTCAAGACCACCAGCCGCATCCTCGAGGTGCCGGTGGGCAGGGAGCTGCTCGGCCGCGTGGTCGATGCGCTCGGCCGGCCTATCGACGGCAAGGGTCCGATCAATGCCGCGCGCACGGCACCGATCGAGCGTGTGGCTCCCGGCGTCATCTACCGAAAGTCGGTCAGCCAGCCGGTGCAGACCGGCTACAAGGCGGTCGACTCCATGGTGCCGATCGGCCGCGGCCAGCGCGAGCTCATCATCGGCGACCGCCAGACCGGCAAGACCGCGCTCGCGGTCGATACGATCATCAACCAGAAGTCCTCCGGGGTGAAGTGCATCTACGTCGCGATCGGCCAGAAGCAGTCGACCATCGCCAACGTGGTGCGCAAGCTCGAGGAGCACGACGCCCTCAAGCACACCATCATCGTGGCTGCCTCGGCCTCCATGCCGGCCGCCATGCAGTACATCTCGGCCTATTCCGGCTGCACGATGGGCGAGTTCTTCATGGACAACGGCGAGGACGCGCTCATCGTCTATGACGACCTCTCCAAGCAGGCGGTCGCCTACCGGCAGATCTCGCTGCTGCTGCGCCGTCCGCCGGGCCGCGAGGCGTTCCCGGGCGATGTGTTCTATCTGCACTCGCGGCTGCTCGAGCGCAGCGCGCGCGTCAACGAAGAATACGTCGAGCAGGTCAGCAAGGGCGCGGTGAAGGGCAAGACCGGCTCGCTCACCGGCCTGCCGATCATCGAGACGCAGGCGGGCGACGTCACGGCGTTCGTGCCGACCAACGTCATCTCCATCACCGACGGCCAGATCTTCCTCGAGACCGATCTCTTCAACGCCGGCATCCGCCCGGCGATGAACGCGGGCATCTCGGTGTCGCGCGTCGGCGGCGCGGCGCAGACCGACATCATCAAGAAACTGGGTGGCGGCATCCGCCTCGCCCTGGCGCAGTATCGCGAGCTTGCCGCTTTCTCGCAGTTCGCTTCCGACCTCGACGAGGCCACCCGCCGCCAGCTCGAGCGCGGCCAGCGCGTCACCGAGGTGATGAAGCAGAAGCAGTACGCGCCGATGTCCGTGGCGCAGATGGCGCTCTCCATCTACGCGGTCAACAACGGCTACATGGACAAGGTGGACCTCAAAAAGGTGGTCGCCTTCGAGGCTGCCCTGCAGGCCTTCGCGCATACCAGCTACCAGCCGATGCTCGATCGCATCAACAAGGAACCGAAGCTCAAGGACAACGAGGCGGAGCTCAAGAAGTGCGTCGAGGATTTCATCAAGACCGGAACCTATTGACGTGCCCGGCACCAAGGAAATCCGCTCCAAGATCGCGAGTGTGAAGAACACTCAGAAGATCACCAAGGCCATGCAGATGGTGGCCACGAGCAAGATGCGCCGCGCGCAGGACCGCATGCGCCTCGCGCGTCCCTACGCGGAAAAGATGCGCAACGTCATCGGGCACCTCACCGAGGCCAACCCCGACTACCGCCATCCCTTCCTGCAGCCGCGCGAGGACGTCAAGAGCGTCGGCATCATCGTGGTTTCCACCGACCGTGGGCTCGCCGGCGCGCTGAATGCCAACGTCTTCAAGCAGACGCTCTACCTGATGCGCGAATGGCAGGGAAAAGGGGCAGCGGTCAACCTGTGCCTGGTCGGCGCCAAGGGACTCGCATTCTTCCGCCGTCTCGGCGTGCCCATCCTCGCCAACGTCTCGCATCTGGGCGATCAGCCGCACGTCAAGGACCTCATCGGGACCGTCAAAGTGATGCTGGACGCCTATCGGGACGGCAAGGTCGACCGACTGTTCCTGGTGAATGCCCAGTTCGTCAACACCATGACGCAGAAGCCGGTCGTCGAGCAGCTGCTGCCCATCGAGGCCATCGACACCGAGGGGCTGCAGGAGCACTGGGACTACATCTACGAGCCGGAAGCCGCGCAGATCCTCGACGGGCTGCTGATGCGCTACGTCGAATCACAGGTGTATCGCGCGGCCGTCGAGAACGTCGCCTCCGAGATGGCGGCGCGGATGGTGGCCATGAAGGCCGCCTCCGACAACGCCGGCAAGCTGATCAACGAGCTGCAGCTCATCTACAACAAGGCCCGCCAGGCGGCGATCACCAAGGAGCTCTCCGAGATCGTGAGTGGAGCTGCTGCGGTATGACATCAATGATATTTCGTCCGAGGAATCCTCATGGCTAATACGGCCGAAGGCACCATCACCCAGATCATCGGCGCCGTCATCGACGTCGAGTTCCCGCGCAGCGCCATTCCGCGCGTCTACGAGGCGCTGAAGCTGAAGGATGTCGACCTGACGCTCGAGGTGCAGCAGGAGCTCGGGGACGGCATCGTGCGCGCCATCGCGATGGGATCCTCCGAGGGCCTGCGGCGCGGCCTGGCCGTGGTTGCCACGGGCGCGCCCATCACCGTGCCGGTCGGCAAAGCCACGCTCGGCCGGATCATGGACGTGCTCGGGCATCCGCAGGACAACCGCGGGCCGGTGCAATCGCCCGACCAGCTGCCGATCCACCGACCGCCGCCGTCCTTCGATGAGCAGGCGGGCGGCCAGGAGCTGCTGGTCACCGGCATCAAGGTCATCGACCTGCTGGTCCCCTTCGCCAAGGGTGGCAAGGTCGGACTGTTCGGCGGCGCGGGCGTCGGCAAGACCGTCAACATGCTGGAGCTGATCAACAACATCGCCAAGCAGTACAGCGGCCTCTCGGTGTTCGCGGGCGTCGGCGAGCGCACCCGCGAGGGCAACGACTTCTATCACGAGATGATCGAGTCGGGCGTCATCGACCCGAAGACGCTGTCGAACTCCAAGGTGGCGATGGTCTACGGCCAGATGAACGAGCCGCCGGGCAACCGCCTGCGCGTGGCGCTCACGGGACTGACCATGGCGGAGTACTTTCGTGACGAGGTACGCGAGGACGGCGGCAAGGGCCGTGACGTGCTCTTCTTCGTCGACAACATCTACCGTTACACGCTGGCGGGTACGGAGGTGTCGGCGCTGCTCGGTCGTATGCCATCGGCGGTGGGCTACCAGCCGACTCTCGCGGAGGAGATGGGCGTGCTGCAGGAGCGCATCACCTCCACCAAGACCGGCTCGATCACTTCCATCCAGGCGGTGTACGTGCCCGCGGACGACCTGACGGACCCCTCGCCCGCAACGACCTTCGCGCACCTGGATGCGACCGTGGTGCTCTCGCGGCAGGTCGCATCGCTCGGCATCTACCCGGCGGTGGATCCGCTCGACTCGACCAGCCGGCAGCTCGATCCGCTGGTGGTGGGCGAGGAGCATTACAACACGGCGCGCGGCGTGCAGGCCGTGCTGCAGCGCTACAAGGAGCTGCAGGACATCATCGCCATCCTCGGCATGGACGAGCTGTCGGAGGAAGACAAGCAGACGGTCTACCGCGCACGCAAAGTGCGTAACTTCCTGTCGCAGCCGTTCAACGTCGCCAAGGTGTTCACGGGGCAGGACGGCAAGATCGTGCCTCTGGCGGAGACCATCCGCGGCTTCAAGGGCATCTTGAGCGGGGAGTTCGACTCGCTGCCGGAGCAGGCGTTCTACATGGTCGGTTCCATCGACGAGGCGGTCGCCAAGGCGAAGACGCTTCAGTAGAGGCGCCCAGCAGGAGTCACAACGATGGCAGATCCGCACACGATCCAGGTGGACATAGTCAGCGCCGAGGGGGAGATCTTCTCGGGTCCGGCGGCGATGGTGTTTGCGCCTGCTTCCGAGGGCGACATCGGCGTGGCCCCGCGGCACGCGCCGCTGCTGTCGCTGCTCAAGCCCGGGGAGGTGCGGGTGCAGACGCCGGATGGGCAGGAGCACCACTTCTTCGTGGGCGGCGGGGCAATCGAGGTGCAGCCGTCCAAGGTGACGGTGCTGGCGGATACGGCGCTTCGGGCCAGGGACATCGATGAGGCGGCCGCGCTGGCCGCGAAGCAGCGCGCGGAAGAGGCGCTGCGGGACCGGTCCGCGCACATCACCCAGGCGGAAGCGCTGGCGGAGTTGGCGCGGGCGGCGGCGCAGTTGAAGATCCTCGAGCGATTGCGCAAGCTGCGGTCGTAACCCTCAGGGGTGAGCGACATGACTGATTCGAGCTCCGGACCTCCTTCCCCCCTATCGGTCATCATCCTGGCGGCGGGCGAGGGCAAGCGGATGAAGTCCGCGCTGCCGAAAGTCCTCCAGCCGCTCGCGGGGCGGCCATTGCTGGCCCACGTGATCGATACCGCGCGGTCTCTCGAGCCGGGGGCGATACATGTGGTCTACGGTCACGGGGGCGAGCGCGTCCGCGAGGCGCTCGCGGGGCAGCCTGTCCAGTGGACATTGCAGGCACAGCAGCTCGGGACGGGGCACGCGGTGTTGCAGGCGATTCCGAAGGTGCCGGATGACCACGTGGCGCTCATTCTGTACGGTGATGTGCCGCTTCTCGATCGCGAGACGCTCGCGCAGCTGGCCGCACTCGCCGGGCCGGGGCAGGTCGCGCTGCTCACGATGACCGTCGATGATCCAACAGACTATGGCCGGGTCGTGCGCGACGGGGCGGGACGGGTGCAGCGGATCGTGGAGCAGAAGGATGCCTCGGCGCAAGAGCGCGGCATCCGGGAATGCAACACCGGAGTGATGGCGGCGCCGGCGAAGCTCCTGCGCCGCTGGCTCGAAGGCCTGAAAGCCGACAACTCACAGCGCGAGTACTACCTCACCGACGTCATCGGGATGGCGGTGCAGGCCGGCGTGGCGGTCAATCCGTTGCAGTGCGCGGACCCTATCGATGCGCAGGGCGTGAATGACAAGGTGCAGCTCGCCACGCTCGAGGCGGTGTGCCGTCAGCGGGCCGCGCGCGAGCTGATGCTCGCGGGGGTGACGGTCGCTGACCCCGCACGCATCGACATCCGGGGCCGGGTGGTCCATGGCAAGGATGTTTTCATCGATGTCAACGTGGTGCTCGAAGGACAGGTGACGCTCGGTGACCGGGTACGCATCGGCCCAGGGTGCGTCATCCGGGATGCGCAGATCGGGGACGACACGCAGATCTTTCCGCATTGCGTCATCGAGGGCGCCGCGATCGGTTCATCCTGCAACATCGGGCCCTTTTCGCGGTTCAGGCCCACCTCCAAGCTGTCTGCTGGCGTGCACATCGGCAACTTCGTCGAGGTGAAGAATTCGACGATGGCGGATGGATCGAAAGCCAACCACCTGTCGTACGTAGGGGACGCGCAGGTCGGCGCCCGGGTCAATCTCGGCGCCGGAACGATCATCGCCAACTACGACGGGGCCAACAAGCACCGCACGGTGATCGAGGACGACGTACACACGGGTTCCAACAGTGTCCTGGTAGCACCCATCACGGTCGGCGAGGGCGCGACGGTCGCAGCCGGGTCGACGGTCGCGAATCAGGTGCCGGCAGGGAAGCTCACCATCGCGCGGGCGCGGCAGACTACGATCGAAGGCTGGAAACGTCCGGCGAAGCAAAAGAAGTAGTCTCTCCTCAGTGCTCGGTGAATGTGTTATCTAAGCGTCAAGGTGCAACGCGCATCCTTACGTCTGTTTAGCACGAGCAAACATCGTCCGAAATACCGTCTCCGCGGAGGTACATCGGTAGAGCTCCAGTGCGCTGTGCGAGCGACTGGCCCGATGCCGGTCGGTAAACGGGGACGCGCACACTCTGCGGCAATCGTGCATACCTCGTCCGAGGGACTGTCCGCCGTGCGGGTCTGCGACACAATCGCTGCAATGACGATCAGATGGGAGAATGCCATGCGCGCCGCCATCCTGCTCTCTGCGGTCCTCGGTCTCGGTGTTGCCGCCAGCGCACGCGCCGAAGTGCCCTTCGTGTCCGTCACGCCCGCGGTACGGAGCTTCAATCTCGGTGCCCTGCACCTGTCTGTTCTTCACGACGCCCAAATCATCGTTCCCAACGATGGCAAGACCTTCGGCATCGGCATCCACCCGCGCGAAGTCGGCGCGGTTTTGCGGCAGGCTGGCGCGCCTGCGGATCGGATCCCGCTCAGCGTGAACGTACTCATGCTGCACGTCGGCCCGCGCCTCGTGCTGATCGATACGGGGCTCTCACCGGGCAATCACGGCGACGTGCTTGGGGCCCTGCGGTCTGCGGGTGAGACGCCAGATGCTGTGACTGACGTCCTCATCACGCACCCACACCTCGATCACGTCGGCGGCCTGATCGATGCCGCTGGCCGGCCTGCTTTTCCCCGCGCAACGGTCCACATGGCGAGTGCCGCATGGGCCTGGATGCAGAAAAACGCCGCGCCGGAGGTGGTGAGGGCCGTAGCAGGCAAGGTCCGCACCTTCGAGCCCGGTGCCCGGATCCTCCCGGGAATAAAGTCGGTATCCCTGCCTGGCCACACGCCCGGCCATGTGGGATATCTGATCGTCTCCGGCCACGACCGGCTCCTCGATATCGGTGACATCGCGCACAGCTCGATCGTGTCGCTCGCCCGGCCGCGGTGGGCCATACAGTTCGACAACGATGAAGCGCTGGGCAGCCAGACACGCCTCAAGACGCTCACCATGCTGTCGAAGAACGGTGAGTGGGTTTACTCACCTCATTTTCCATTCCCGGGGGTGGGTCACATCGTTGCGCGGGGACAGGGCTTCGCGTGGAAGCCGGGTCTTCCCTGAGCGTGAGGGTTCCCTCGCGCGCAACCAGGCGCTACAGTCCGCCAGCCGGCGCGGTGCCGCGGAAGGGGGTCCCATTGATTGACATGACGAAAGAAATCACTCGACCTGACCACCGCATTTCGGCCCACCGTCTTTTCGGGGCGCTCGCGGCGGCGCTTCTCGGTATCGCCGCGGCGAGCCCGGTGCCGGCAGCCGACTCGCACACCGGAACACTCCCGCCGATCCGGCACATATTCCTCATCGTCCTCGAGAACAAGTCTTTCGAAGCCACCTTCGGACCCCACTCGCCCGCGCCCTATCTTGCCAGGGCCTTGCCGGCCAGGGGCGCTCTGCTCACGCAGTACTATGGTGTCGGCCATTGGAGCCTCGACA
>DASVWT010000177.1:0-5233 GCA_036393055.1 Steroidobacteraceae bacterium
GGGTTGCGGCATCTGCAGCGCCTGGACTTCAAGCGCATGCGCGAATCGATCCGCGAGCGGCGGGAGTGGCTGCGCCTGGCGCCGCATCTGGCGCGCCCGTTGCGCTTCGTCCTGCCTACCCGCGGACAGGGTGCTCGCGGACCGCTCGTCATGCGCACCGCGCTCTGGATCAACGATCTGATCAGCGCCGACCGCAACAGCGGCGTGCGCGAGGATCGCCGGCTGCCGCGGGGGGCCGTCCTCAGCGCAGCCGCGGCCCGTGCGGTGCTCCCCGGCATCAATCTCGATGACTGTAACGGCGCCGCGGCCTGGCACGATGCAGTCTGCCTGGACACGGAGCGGCTGTTGTTCTCGGTGGTGAGCGCAGCCGCTGACGCCGGAGCCCACGTAAGCAACTACGTGCGGGCGACGGGTCTACTGGCACATCACTCGCGCATCAGGGGCGTGCATGCCCGGGATGAGCTTTCGGGGCGCGAGCTGGAGCTGCGGGCACGAATCGTGATCAATGCCGCCGGTCCCTGGGTGGAGGACTGGCTGCCGGCCGGGGCGGGGCGGCCGCAGGCGCCGATGTTCCGCGCCTCGCGGGCTTTCAACCTGTTGACTCGCGCGCTCCCGTTCCGCGACGGCGTCGGGCTCACGGTACGCGCGCATGGGGCGAGCGAGACCACGTATTTCATTCTGCCGTGGAACGGCTACTCCCTCATCGGCACCCGGCACCTGCGCGGCGACCCCTCCACTCGCTCGCCCGATGTGATGCGCGAGGAGGTGGCCGCGTTCCTCAGCGATCTCAACACCGTCCTCGGCAGCCACCGGTTGGCGGCGACGGACGTGCGCGGCGTGTTCGCAGGCCTCCTGCCGGAAGAGGAGGACAATGCGGGCACCGAGGTCGCGCTCGAGCGCGACCCGCAAGTGATCGATCACCAGCCGGCCGGATTGCACGGGCTCATCTCCATCGTCGGCGTCAAATGGACCATCGCCCCGGCGGTCGCGGCGCAGGCAGTGAGGATGGCCTGCCGCCAGCTCGGCCCCGTGGAGGAGCTCGGCCGCCGCCCACGCAAGCTCGCCCCCATGGCGAGCGCCGTTTTTGCAGGTCCGCGAGGCGTGCCGCCGCTCGACCGGCCGGTCATGGCACAGCTCGAGCAGTGTTATGGAGCGGCGCACCGGCACGTGCTCGCCCTCATGGCGGGCGAACCCTCACTCTGCGCGCGGGTCGTGCCGGACCTGCCTATCGTGCTCGCCCAGATCGCCTATGCGGCGCGCGCGGAGATGGCCGTCCGCCTCTCGGACGTAGTGATGCGCCGCACCCAGCTATACCTCAGCCAGACACTCGATCGGGCGGCGCTCACTGCCTGTGCCGCAACGCTCGCCCGCGAGCTGCGCTGGAGCACCAAGGAGACCGGCGCCCAGGTGGACGAGGCAGCCCGCCAGCTGGCGGCCTTTCGCGGGCCCCTGGCGTGCGACCTCGAGCCGGCCGCCGCCTGATCATTTCGGAGTCCGACCATGACGACCACCAGCCCTCTTGCCCAAAGCCCCCTCGTCGCGCCCCCGCAGCCGCAGGCCAGCGCTACGCCGTGGCAGCTGCAGATGTACGCCAAGTCGCTCAAGAAGCGGCAGAAGGTGGAGCTGCTGATGCGGCTCCTCGGCGGCGTGCGCGAGGAGCGCTGCCTCCTGATCTCCGGGCACGACAACAACGGCGCCATGAACTACCACTTCCGCGCCGCCGGCGGGCGCTGGAGCTGGGGACAGGTCTATCCGCAGGGCATCGCGGAGATGGCGGAATTCCTCGGCGATCCGGTCGCGCACGTCGACATCAACCGCTTCCCCTTCCCCGACGATGCCTTCGATGTGGTGATCATCATCGACGTCCACGAGCACTTCCCGGACGTCAGCGGCCTCAACCGCGAGATCCGACGGGTTCTCGCGCCGGGCGGCCTCGCCATCATCACCACACCCAACGGCGATACGCGCCTGCCGGTTGCGGCGCTGAAGCGCCTGATCGGCATGGGGCCTGCCACCTACGGCCACGTCGTGCAGGGCTATCGCGTACGCGATCTGCAGCAGATGTTCCGCTCCGTCGACATGCGGCCGGTGGCGAGCGGCGGCTACTCCCGCTTCTTCACCGAGCTCGCGGAGCTGGTCATCAACTTCGGCTACGTGAAGGTGCTCTCGCGCAAGAAGGAGCATCCGCCGGTGATGGAGGGGACGATCGCGCCGACCTCGCGCAAGGAGCTGCAGGCGGTCCGCAAGGAGTACCGCATCTACTCGCTCATCTACCCCTTCATGTATGTCTTCTCGCTGCTCGATAAGCTGATCCCCGGAAACGGCGGCTATGCCGTCGCGGTCTCGGCGCGCAAATCATGACACGAGTGCTCGTTACGGGAGCCGGCGGCTTCGTCGGCTCGCACTTCGCCCCCTATCTTGCCGGGCGCGGCTTCGAGGTCCGGGCCATCGATGTGCATCCGCCGGCGCGGCCGGCGGGCAGCGGCGTCGATTTTCGGGTGCAGGACATCCGCGAGCCGCGCGGTCTCGCGCAGGCGCTCGAGGGCATCGAGACGGTGTTCAACCTCGCGAGCGTGCACCTGGATGTGCATGCGAGCCCGGCGCAGTTCGAATCCGTGAACGTCAAAGCGCTCGAGCAGCTCATCGAGCTCAGTGCGGCGGCGCACGTGCGGCGGGTCGTGCAGGTGAGCAGCGTCGGGGTGTATGGGCACGTCGCGCATCCGCCCGCCGCGGAAGATGCCCCGCTGCATCCGGAGAACGAATACGAGCGGACCAAGGCCGCCGGCGAGCAGGCCGCGCGCGAGGCGGCGCGCCGCACGGGACTCGATCTGGTCATCGTGAGGCCCTCATGGGTGTATGGCGTCGGCTGCCCGCGCACGGCCAAGCTCATCCGCTCGCTGCGCAAGGGACGGTTCTTCTTCATCGGGCGAGGCAACAACCTCCGCCACCCCATCTACATCGAGGACTTCCTCGCCGGCCTGGAGCTTGCCGCCGCGGCCGGCCCGGAGGTCTCGGGCCGCACCTTCAACATCGCAGGCCCGCGCTGGATGTCTGTCGAGGAGATGGTCGGGGAGTTCGCCCACGCGCTGCGAGTGCCGCCCCCCGCCTTCCACGCGCCGCGCTGGCTCGGGCTCTCGGTGGGGTGGGCGGCGGAGCAGGTGAGCGCCGTCGCCGGCGTGGAGCCGCCGCTCTCGCGGCGCACGCTCGCCTTCTTCGAGAACGACAACGCCTTCGACATTGCCGCGGCGCGGGAGTCGCTCGGGTTCGAGCCGAAGACCGACCTCCCGGGCGGCGCGCGCACGGTCATCGCGAGCTACTCGGCCGCAAGCTGACCTCGTGCGCCGCCGCACCCTTCTCGCTGGCAGCCGACTGCCTGAGGTAAGGTAATGCCAGCCAGCCGGTGAGCAGGCAGCGGATGAGCCATCCGGCGGCGATGCCATACAACACGCCGACCAGCCCCCACGGACCGCTGAGGAAGGCGCCGGCGACACTGGCCCCGAGCGAGCCCCAGCAGACGAAGCTCAAGGCGCGCAGGCCGCGCTGCTCGCCGCAGGAGACCACCACGGCCGTGGTGAAGCCGCACAGCACCTTCAGGAATCCCGAGACGAGCGTTGCCGCGATCAGCGCGTGCGGGAGCACGTAGCGCCCGGCGGTGAGCCAGCTGGCTACCGGTGGGGCGAGCACCCAGATGGCCACGGAGCCGGCCGCAACGGTGACGAGAACCAACGCCGCCTCCCGCAGGATCTTCGTGCGCCGGGCGCGGGCACCGGGCGCCAGGCGCAACGTCGGGATGAGCGTGAATTGCACCGCCGCCTGCAGCAGGCGAAACGGCGAGCTCACGAGCGCAGCGAGCACACTGTAGACCGCAAGGTCGTGCAGCCCCACGATCGGTCCCAGGAGGAGGCGCTCGAGCTGCATGAACGCCGCGCCGCAGCTCTGCACCGTCAGAAGCGACATTGCCTCCCAACGCAGCCCCCAGGGTCTCGGCTGCGTATCGCCCGCGCCTTCACGCCTGCGGATCCGCCACAAGACGGCGACTGCGGCGAGGAGCGCCACCGCAGCGACGAGAAGGCAGACTTCGCCCGCCGTGGAAAGATCGATCGCGAGGTCGAGGACGGCCACCAGAGCCAGCGCACCGTTGAGCAGTTGCACCACCCAGACCGCCGCACGTAAACGCTGCTGGCCCTGGAAGTGCCCGCCGGCGGACTGCGCGACCCCGAGAGCCAGCGTGATCAACGCGACACTCGCCACGAGCGAGGGCGAGAGGTGATAAACCACCCCCGCAACGACCGCTGCGCCGGCTGCCGTCAGCGTGCTGGCCGCGAGGACCGCGCGCCACCAGCTGGCATCCAGCCTGATACCGCGCCGGGCGGCGATCTGATCGAGGCCGAGAGGCGCGGTGAGGCCGGCAACCGCGACGATGCCGAGCACGAGGGCCATCCTCCCGTACTCCTCGGTCGGCAATGATCGGGCAAGGAGCAGGCTGCCGAGGCTGAAGCCGACGCCCCCGATACCCATAGCCGCCGCGGTGCGCAGCGACGCCGAGCGATAGAGGGCCTTTAGCATCAGGAGCAAATGGGATCGCGCCAAAGTGGTTCCCCTCGGCGGCGCCTGCGGCTCAGGCATGTCTCATGCTGAGCTGTCGCCGGAATGAGACTCCGGGCCTGTTTGATATTGCTGGGCGTACCACTGGCCACCGTCGCTTTCGCCCGGCGCGTAGACATCTATCCCAAACGTGCGGCAGTCACCCTGGGCCAAACGCTGCAGCTGACAGCACTGACCGGTGACCCATCGGGGGTGAGTTGGAGCGTGAGCCCTGATGGAGGCTCGGTCGAGCCGCCCGTGAGCCACAGCGGCCAGGCGGTGATTTTTACCGTCGCGCGGCGACCGGGCATCTATACGGTCACCGCCACGACCGTTTCGTCGCGACGGCAATTCAACTTCGGATCGGGCGGCGTAGTGCTCGCGAGCCTGCCGGACAGACAGGGTTGCGGCCCAACAGTGCTCCGAGCTTATGATGCCGTGACCCTGCACGAGATATGGAGTAGTCCGCTCTCCGGTCCCGATGCCGCCGGCAATGCGGTGAAGTTCGCCGTCCCAACGATCGCCAACGGAAGGGTCTACATCGGCACGCGCGGAAACAACACCGGGGGTACGTACGGCTCGACCGGCATCTCGGGCGAGCTCGATGTCTACGGGCTCAAGCCGCGCTGAGCGGTGATCTCCGCGGAAG
>DASVWT010000178.1:0-17157 GCA_036393055.1 Steroidobacteraceae bacterium
CCGAGCCTCGGGCCTGGAGCGCGCCCGCTGCAGGAACTGCTGCGACAAGCAGAGCGCAAGCCAAACCCGCCCCCAGCATCGCCCCGCGGCGGCCCCGGTAATCATCGATTTCACTCACGCCGGTACGCCATCCTCATCAACGTAGTATATGCGCGGCGTCGCGAGCCGAGCCGGCGGCTCATTTCCGTGTCATGTCTCACTGTGCCAGAATGGCCCCATGATGCGCGGCGACGCGAACGTTGAGGTTGCCCCCGCTCACCGTATAGACAGTGCCCGTCAGCAGATCGCGCACGGCAGTGCCGTTCCGCATGCTCAGCCGCCAAGCGGGGACGGTCACGCTGCGCCCGGCACTGCCGTTGTTCAGCACCACCGCGACGCGCGTGCCTGAGTCGAAGCGGCCGAATGCATAAATGTGACGGGCATCGTCCGTCAGCAGTGTCATGTACGAGCCGGTGCGCAGCGCGCGGTAGCGGTTGCGAATGGCAGCCAGTTTGTGCGTAAGAGATACGGCGGCATCGCGCAGGCTAGCCCGTGACCAATCGAAGGTGCGCCGGTCATCCGGGTCGTTGCCGCCCTGCATCCCGTACTCATCTCCATAGTAGATGGTGGGCGTGCCGACGTACGTGAACTGGAAAATCAGACCGAGGTAGGTCTTCTGCATATCGCCGCCGCAGCGCGATGCAAAGCGCGGCGTATCGTGCGTGCCGAGCTCGTTGGTCATCGTTTCCTGGACGTTAACCGGCAAGGCCGCGCGGCTGGCATGCAGCCAGCGGTCGAGCGCGGTCTCGCTCAACGAGGCGCTCCTTCCTTTCTCGTCCTGCCCGCAGAGCCATTCCGAGACCGGCCGGGTGAAGCCGCTGTAGTTCATGGCGCCGTCCCATTCCTTGCCGTCATCGAGCCACGGTGACGGATCGTCCCAGTACTCGCCCAGGATTTCCGCGTTCGGATTGACGGACAGTACCGCGGAGCGCAACTCCCTCATGATCTGGTGATTGGTGGGATCGCTCCCGTCCCTGCCGCTGGCGTCCAGGCCCTGTGCCACATCGAGACGCCAGCCGTCTATGCGGTAGGGCGCTCGCAGGTACGTCTGCATGACGGAGGTCTTTGCGCCGTAGATCTGGTTGCGCACCGCCGAGCCGCTCGCCCCGTAATCCAGCTTGGGCATGCTCGGGACGTTTCCTGCGAACGTGGAGTATGAGTTCGGCCAGGATAGGAAGGTGTAGTAGCCGTAATACGGGCTCGACTGCGACTGATAGGCTCCAGGCCGCGGGCAGGAGATCGAGTCGTAGGTCTGCCTGCCGAACCAGCAGCTCGTGTCGCCGCTGTGATTGAACACACCATCGAGGATGATGTAGCCGCGCGGGCCGTTGGAGGTGCCGTGCACATCGGCGATGAGGCGCCTCAGGGTGCCGTTCGTGCCGAAAGCCGGGTCGACCTGGTAGTAGTCCTGAGTGTCGTACTTGTGGTTTGTGGGGGAGCGGAAGATGGGATTGAGGTAGACGATGTCCGCGCCGACGGTCTTCTTGATGTAGCCCAGTTT
Source organism: Steroidobacteraceae bacterium (assembly GCA_036393055.1). GTDB lineage: Bacteria > Pseudomonadota > Gammaproteobacteria > Steroidobacterales > Steroidobacteraceae > 13-2-20CM-66-19. The sequence continues at coordinate 1,541 of DASVWT010000178.1, forward strand.
CTGATCGATGCCGGCCAGGTCACCGCCGAAGAACACCGCGCTGTTGCAGCGCCTGTCTTTGGCGAAGACGCTCGTGCCCCAGGCGTGCTGCTCCGTCGCGCAACCCGCATCCGTGTATTCGCCGTTCTTCACGTCGTTGGAGGTGTCTCCGTCGTAGAAGCGGTCGGGGAAGATCTGGTACATCACGCCGTTCTTCATCCAGTCGGGCGTCTTGAAGCCCGGGATGATGAAGAAATCGCCCGACGACGGCTCGCTCGAGGTGAGCCCGGCCGCGTTGAGCCACGCATTGTCCGTGCCGTCCTTGATCTGAAAGCGGTAATGCTTCGCCGATGCACCGGCCGGAACCGTGCCCTGCCAGTAATCGAAGATGCCGGTCGGACCCTTGGCCGCCCAATGCATCGGGACGGAGTGGACCGAATGATCCGCCGTGTCGTAGTACTTGATGTCGGCGCCGGTGATATCGCCCGCGCACGTGCGTAGCCTCAGCGTTACGGCTTGCGTCGCGGTGGGCTCCGGACTGTCGTCGTACAGCGGCCCCTGGTCGGAGAACACAAAGTCGCCCTGCACGTGGTTGTCTTTAGTGCATGCCTTGGCATTGCCGGCGCCGCAGAGCAGCGCTCCGGCCAGCAGGACGCTCAGCGATCGTCTGTTCATCTGTTACTCATCTGTACGCGGCTGGTCACGCCGGCCGGCAGCTTCACGTAGGTCACGCCGCCGTATCTGTCGCCGCCTATGGTCCAGCAGGCATCAGCGCAGGCGTTCAGCGCACCGAGATTGGCGACACGACTGAGCTGCGAGCCGTCGCGGGAGACCTGCGTGGCCACAATCCGGTGGACGGCGAATACATAGTGCCTGAGAGCCGGCCGCCAGGAGCCGCTCGAGGCATCGGTGGCGAGGCTCACCGCCCCTGGCGCGGCTTGCACCCTGAGGTGCTGCAGGAAGAAATCGCCGTGCTCGTAGCGATAGTCCTTGCCGTCGTCGTCGTAGTAGTCGAAGCCGGTCGGCGTGGAGTCGGGAAACACTTCGACCCGCACCGTGGTGACCGGCCGCTGCCCGACATAGTCCTCCACCGGCTGTGTCGGGATGATCGCACCCTGGCGGATGAAGAGCGGCAGGTCCATCCAGGTGCTGCTGTCGATGGGCAGAGTGACCGTACGGCCGCCCAGGTAGACCTTGCCGCTCGACCATTCCGTCCAGACCCCCGCCGGGAGATAGACCTGCTTCTCGGTCTGCCCCTGCTTCACCACCGGTGAGACGAGAAGATATGGTCCGAAGAGCCAGGCGTCATAGTCGCCCCGGACCTTCGGGTCCGCCGGCCAGCCGAAGGTCAGAGGCCTCACGATTCCGACGCCCGCCACGTGATCGTGCCAAGAATACGAGTACACGTAGGGCAGCAGCTCGTAGCGCAGTCGCATGGCGTGAACGGCTGCCCGCTCGGCGACCGGGCCATATCGCCAGGGCTGGCGCTTCTCCTGATACGTCCCGTGCACGCGGAAGATGGGCGTGAAAGCGCCGAACTCCATCCAGCGCGCGTAATTCTCGTCCGAGGGGTGGCCCTGAAAGCCGCCGCCGTCCATGCTCCACCACATCTCGCCCACGTCGATGGCGCTCAGCATGCGCGAGCGCTGGCGCGCCATGCTGGCAAAGCCCGTCGGGATGTCTCCGGACCATAGCCCATAGGCGTAGCGCTGCGCGCCCAGCCAGAAGTTGCGGTTCAGCGAGAAGACGCGCGTGTCGGAATGGGCCCGCTGACCCTTGTATAGGGCGCGCTCCATGTTCAGGAACTGGGTATCCCCTCCCGCCTCATCCGCTTCGTCATTCCACCAGCCGACGATGCCGGTATCGAAGCTGTGCTTCAGCGTGGGACTGAAGAACCAGGCGCGGGTCGCCGGATTGTCGAAGTCCAGATTTTTCGCGGGCTTGTGCGAGAAATAATCCGGGCTTGCCTTCTCGCCGGGAATCCAGAGCCGATGTGCGGTGGCGTAGCGGCCCTCCTGCGTATCGACATGGATGCGCGGCTTCATGATGCCGATGAGGTGCACCCCTGCCGCCTCGAGCTCCTGTGCCAGCTTACCGCTCGGCCCGTCGGGAAACTTCTGCCGGTTCCAGCGAAATTCGCCGTAATCATCCTGGCCCCAGGCTTTCCAGTCGAAATCGAGCTCGAACGCATCGAGTGGAATGTGCCGGGCGCGGTATGTCCTCACGTCATCGAGCAGCTCCTTCTCGTCGATTCCCCACTGGCTGTTGATGAAGCCCAGGGACCACTTGGGAAAGAGCGGCGCATGCCCGCTCAAATCCGCCAGGGCGGCGAAGATCGCCTGGGGATTTCCCGCGATCAGGTAGAAATCGGGATCGGGTCGCGAGAGCCTGGAGACGCGCAGGTCGCCCGGTGCGATGGAGAAGGTTGCTCCCTTGCTGTCGCTGAGCACGGCGAACCCTGCAGTGCTCCACACGAAGGGCGCGCCGGCATTTCCCTGCGCGCCCGCCTTCGCTACCGCTCTGCCACGCCGCAGGAGTGGTGCAGGCTTGATATCGAAAGCATCGGTGCCGCCGATTCCATAGAGCGGCGCTCCGGGTGCGAAGCGCAGCGCGAGCGTGCCCCGGGCCAGGCTGGCGAGGGCCGGCACCCGCAACAGCGGATGCTCTGCGCCGGCGGCGTAGACAGCGAGGCTACCGGAGCTCTCGTTGACGGCAACGCGAAGCTGCCCTGCACGAAGCAGAAGATCACCACCGTGCCGGCTCGCGACTACTGGCGTTTCGGACGGAGCAGTCGGATGCGGCGCCATCACCAGCGTCGGCGGCGTTGCGCCGGTGTGCGGAATGAAATGCAGGTGCAGCACGTTGCCGCTGATGAGCCGCAGCGACAATGTACCGCCGGACAGCCGCAAGTCGGCTCCTCCTTGCCGCGACTGCACCCGCGCCCGTGTGCCCGCCTCCGACCGCGGCACTGCCGCATGGGCCTGAGGCTGCCAGGCGGCAGCAAGCAACAATACGCCGAGCACGCCCAGCCGAATCCGATCCCCTGTCATGTTGACCTTTTCTCCATTGCAAAATTCGGGAGGCGCGACGCCGCTATTGCAGTAGTGCGGTGGAATAGCCCGGCAACGTCAGCTCGCGGCCACGGAGGCGAATGCCGGGGCGAGTGCGCCGGATGACCGCGCGAAAGCTCGTATCGGGCAGACTGACGCTGTGGGAGGAGCCGGAGAGATTGTGGATCACCAGCAAGCGCTGCTCGCCATCCGTGCGGGTGTAGGCGCTGATGGCGCCGCCATCGATCGGATAGGGAGCGATGGCGCCGTCACGCAGAGCAGTCAGATCGACGCGCCAATGGATGAGGCGGCGATAAAAGCTCAGCAGCGACTGCGGATTGCCGCGCTCAGCGGCGACGGAGAGATCCGGCGAGGCGTTATCGGGAGCGGGCTCCCACCAGGTTTCCCCGCGCTGGTGCGGTCCGCGGTCCCAGCGCATGGGCTCCCGAATCCTCTCGTCCGGCTTGATGCCATGCATCCCGATCTCCTCTCCGTAGTAGACGAAGGGATGACCCGGCATGGTCAGCAACATGGCCGCGGCCATCCGCATATGGCTCATGTTGCCGTGGAGCTGATCGAGCACGCGGTCACGATCGTGATTGCCGATGAACGGGGAGTCGACGATCCGGCCATGGGCGTTCTGCTGGAAGCTGCGCCAGGCGGCCGCGACGTACTGGCCGAGGTTGGGACTGGTCTCGGTGTCGGCGGCGGCGACGAGGCCCTTTGCCAGCGGAAAATCGAACACGGAGTTGAGCGCCGCATAATAGGGTGCCGCCTGCGCCTCCGTGCTCGCCGGAACTTCCCCAAGGAGGAACACGCTCGGATCGGTGGTGCGCAAGGCATCGTGGTATTGCCGCCACCATGCAATGTTTTTGCCGATCGCGCGCGGGCTGCCGATGTCCGCCTTGCAGTCGATGTAGATCTGGGTCGTGGCATCGAGCCTGAACCCATCCACGCCCTGCGCCAGCCAGAACCGTCCGACGTGGATCATCTCCCGGCGCACCGCCGAGCTGTCGTAGTTGAGCTCCGGCATCTCGTCGCTGAAGTCGCCGAGATAGTACTGCCCGTCGCGCCGGTGCCAGGCCGGAATGCCTACCGAGCTCTGCGCGGCGAGGTCGGCTCCCTTCCCGGCCCAGATGTACCAGCCGTGATAGGGGCTCCTGGGGTCGAGCGCCTGCTCGAACCATGGATTGCGGTTGCTCGTGTGGTTGAGCACCATGTCGATCAGCACCTTGATCCCGCGGGCATGTGCCTCGCGCAGGAGGCGGTGAAAATCCGCCAGGTTGCCGAACTGCGGATTGACCGCGAAGTAGTTGGTGACGTCGTAGCCGTGGTAGGTGGGGGAAGGATAGATCGGCGTCAGCCAGAGGCCGCTCACGCCGAGCCATTTCAGGTAGTCGAGTCGGGCGGTAATGCCGTTGAGATCGCCGACGCCATCGCTGTTGGAATCGGCGAACGAGCGGACGAAGATCTCGTAGTAGACCCCGGAGCCGGCGCGCTGCGGGGGAGGGGCAGCACCGGCCTGCGCGGCGAGAAATGTGAATGCCGCGCCGGCCAGTGCCGCAGTGAGCCCGCAATGGTGCCGAGCGCTCGAGGGACGGGGGAGCATTCGTCGAAGAATGCGGTTTGATGGCCCGAATTTGCAACCTGCCGCATACGTATTCAGCAGGCCGATTCACCCGCGGCTGCAGCGGCCGTGCGCGTTAGGTGCTTCCCGCGGCGCAGTGCTCCGCGATGAAGCGCTCGTGACTCTTCATCTGCTCGACCGCGCCGCGGATCAGTGCGCGGATGCTGCCGAGGAACTCCTCGAGCTTCTCCCGCGGCAGGTTGTCGGCCAGCGGGTGGTGACGCCGCGGAAGGATTCCCTGGCCCACCATGACCTGCAGCCAGGATTGCTCGGTGAAGAGTTCCTCGCCTTCGCGGAAAATCTGTCCGGTGGCATTGAAGATTTCCAGCTTGTGCCGCAGTGAGTCCGGCAGCGGCAGCCCGGCGCAGCGCCGCCAAAAAGGCGTATCGCGCCGCTCCGTGCTGCGGTAGTGCAGGACCAGGAAGTCCCGGACCTGCTCATACTCCCGGCGCGTATTGCGGTTGTACTCGTTGATGACCGCCTGATCGAAGCTGCGATCCGGAAACAGCGAGAGAAGCCGGCTGATTCCGGTCTGGATCAGATGGATCGCCGTCGACTCCAAGGGCTCGAGAAAACCCGCCGCCAGGCCGATCGCGACGCAATTGCGCGACCAGATCTGCCGCCGCACGCCCGAAGTGAACCGAAGCGGACGCGGCTCTCCCAGCGGCTCGCCGTCGAGAGAGCCGAGCAGAATCGCGCTCGCCTCATCGTCGCTCATTAATTCGCTGCAGTAAACGTGACCATTGCCCGTGCGGTGCTGCAGCGGTATCCGCCACTGCCAGCCGGCTGGCCGCGCGTTCGCCTGGGTGTAGGGGCGCATCGGTGATGCGGAGACGCTTCCGACCGCCACCGCGCGATCACAGGCCAGCCACTCCCGCCAGTCCTCGAAGCCGCTCTTCAGCGCTCCCTCGATCAGCAGGCCCCGAAAGCCGGAGCAGTCGATGAAGAGGTCGCCGCCGACACGAGCGCCGCTCTCCAGCAATACCGCTTCAATGAAGCCGTCCTGGCTCCGCAGCCGCACATCGACGATCTTTCCCTCGGTTCTCTTTACCCCGCGCCGCTCTGCGTACGCGCGCAGCATGCGGCCGAACAGCGCGGCATCGAACTGGAAGGCGTATTTGATGCCGGTCACGGGACTGTTGCCGACCTTCTCGATCCGAGCCATGCGGCAGGACCGTGCGGCAGTCGCATTGAGTGAGTATGTCGCGAGATCCTCGACGCCTGATTCCGCCCTGCGGCGAAGCCAGTAGTGCTGGAACGGCAGCGGCCCCACCGGCAAGCCCACGTCGCCGAAGGCATGCATGTAGCTGTGTCCCGGCCGCACCCATTCGTTGTACTCGATGCCGAGCTTGAAGGTTGCATCGGTGGCCCGGAGCATCGCATCCTCATCGATGCCCAGAAAGTGGTTGACGTTGCGGATCTGAGGGATGGTGGACTCCCCGACGCCGACGGTGCCGATCGCGTCCGACTCCACAACGTGGACGTCGAGGCTGTCGCCCATCGCACGGCTGAGGACGGCCGCCGCCATCCAGCCGGCAGTACCGCCACCCACGACCACCACGCGTCTGATGCGCAAATCCGTCATTATCGCCGTGCTCGCATTGAGGAAATGCTAGCACCTCCAGCACTGCGAGCGCAGTGTCATTCCGTCGAGGTAAAGAAACCCCGCCGGCTCTCGCCGGCAGGGTCGGAGGGGAATCCTGATTCCGTGGGATCAGTCGAAGTTGTAGGAGAAGCCGATCTGGTACGTGCGGCTGAAGTGCTCCCACACGATGACCTGGCGCGGATCACCGTTCTGGTACGCGTAGAAGCCGTGATTTCCCAGATTGGTGCCCGTGGCGGTCAGCGTCAGCCCATTGAGCGCGCCAGAGTAGAAACTGTAGCTCAGTTGCGCATCGACTTGGCTGTAGCCCTTGATGTAGTCCTCGACACGGGAGGCGCTGGTGCCGTACACGCGGCCCAGGAAGCTGCTGCGATACTCATCGCTCACTCGCGCCTGGAACCCGCCATGCTGGAAGTACAGCGTGTAATCCTGTACCCACTTCGAGAGGCCGTCGATGGTCACGGGCGTGGTGTTTCCGGGGTAGTACACCGCGCTCAGGTTGCGGTTGGCGCTCGCCAGGATGCCGAGTCCGTTCAGCCACGAGGTGAAGTTGCCCAGCGGGATGTTGGTGGCGACCTGCAGGCCCTCCAGGTGACCGGCGCCGTTGTTGTAAGGGATGGTGCTCACACCCTCCGGTGTTCCCAGCGACGCGATCTGCGCGGGCGACAGATAGGCCGACTCGAACGGCGCGAAATTCGTCAGTACGCCCTCGTTCGGATTGACGTAATCCGTGAGCCTCAGGTAATACGCCGCCAGCTGCACATAGCCGGTGCCGGTATCGCATAACCCGGACGCCTTTGACTCGTTCTCATTGCAATTGAAGGCGGTGGCGTCGCCGTTGAAGTAGTGCTCCGCGCTCAGGTTGTAGTTCGTCGCCATGTACGGCAACAGCTGCGGATTGCCGCCAGAGGCGCTGAAGGCCGCCGTGTTCGGATCCGTGCTGAGCAGGTTCGTAATGTTCGCGCCAACGACCTGGCTATCGTTCAACTGGTCCATGCGGGGTCGGATCATCGTGCGCGCCACGCCCAGCCGCAGATCGTTGTCACCCGGGAAAGTGAACACCAGGTTTAAGCTGGGCAAATAACGCGTGTAGGTGGTGCCTCCGAACTGGGGTATCAGGACTGTCGGCTTCGAGCCGCCCGTCGAGGCACCGGCAGCCGGGCGCGCCCCGGCCGAATTTTGCGAAGTATGCGCAACCTGCACGCCGAAGTTTCCGCGCAGCCCGACGCTCTCGCCGAGATTCGTCTGGATGTTGAACTGCAGATAGGCATCCGTGTCGAGCTCGCTCACCGTCCAGTTGGGCGGGATGGGCAGCGACGACATGAACGTCGGATATTCCACGAGCGCACCGCTCGCGATCAGTGCCAGCGGGTTGTAGAGCACCTCCGGGCCGACGCCCATGAACCCGAGAGCGTCGATGGTCCCCTCGGTCGCGCCGGCCGGGATGGGCGCGGTCTGGGTGGGCGTGCAGGTGCTGGTGATGATATATCCGCAAGCGGCGCCCGGCAGCACCAGGAAGTCCTGGTCGACGTGGAAGTTCTTGCGCCGATCGGTGCGTGAGGCCCCGAATTCCACGCTGGAGATCGGACCGCTCCCGAAGAAATGCTCGGCCGAGGCCGTCACGTTGGCCAGGTGGTCCTCGATGTGCGGCAGGTTAATGAAGCCTGCCTGAACGAGCTGCGACCCGGAGCCCCAGCCTTGCGGGTCGGTGAGCACGACGCCGCTGGTAAGGCTCTGCTGCGGGTACAGGTACAGCTCGCCGTTGCCGCCGCTTTGTTCGTTGAAGTCGACCGTGTTCGGAGGAACCGCGCCGTTGCTCGCCGGGCCGTTATATCCGTTTCCGGAGTAGCTTTCGAGCTGTAAATCCTGACGCTCGGCGCGGTTATAGGAGGCGTTGAGGTTTGCCGTCCAGCTGTCGGACAGCTTGAAGTGGTTGCGCCACAGAATGTTGTATTGATAATCCTCGTACTTGTTGTAGTCGTTGCGAATGACCGGATAGACGCCGGTGTACGTCCCCGACTGATCGAAGCCATTCACCGGGTTTGCCGACGCCAGCGTTGCGCTGCTCCACTTCAGCGGAAACTCGGCGCCCTTGGCCTGCTGGGTCTCGTGGGTATCGGAGTAGGTCAAATCCATTGTGCTGGAGAAGGCCCGGCTCGGACGGAATTGGAAGGTCGCGAGATACGCGTTTCGCTTCATGAGGCTCGAGAAGTTGTAGTTCTTGGATCCGCCGACGACCAGATTGCCGTTGGCGTCGGTCGGATAGCCCCAGGGCCCCTGATGCTGGATGTGCGTCGGCCAGGCATTGAAGTCCGCCGCAAGGTTCACGCCGAAAGTGTGGTCGAAGAACTGGTCGGTATACAGGGCGTTGATGTCGTGGCCGCGATTGCTGACGCCCTGGCCGGGCATCACCTCGTTCGGCTCGAGCAACGTATAAAACGCGTTTATGGCGACGTTGCGCTTGTGCTCGTCGAGCGGCTGGATCGTCTGCAAGTCGACGGTGCCCGCCAGACCCTGACCGAGGAGATCGGCTTGCGGCGTCAGATGTACCACCACGGCCTTGAACCAGCCGCCGGGGTACACGTCGTACTTGACTCCGCGATTGTTCCCGGTGCTCGCCTCTAGGGTGCCGTTGAACAGCGTGGTGGAGAAGTCCGGCCCCAACCCGTGAATGCTCACGTCCGCGGGCCGGCCGTTGACGTCCTGCACCGCGACACCCGGCAGCCGGCCCAGTGCGTCCGCGATGCTGGTACCGGGAAGCTTGCCGATCTGCTCGGACGAGACCGCCTCCACGATCTGATCGGAATTCTTCTGGATGGCGATGGAGTTCTGCAGGCTGCTGATGAAGCCGGTGACCACCACCTCGTGCAGCATGCCCTCGTTCGCCACCTGCTTCTTGCTCTTGTCCCGAGCCGGGTCGGCGGTCTGGGACGCGGGCTGAGTGCTGTTGTCATCGGTGGTGCCCGCGGCCTGAGCGGCATGCGATACCGATATCGCACCGGTTGCACAGGCGCCAAATATTGCGGTGGCGACCGCCATCTCGAGTATGTTGCGCTTGCGTCTGATCACTGGATAATCCCCCCTGGGATTTGTAGTCTGGGAAATGGATGACGGATCATTCGCGGGGGAGTGACTCGATGCAAGGAACCGCATACGTATTCAGGGGCGCATACGTATGCGCCCCTGCGCGCCGCGGCGGCTCTTTGTGTCAGAGTAATCGCAGCGGCGGGGCGGGAACCTTGAAAGCATGAGCGTATTTCCCTGGTGGCGCGGCGCAGTGATCTACCAGATCTATCCGCGCAGCTTCCTCGATACCAATGGCGACGGCATCGGCGACCTCAACGGGATCGCGCGCGGGCTCGATTATGTCGCCAGCCTGGGCGTCGATGCGATCTGGGTATCGCCGTTCTTCAAGTCACCGATGGCCGACTTCGGCTATGACATCGCTGACTTCCGCGCCGTCGATCCGCTCTTCGGCGATCTCGCGGACTTCGACCGGCTGGTTGCGCAGGCGCACGCACGCGGGCTCAAGGTCATGATCGACCAGGTGCTGAGCCACACCTCCTCCCAACACCCATGGTTCCTCGAGAGCCGCTCGAGCCGCGACAATCCCAAGGCGGATTGGTACGTCTGGGCGGACCCGTCGAGCGATGGCAGCCCGCCCAATAACTGGCAGTCGATCTTCGGCGGTCCCGCGTGGCGCTGGGAGCCGCGCCGCCGCCAGTACTACCTCCACAACTTCCTCGACTCGCAGCCTGACTTGAACTTCCACCATCCGCAGGTACCGGCCGCGATGCTGCAGAACCTCGAGTTCTGGCTCGGGCGGGGAGTCGACGGCCTGCGGCTGGATGCGATCAACTTCTGCTACCACGATCGGCTGCTGCGCAACAACCCGCCGAAGCCCGCGGAGCGGCGCAATGGCCGTGGATTCACCGCCGACAATCCGTACGCATATCAATATCACTGGTACAACAACACGCAGCCGGAGAACCTGGACTTCCTCACCGAGCTGCGCCTGCTGCTCGACCGCTATCCCGGGACCGTGGGGCTCGGCGAGATCTCGGCCGAGGACTCGCTCGCGACCATGGCGGAGTACATCGGAGAGACGCGGCTGCACATGGCCTACAGCTTCGAGCTTCTCACCGAGGAATACCGCGCTGCCCACATCCGCGACACGGTCGAGAGCCTGGAGCGGCAGATGCCACACGGCTGGCCCTGCTGGACCATTTCAAACCACGATGTGGCGAGAGTGATGACCCGTTGGGGTGGCGCGGGCGCCTCGCCCCGGATGTCGAGCATGCTGAGCGCCATGGTGTGCTCGCTGCGCGGCTCGGTTTGCATCTACCAGGGTGAGGAGCTCGGCCTGCCGGAAGCGAGGCTGCCGTTCGAGGCGCTGCGCGATCCGTATGGCATCGCCTTCTGGCCCAACTTCAAGGGCCGGGACGGCTGCCGTACCCCTATGCCATGGCGCGATACGCAGGATGGCGGGTTCACCACGGGTACCCCGTGGCTGCCGGTTCCGGCCGAGCATTTGCCGCTCGCCGTCTCCCGGCAGGAATCCGACCCCGGCTCACCGCTCAATATGCTCCGCCGCTTTCTGCGCTGGCGCAGCCGCCACCCCGCCCTGTGTCAGGGCGACATCCGCTTCATCGAGCTGCCGGAGCCGCTACTGGCGTTCACCCGCACTCTCGATGGCGAATCCATCCTCGCGGCCTTCAACCTGGCGGATCGCCCGCAGGAGATTGCCCTGCCGGCGCTCGGGTCCATCACCCCCCTCGATGATCACGGCCTGAGCGCTGGCAGGGTGTCCGGGCGCAAGCTCGAGCTGCCGCCCCACGGCGTGCTCTTCGCTCGTGTTGCGAATGAGCAACGGGCGAGACTTGGGTAATTGGCAGGCCATGCCTTAGACTTGGGAGCGCCACACGAGTACACAGATAGAGGGGGTGGCCCCGGTCATGCGTGACAAGCGACGCAGGCCCAACTCATTGGACATCGCGCATCTGGCCGGTGTCTCGCAGTCGACGGTGTCGCGCGCGCTGCGCGCCGACCCCATGGTCAGCGCGTGCACGCGCGAGCGAGTGCTCGAGGTGGCGCGCCAGCTCAACTATCACGTCGACAAGAACGCCTCGAACCTGCGGCGCCGCCACTCCGGCACCCTGGCGCTGCTTTTCTTCGAGGACCCGACCGCCGACGATTCGGCGATCAACCCGTTCTTTCATTCGATGCTGGGGTCGATCATTCGCGCATGCTCGAAGCACGGCTACGACCTCCTGGTCTCATTCCAGGATCTGCTGCGCGACTGGCACGCCGATTACGAGGACAGCAACAAGGCCGATGGCATCATTCTCCTGGGCTATGGTGACTACGTCGTACACCGCAGCCGGTTGCAGCCGCTGATCGAGCGGGGCGCGCATTTCGTTCGCTGGGGCCCGGTGCTCACCGGCCAGCCGGGCGTCTCCATCGGATGCGACAACGAGTTCGGCGGCCGACTCGCCGCGGAGCACCTGGTCGCGCTTGGGCGGCGCCGAATTGCATTCCTGGGTGAGATCGCCCCATCTTCTCCGGAGATGCTGGAGCGATATCGCGGATATCGCGGTGCACTTGCCCATGCGGGTGTCGAAGTTGATCCGCGGCTTCAGATCGGTGCCATCTCGACGGAGGCCTCCGGCTACGAGGCAATGCAGGCGCTTCTGCACCGTGGCATCCCCTTCGATGCCGTCTTCGGCGCGAGCGACCTCATCGCTATTGGTGCCATGACGGCGCTGGCGTCATCTGGCCGCCGCGTGCCGGAAGATGTCGCCGTGGTAGGCTTCGACGGCATCCCCATGGGCGCCTTCACGCGCCCCGCCCTGACCACCGTGGCCCAGGACACCAAAAGGGCGGGCGATCTGCTGGTACAGACCCTGGTTCATCTGATCGGCGGCGAGCCGGCCGAGTGCGTCACCTTACCGCCGCGCCTGGTGGTGCGCGGGTCCTGCGGTGCGTCGCCTATGGTGAATTTACCATAACAACGCCGTCCTCATCGTTGTTGCGGGGCAACGTGCGGACCCACTCAGGCCGAGAGATAATTGCTGTCACGTCCACGGCGCGGGAAGTCCATCCATGTCCCACACCTATCTCTTCCAGCCGGCCCTCTGGACCGGCAACGGGACATTCTGGTGCGCGGACGGTCAGCCACTTCCGGCTGAGTGCCGCACCGAAGTGGCGCATCGCGCCGAGTGTTGGCTGCTCTCCGGCACCCTCAAAGTGCTCGGGTCCCCGCCGGTGGAGTTCGTGAATGCCTATTGGATCGAACTGCCGGGGCGGGATGGGACCGCGGTCAAGTGGAACTCGGAGAGCGCGACCCTGGGCAAGCTCCATGGCACATTCTCGGTGATCGGCAGCTCGATTCTTTCGGTCTACCGCTCCGAATCCTCCGGCTACCATGGCGCGGACCATCTGCGCCGCATCGACGACGATAGCTACGAATCGACGGGGACACTTCTGCTCGAGGATCGCCGCCTCTCGTCCTGGCAGGTACTACTCAAACGCGCTCCGGCTGTCGGTTGAGCGGCGCGCAAAGCCGGTACGCCCTGGGCCGCGGCCGCTCGTGCCCGGCCCTCAGTTTCCGATTCGCAGGAGCTGCGTGGTCGGCAGGTAATGATCGATCAGCAGCGCCGCGAAAAGCCACATCAGGTATGTGACGGAATATCGGAACACTCGCATGGGCAGTTCCTGCCGGGCGGTGAGCTTCAGAGCCAGCGCGTAGTAGAGAAAACGCGCATCTAGCACCAGGGCCGCGGCCAGGTAGATCAGGCCGCTCATCCCGGTCAGAAACGGCATCAACGTCACGACGAACAGCAGTACCGTGTAGAGAAGTACCTGCAGGCGCGTGTGCTCCACACCATGGGTGACCGGGAGCATCGGGATGCCGGCGCGGGCATACTCGTCCTTGCGCGCGATCGCCAGCGCCCAGAAATGCGGCGGCGTCCACACGAAGATGATGAGGAAGAGCAGCAGCGCGTTCGGATCGATGTGATTGGTGACCGCCGCCCAGCCGAGGACGGGAGGTATCGCGCCCGCAGCCCCGCCGATCACGATGTTCTGCGAGGTGGCGTGCTTCAGCCATGCGGTGTAGATCACCGCGTATCCGATCAGTCCCGCGAACGTCAGTGCCGCGGTCAGCAGGTTGACCAGGAATGCGAGCAGCGTCATCGCGGTGACGCCGAGCACCGCGGCGAACAGTAAGGCCTTGAGCTCCGTGAGCTGATGGGTCGGCAGCGGTCGCGACTGGGTGCGCGCCATCTGCTCGTCGTATCGCCGGTCGAGAACGTGATTGATCGCGGCCGCACACCCCGAGGCGAGGGCGATGCCGAGCGTGCCCCAGACGAGCGCCCTGAGCGGCGGCCAGCCGGGGCTCGCCAGCAACGTCCCGACGATCGCCGTGAAGGTGATGAGCGCCACGATCCGTGGCTTGGTCAGCTCGTAATATCGCCGCCACGCTGCCGGAGCCGCGGTGGCGTATTCCGAAGTCGTTGCCATGCGGGCCCGGGCGCGTCAGTTAGCCGGCACCGCACGCAAGGCGTGCAGCTTGGCTGTCAGCGCGAGGATGGCCATGAGAAGCAGCGCCGCGCCGGCCGTGTGGGCGGTGGTCAGCCAGAGCGGAAATGTCTGCAGGACCATGGAGATGCCGATCGCAAGCTGCAGGCCCAGTGCGGCCAGAACGAGGTAGGCGCGCGACCTCGCGGTGGCCAGAGAGGGCCGGCTGATGACGAAGAGTGATGTTGCGAGAAACGTCAGCGTCACCGTCAGCGCCCCTAGACGATGCGCAAAATGAATCGCAACGCGCGCCGGGTTGGCGAGAATGCCGCCCTGATAGTCGATCCACAGTCCCCGCCAGAGCACGAAGGCGTGGCGGAAATCCGCGTGCGGCCACCAGGCGCCCTGACAGGTCGGAAAGTCGGGACACGCGAGGGCGGCATAGTTGGCGCTGGTCCAGCCGCCGAGGAAAAATTGCGCGGCGAGGACGATCACCGCCAGGACGGCGAGTCCGTAGGCGATCTTCAGCTCGACCCGGATTCGCGCTGGCCTCGCCGCCGGAAACGGCCGCTGCTGCAATCTCAGCCAAACCCACCAGAGCAGGGCGAGGGTGGTCATGCCGAAGATGAGGTGCAGCGTGACGATGAGCGGCTTCAACAACCATGTCACGGTCAGCATGCCGAGGATGGCCTGCACGAGCACCGTGGCGAACAGCAGGATCCCGAGCCCCGCGCCCACTGCCTTCGGCTTACGCGCAGCAATGGCGAAGGCCGCGATCACGATGATCACGCAGCCGAGCGTGCCTGCCGCGTAGCGGTGGATCATCTCGTGCCACGCTTTGCCCGTCTGCAGGGGCCTGCCTGGAAACCGGGCCTGGCTGGCCGGGTTGTCCGCCGCGCCCACCGGGCTGATGTGGCCGTAACATCCCGGCCAATCCGGGCAACCCAGGCCGGCGTCCGTGAGGCGCACGTAGGCGCCCAGCACCACTACGCCGAAGCACAGCAGCACGCCGAAGAGCGCGAGGCCACGCAGCCAGCGGTCGAGGGGCATCTGAGACAAGAATTCTCCTGAGGTGTTCGCGGTCCGCTGGTCTCAGCCGATCTGCGACAGCTGGAGCAGCCTTCTCAGATCCACCAGGAGGCCGCGCGGGTCCCGCTGGACATCGTAGCGCATCATCAGATTACCGAGGGGATCGACGATGAACAGAGTGTGCGCCCTGTCCCCCGGAAAGCGGTTGAGCAACTGCGCACTCGCGGCGCCAGAGGCGTCGAGGACCGTGATTCCGGCGTGCTCGTGCGCCAGATAATCCTTTGCGCAGCAGTTCCGCGTGACCAGGAATACGCGCCCGAGGCGCGTCATCTCCGGACCCAGCGCGAGCCGCGTCTGCCGCATTACATAGAGCGTCGCCCGGCAGGAGGCGTCGCAGCTCCCATCCCCGATGTAGACCAGAGTCCATGTGCTGCGAAAGAGAGTCGAATCGGGGGCTGCTGGCTCCCCGCCGAGCGCGACCCGCGGCAGATCGACGGCCGGCAACGGGCGCGGTGGCTGAATCAGCTCGCCGTGGTTCACGTGTCCGCCGGGGCGCCAGCTGGTGCCGTAATAGAGCCAGGCGGAGGCGAGCAGCGGCACGAAAAAAAGCGCCGCCAGCGCCGCCAGCGTGCGCAGATTTCGCGAGCGCAGCGCGCCGGCGTCTGGGATACGAGGCTCCGTCATTCCTTGCCCGCCTTGGGCTTCTGGGTGCTCAGCACCACCCATATCACCACGGCCGCGAGCGCAAAGCACCACCACTCGAAGGCATAGGCGAAGTTCTGCATGGCAGGGATGCCCGGCGGCCGCCAGT
>DASVWT010000179.1:0-10277 GCA_036393055.1 Steroidobacteraceae bacterium
ACCTTGCCATGACTCACGAAGTACCAGAGCACCCCCGCGAGCACCACGGCCACCGGCACCGGTACGGCCCCAATGCGCCAATCCATGAGCCGCTGCCACATTCTTGCCCAGCGCGGCATGGCGTCTGGAGGACGGTCCACCCCGTCCGTGCTCGTCTCACGGACGGATCTCTCACCCGGCGGTGGCGGGCCGGCTGTCGTTGCGTGATTCGCCAATTCGTCGCCCTCGCGCCTTACCATCAGAACGAGACGGCTACGTTACCGTAATAGAGTCGTCCGATGGGCGAAAAAGTCCCGACGTCGGCATTGGTGGCCTGATTCGCAAAGGCACGCCGCGCCAGCGGCGGCATGGTATTGCCGACGTTGTTGACGCCGAGCGCGAGAGTTACCTTCCGGTTGCTGTCCGCGCCGCCAAGATGCCAATCGTACCCGCCACGCAAGTCCCACGCGCTGTAGCTCGAGACCGGGATGGGGGCCGACGTGCCATTCTGGCCGGTGTCCACCGTCGAGGAGACGTAGGTATTGGCGACGGTGAGGTCGAGGCTATGGAAGGCCCAGTCGATGGTCGAGTAGAACCGGTACTTAGGCAGCGTGCCGCCGAACCCGCCGCTCGCCCCCGCATTGTTGCTGGCGCCCGCGTACTGGATGAAAGCCGTATTCGGCAGCGCCTGGAACTTGAATGAGTCGAAGATGGCGCCGTTCGTCGAGAGAGTCCAGGTGCCCTCGTCCGTCCAGGGCAGGATGTAGGTCACTCCAATCGTCCATGAGCGCTCCTGCAGCACCGCGAGATTCGTGAAGCGATCGACGAGGTAGAGTTGCTCGGCTTTCGCCGGGTCGCCCTTCCCGGTCGCCGGATCAGTCAGGAAAGCCTGCAGTGCTCCGGGTGTCGTGAACGGGTCGATCCCGCCATTGGTCGTGAAGTTACCGACGCCCAGATTCTTGAAGTAGGGAGAGGCGGACCCCAGCGCATTCACCGATTGCAGGATGTTATTGAAGCCGATACCGCCGGCGAAGCCGTAGAGGTTGATGGAGGAGAAATCCGCATCCACCGCCAGACCATTGACCACCTTGGGCCGGAAGGTGAAACCGATCGAGCGGGACACGGAGGTGGCAGCTCTCAGATTCGGGTCGTTGCCATCCTCTGCGTTGAACGGCATGTTCTGGTAGTTACTGCCGAAGACTCCCGTGATGATGGCCCCGCCGGCCTGGCGCGTATCCGTGGGACCGTACTCCGCATACAGCGTCGGGGCGCTGAAGGACTTGGCGTAGGTACCACGGAAGACGAGCTGGCCGTCGAAGGGCTCCCAACGGAAACCGAACTTCGGCACCGTGGAGCTCCCCGCATCGCTGTAGTGCTCGAAGCGCGCGGCCGCCACGAGCTCGAACTGATGAAGCGCCGGCAGATGCATCGCGGCCGACGTAATCGGAACGCGCGTCTCCGCATAGACTGCATCGTCCTGACGGCCATGGGTGAAGGGGTCGAGATAGACGCCTCCCAGCCAGTTCTCCGCGTTCCCGCTTTGCAGGCCCGTCGCCGGATCGGTATTGCGCCCGTTGGGGTCGGCGTGCCCTGAGAGTTGCTCGCGCCTGAAGTTCAGGCCAGCCGCGAGCTGCACTTTTCCGGCAGGCAGACTGAAGAGCGCGCCCACCGCGTGCGCATCCCACGAATACAGCTTGCTGTCTGCGTGCAGGACTTCCGTGCCATAAAGATTCGCGAGCTGCGCCGAGGAAAAGCCGCCGCGCGCAAACGGATCGATGGCAGGCTGCAGCACGAGCGGGTTGCCGATCGAGTAGTTTCCGTAGACTTTGCTGTAGGCGCCGCCGGCCAGCGGATTGCCGCTGGAGTCGTAGCCGCCCGCGATCGCGAGTGCGATGTTCGGCTTGAACAGCAGATTGGCGTCGTCCTCGGCCAGCTTGCTCTCGCTGTAGTCCACCGTGCTCTGCCAGGTCCAACCAGCCCACAGCTTGCCCTTGAGGCCCGCAGTAACCCGGTACGCATTCGAGGAATCGGTCGCTCCCTTCGGCAGCGCCGGATCGGCAAGAGTCACGCCTGTCGCCGCAGTGGTCAGCGGATCATAGGGAGAGCCGGCCGGAACTGTCAGCCCGGATGCAGCCGCGAATGGCTGGCCCGCCGTGTGCCACGCCGTCGAATTCGCCTCGTTCCTCGAGATCATGACATCGCCGAACGCCTTGACGGCGCCATCGAAGAAGCTCTTCGACGTGACGCTGGCGACGAAGGAGTCTACTTCCTGCCGCTGAAGCAGCATCTGATAGGGCGAGATATCGAAGCCGTTGGCAATCGCAGCGCTGCTGGTCGCGTTGTACACGCCCGCTGCGGCCAGCTGAGCGTAGCTCGCGGCGGTGGCGGCGGTGCCGGTCGGCACGTTGGGCGCCGGCAGTCCGGGCGCCAGAATATAGCCGCCCGCTCCTACGACGCCGGGGAGCGCCGTCGCGGGGGTCGCACCGTAATAGGGGCTCGCGAACGAGCGGGTGTCCTGCCACAGAGGGGAGGAATACGAATAGCTGGCCGTTGCGGTGATGTTAAGGGGGCCGACGTCAGCGCCCCCCGTGACGAATGCAGAGCGCTCCCGGTAATCGCCGGAAGCTCCCCCATAGTGACCCCCGAATGACAGACCGTGATAGTCGTGCTTCAAGATGAAGTTCACCACACCTCCAATGGCATCCGAGCCATACAGTGAGGATGCGCCGTCGGTCAGTACGTCGACCCGCTGAAGGGCAGCGGCCGGAACCTGGCTGACGTCCACGAAGTTCTTGCCGTTGAGGCCTCCGACGGCATCGATGGCGACGCGCTCGCCATTGACGAGAACCAGGGTCGGCAGATTACGGAGCTGGATCTGCGAGCCGCCGGCCGTGAATTGATTCTGATTCTGCGCATTGCTGTTGCCGGCATTACTCCGCCCCGCGAACGCCGGGATGGCTTTGCGGAGCATCGCCAGGGTGTCGGTGCTCACGCCCGTTTGCTGAAGTTGGCCCGCATCCAGCGTCGTGACCGGCACCGCCGCCGCATCGGGGTTGGTGGGAATCAGCGTTCCGGTGACCACTACTTCCTGCAATGGCTTGATGGATGCCTGATCGGCGGTCTGGGCGCCCGCGTGTGTTGCGCAAATGAGACCCAGGCTGGACAGGAGAACAGCTTCTGTGCCGGGAACCCGGCGGATCGTGCCCTTCATGCATACCCCCTCTGATGGATGCGAGGCGGGACGCTACGCCGCGGAGCTTAACGATTGCTGAAATGTTTCTGACGTAATTTTTAGGCGCCGGCTAGTAGCGCCGAAGCAACGACTCGACGTCGCTGCGCTCCGCGGCAATTGCCTGGAAGAGCGGCACGTGCTTCCAGCCCGGACCGCCATTGACGATGGCCGCAAAGGCGATCCAGCCGCCATTTTTCTTGCGCAGATAGCCGGCGATGCCGCATACGGAGCGGGGATTGTCCAGGGTGCCGGTTTTCAGCGCCACGCGATCGAGCCAGGCCTCACCGCCCTGGCGCAAAAAGCCGAATGGGGCATCGCGCGGCACGACGAGACCGCCGTAGAACGCCGGGAACCGGCGCGCATCGTGATACTGATAGGCGAGCAGGCGCACGAGGTCATCGGCGGACAGCCGGTTGTCGGTGGTGAGTCCGCTGCCGCTGTAGATGGGGGGCGCGACCAGCGAAGCCGGACGGTACCGCGCATCGACACGCTGCACGAAATCCGACAGCAGCCTGCCCGCCGTTGCCAGCGCCTGCGGCGGTTGATCGTCCACGCTCGAAGCCATGTCCATGGTGAGGACATCGGCAATGTAGTTGTTGGAAAACCGGAGCATGCGCCCCAGCTGCTCGCGCAGGCTGAGCCCCTCCACATCGCCCAGCGCGTAGCTGCCGGCCGGCGGGTGGCTGGCGCGCACGACGACCGGACCCGCGACCTCGACGCCGAGCTCGTGCAGCGTCTCCTTGAGCAACAGTCCGACGCCGAGCGAAGGGTTGGACATCGAGCGATAGACCGTCTGGTCATCGCCCAGCGGAATGTCGCCGCCGACCTGCAGCATGTCAGCGCTCGCCGGGCTGGTGCGGCGCTCCACCCAGAATGTCTGCTTTCGGCCCCGCGCTACGGTGCGGACTACTCCCTGTACGGTGATGGGCAGCTGCGTGATACCGCAACCGCGCACGAGTGCGGCGCTGCCCGCAGCCGTGGGCCGCACGATCACGCACCAGTTGCCGTAATCGACGCCGACCGAGGCGAGCGGCGCGTTGTATGCCGAATCACTGCTCTCGAGCGCATGACAGCGATCCTGGGCCTCACAGGTGACGACGCCGAAAGGCTCCGGATCGACGAAGAGGTCGCCGCTCACGGCCTTCACGCCCGCGCCGCGCACCTGCGCGGCCAGCTGCCAGAGCGACTGGTCGTCGAGCGACGGGTCGCCCGCGCCTTGCAGGATGAGATCGCCTGTCACCCGCCCGCGCACGATGGGCGCATTGGCGAGGACGTGAGTATCGAACATCTTGTCCGCCGGCCACGTCTGCAGGGCGAGCGCGGCGGTGGTGAGCTTCGTCAGCGAGGCCGGCGTGAGGCGGTTAGTGGCATTGAGCTGCTCGATCACGGTATTGCCGTCATCGAGATCTATGGCGGCGGCCGACACCAGCGCGCCGCGCTGCTCGAGCCCGTGGAGCGCGCGCCACTGCTGCGCGTGGGCTGGAAGCGCGAAGGAGGCGGCGGCGCAGAGGAGAAGGCAAGGGATCCCGGAGCGGGAAAGCGATGTGCGGTGCGGCATGAGGCGGGAGATTATGTCATCCCCGCGGGGCTCACGCCCGAGGAAGTCACGGAAGGGTGAAGTGGAACGCAGCGCCTCGATCCGGCTCGCCTTCCGCCCAGATGCTGCCGCCATGGCGCTCGATGATGCGGCGGGCGATCGACAGGCCGACCCCGGTACCCTCGAAGTCCTTCGCGGCATGCAGGCGCTGGAAAATGCCGAACAGCCTCGCGGCGTGCTGCGGATCGAAGCCTGCGCCGTTGTCTTTGATACAATACAGCTTCTGCTCGGCCCATCCTGGGCGGCGGCCGCCTGGGTCCGGCGCCGCTCGCTGCCCCGAGCCGCTCGAGGCAATTGCCTGCCCGGCGCGCGCCGCGCCACCGATCTCGATCACGGCGCGCTCGCGGCGGCGCGTGAATTTCAGCGCGTTGGCCACGAGGTTCACCCACACCTGGCGCAGCAACGACGGATCGGCCTGTGCGGCCGGAAGCTCACCGATCGTCATATCGAGGCGGCGCGCCGCCTCGGCGGCATGCAGCTCGCCGATAACTCCCTGCACCATGCCGCGCACATCGACGGGTTGCTTGCGCAGCGGCTCGCGGCCGAGGCGCGAGAGGCGCAAGAGATCGTCGATCAACTCTCCCATGCGCGACGCCTGCGCCGAGATGGCCTCGATGTGCCCGCGCGCCTGGGGCGGAGCACCGGCGCCAAAGTCTTCCTGTACGACGTGCAGCAGGCCATCGATCGTGCGAAGCGGTGCGCGCAGGTCATGTGAGACGGAATCGCTGAACGCTGCGAGCTCGCGATTGGCCGCATGCAACTCGCTATTGGCGGTCTCCAGCTCCACGGTCCGCAGTGACAGCCGCTCCAGAAGAGCCGCATTCTCGCGGCGCAACCGCAGCATGGCCTGCGTGCGCTCCAGGACGCGCAGGATGACGCGCAGATCGAAGGGCTTCAGGATGTAATCGATGGCGCCCGCCTTCATCGCCTGCACAGCGGTTGCGATGCTGCCGTGGCCCGTCATGACGATCCCCGCAAGGCCGGGGTCAATCTGGCGGGCGGCGTTCAGAAAGGCGATGCCGTCCATGCCCGGCATGGTGAGGTCCGTCAGGACGATGTCGAAGGAGCCGGCCCGCAGCGCGCCGAGCGCGGGCCCGGTGCCGGTGAATCCCTCAACCGAGTAGCCCTCATCCTCGAGAGTGCGGCACAGCGCCTCGACCTGCGTCGCCTCGTCGTCGACCACCAGCAGCCGATTGATTGGCTCGCCTTCCATCCGTCCCGTCCTCCGCCCGCCGCCCGCCGCCGAGGATACGCCTCGAGCGCCCCAGCCTCACCCGGCACTGAACATATTACAATCCCGCCCCAACCTCCGCGGAGACTGCCATGAAAAAAATCGCGCTGGGCACCGCCCTATTGATGCTGCCTCTGGGTGGCGCGGCGATGGCCGTGACCATTCCGGATTACGTGGCCAAGGCGGTGGCGGATACCACCCGCCCGGCGGCCGATACCGCGCGCGACCCGCTGCGCCTGCCGGCGGAGACGATCGCCTTCGCCGGCGTGAGGCCAGGCATGAAGGTTGCCGAGTTGTATCCCGGCGGCGGATATTTCACCCGGTCATTGAGCGATGTCGTCGGGGCTAGCGGTCACATCTACGGGATCGAGAATGCCAAGTGGGACGACGGCTCGGATGCCAGGATGGCCGCCGCGGTACCGGATCACAACGTTTCCATACAGCTGCGGAAATTCGGCGAGTTCAGTTTACCGGAGAAGGTCGATCTCGCCTGGATCACCCAGAACTATCACGACCTGCACATCGCCAAATACGGCCCTGTCGACATGGCAGCCTTCAACAGGCACGTCTATGACTCGCTGAAGCCGGGCGGCATCTATTTCATCCTCGACCATCAGGCCAATCCCGGTACGGGCGAGGCGCAGATCGCAAAGCTGCATCGCATCCGGAAATCGCAGGTGATACGCGAGGTGGAGGCGGCAGGCTTCAGGCTGGTCGGCGAAGACGATGCGCTGCACCGCACGACGGACGATCACACCAAATCGGTCTTCGACAAGTCGGTGCAGGGACACACCGACCAGTACATGCTGAAATTCGTGAAGCCTCGGAGCGCTGCAGCCCAGTAGCAGCCCGATACGGTCAAGCTCAGCGTCCCGCTTGAGGGAAACAGTACCCTTCATTGACACTGACTAACCAACCTTCGATCTACCTCAGTAAACAGCTCCTCATGACCGATGCTCCAGCTCCCGCGGCGAATGCAAACCTGTGCCGCACCGGAATCGATGGCCTCGACCGCCTCATCGGCGGCGGGTTGCCGCGCAATTGCGTCTATCTCGTACAGGGGGATCCCGGCTCCGGCAAGACGACGCTGGCGCTGCAATTCCTGCTGGCAGGACTGCGGGAGGGCGAGCTGGCCTTCTACATCACGCTCGCCGAGACCCGGGCGGAGCTCGAGCGGGTTGCGGACTCTCACGGCTGGTCGCTCGAGCACATCCCGCTGCTGGAGCTATCCGCCATCGAGACACTCCTGCGGCCGGAATCCCAGACCACCGTCTTTCATCCAGGCGAGGTCGAGCTCAACAAGGTCACGGCACTGCTGCTCGGAGAGATCCGTAAGCACCAGCCGGTGCGCGTGGTATTCGACTCGCTGTCCGAGTTCCGCCTGCTCGCCGAGACACCCTTGCGCTATCGCCGGCAGCTGCTCAGCCTGAAGCAGGAGCTCGCGCTGCGCGGCTGCACCGTGCTGCTGCTGGACGACAAGATGGGTGCGGGCCGTGCCGGAACCGATCCACACGTCTTGAGCCTGGCGCACGGGGTGCTCGAGATGGAGCAGCTCTCGCCAGACTATGGCAGGTCGCGCCGCCGGCTTAGGATCATGAAGGTCCGGGGCGTCCGATTTCGCGAGGGCTACCACGACTACGTGATCGAGACCGGCGGCCTGCAAGTCTTTCCGCGTCTCACCGCCGCGGAGCACCGGACGTTCTTTTCCCGCGAGCCGGTACCGAGCGGGATCAAGGAGCTGGACCAGCTGCTCGGCGGCGGGCTCGACCGCGGCAGTACGACGCTGATTCAGGGCCAGGCCGGCACCGGCAAGTCGACCCTTGCGCTGCAGTACGCGACACAGCTCGCCTCCCAGGGAGAGCGGAGCCACGTCTTCTGTTTCGATGAAACGGTCGGGATCGCCCTCGACCGGGCCGAGAAGCTCGGCCTCGCATTCCCCCAGTACGTGCGCGACGGCCTGATCACGCTGCAGCAGATCGATCCCGCCGAGATTTCTCCCGGGGAATTCGCCGACCGAGTGGTTCGAGGCGTGGACAGCGGCAGCAGGCTGGTCGCCATCGACACGCTGAATGGCTATTTGAATGCCATGCCGGGTGAGCGCTATCTCAACACCCAGCTGCACGAGCTGTCCACCTACCTCAACCAGCGCGGCGTGCTCACGCTATTCGTCCTCACATACCATGGAATCCTCTCCGGTGATGCGCCCATCGATATCAGCTACCTGGCGGACACCGTGCTCAATCTGCGGTTCTTCGAGGCGGCTGGAGCCATTCGCACGGCGCTGTCGATCGTCAAGAAGCGCAGCGGCCCGCATGAGCGCACGATTCGGGAGTTCCTGCTGGAGCCCGGCCGCGGCATTCGGGTCGGTGCACCGCTGCATGAATTTCGGCACATCCTGAGCGGATCGCCCGAGCTTCAGGGCGATGGCGAGCGCTTGCTGAAGCACACCGATGCCTAATGAGGCGCATGCGCTCCGCGTCCTGATCGTCGCGCCACTGGGGCGCGACGCCATCGCCATCGTCGAGCTGCTGGAAGCGCACGGACACCTTGCCCAGGTATGCAGTGGGATTCACGAGACCACAGCACCAGTCGAGCAGGGGGCTGGAGCCTTGCTGCTTGCGGAGGAGTCCCTCGACCCACAGCACGTTCCGGCATTGCTCGGCAGCCTCGAGCGGCAGCCTGCATGGTCCGAACTGCCCGTGATCCTGCTCGCAAGGGCCGGCGAGCGCTCGACCCACATCATCGACATCCTCGCGGCGGCTGCCGGCAGCGTCATTTTGCTGGAGCGGCCGCTCGGCACAGCGACGCTCCTGCGCAGCATTGAAGCGGCGTTGCGCTCGCGCCGGCGGCAATATCAGATCCGAGACCTCCTCGAAGCGCAGCGCACGCGGGAAGTCGCGCTGCGCGACAGCGAGGAGCGGCTGCAGCGCGCCATCGCCGCGCTGCGCGAGACCGACCGGCACAAGGATGCGTTTCTCGCCACGCTCTCGCACGAGCTCAGAAATCCGCTCGCGCCCATCCGCAATGCGGCGGAAGTGCTGGGGTCACCGCGACTCACGCCCATGCAACTGCGTTGGACCCAGACCGTCATCCAGCGCCAGGCGGCGCACATGGCATCGCTCCTGGACGATCTGCTGGAGCTGACGCGCATCAGCCAGGGCAAGTTGCAGTTGCGCAAGCGGATCTGCACCTTGCAAAGCGTGGTGGATGCCGCCATCGAGACTGCGCGGCCGCTGGTCGAGAAGAAGAAGCACGCGCTGCATATCCGCCTCCCGCCGGACATCCCGCCGTTCATCGGGGATCCGGTGAGGCTCGCTCAGGCACTGTCCAACCTCTTGACCAATGCGGCGAAATACACCGATCCGGGCGGCAGGATCGAGCTGTCGGCTCGCCTCGAGGAGCGGCTCACGATCGCGGTCCAGGACAATGGCATCGGCATTCCGGCCGGGCAGCTCGGGGGTTTATTCACCATGTTTTCGCAGATTCCCTCGGCAATCGGTCGCTCCGAGGGAGGCCTGGGCGTGGGCCTCGCCCTCGTCAAAGGCCTCGCGGAGCTGCACGGGGGGACTGTAGAAGCACAGAGCGGCGGTGCAGGCCAGGGCAGCCGTTTCGTCATCGCCCTACCATTCGAAGCTGCGCCTGAGAGTGAGCAGCCCGCCCAACAGGAGTCGTCGGTGATCCCGCACGGCACGCTGCGTGTGCTGATCGCTGACGACAACCACGATGCCGCGGACAGCATGGCGATGTTGGTATCGATGGATGGATACGAAGTTAGGGCGGTGTACGATGGTCGCGCCGCCCTGACGGCCGCCGAAACATTGCGCCCCGATGTAGCCCTGCTCGACATTGGAATGCCGGAGCTTGACGGATACGCGGTCGCCCGGGCGATCCGCGGCCAGCGTGGTGGTGTCAACACCTGCCTGATCGCGCTCACGGGCTGGGGCTCGCAGGATGACAAGCGCCATGCGCTCGAAGCGGGCTTCGATACCCACCTCACCAAGCCAGTGGATCCGGACCAACTGCGGAATCTCCTTCGCAAGCAGGTCCGAACCGCTTCCGACGGCCGGACCCGGGCGAACGAATAGCCGCAGCGCGGAACGCCACGGGCCGCTCGAGGCCCGTGGCGCCCCGTGGTGTGGACCGTCAGACTGCCTGTACCTCGATTTTCCGCGGCCGCAGCTCTGCGCGCTTCGGGATGCGCACGGTCAACACACCGTCCTTGAGGCTCGCCTCGATCT
>DASVWT010000180.1:0-2841 GCA_036393055.1 Steroidobacteraceae bacterium
GCCCTGCGGCCGGCCGGCTCCGCCACAGAGCAACCGGGCGCCGTCATCGATTCCGGCGGCAATCATCGACTGAACGCGGCGATACTGGGCCGCGTTCGCGATCGGGCCGAGTGTCGTTGATTCGAGCCGCGGATCGCCGACACGAATACCCGCGGCACCATCCATCGCAAGCGTCTCCACTTCCTCCAGCCGTGCGGCGGGTACCAGCATGCGGGTCGGCGCACTGCACGATTGTCCGGCATTGCGAAATGCCGCGGCGACTCCCTTCACAACGCTGCCAGCGAAGTCCGCATCCTCCAGGAGCACATTGGGGGATTTTCCGCCCAGCTCCTGCACCACTCTTTTGACGGTCTGCGCCGCGGTCTGCGCCACGAGCACGCCCGCACGGGTCGACCCGGTGAAGGAGATCATGTCGACATCCGGGTGTGCCGCCAAGGGGGCGCCCACCCCGTCACCCGTGCCGTTGACCAGATTGAATACCCCGGCGGGAACGCCGGCGTCATGCGCGACCTGCGCGAACAGTAGCCCACTCAGCGGCGACAGCTCGCTTGGCTTCAGCACGACCGTGCACCCCGCGGCAAAGGCGGGCGCGACCTTCGCCGCGATCTGGTAGAGCGGCCAGTTCCACGGTGTGATGAGCCCGCAGACACCGATCGGCTCCCGGACGAGCGCCGTCGTGCCGCGGAGGGCGAGAAACCGATAATTGCGCAAGACGTCCGCCGCCACGCGCACGTGCTCAACCGCGAACGGCACCTGGGCCGAGCGCGCATAGGAGATCGCGACGCCCATCTCCGTGACGAGCGCATCCACGAAGGCTTCGGCGCGCTGTTGCAGCAGGCTCAGGATGCGCTCCAGAAGCGCCGCGCGCGCCGTGGGAGAGGTCTGCGAGAAGAGCGGGAACGCACGGCGTGCCGCGGCCACTGCCGCATCCACGTCCTTCGACCCACCCAATGCGATGTGGCCGACAGCCTCTTCCGTGGCGGGGTTCACGACAGGCGCGCGCACTGACGTCGCGCACGGTTGCCAATGTCCGTCGATGTAAAAGCAATCGGTATTTTCAGTGGTCACTGGTCTGGTCTCGTACCTGGGTGTCGACGCTCGCGTCCACGACGGGATGGGTCGGAGTGCCAGACGTCGACAGCCTACCGCGGGGTCACAGCCATTATGTTGCGGTTTCGCGCCGCAATGAGGGCCTTTATTCCGTTTTTCATGGAATCGGCAGGCTGGGCAGAGCTCGTCAGCGGATTTCGATCGGCGTCCCGGAATGACTCGAGGCTCCGGCTACGATCCCCCGGCGGTGCGTGCGAGGCCCTGCGGCAGAAAATTCCACCGGATCGTGAAGAACGCAATGACGTTCGTCTCCCGCGACGCTCTGCGGGACACCCGTCCTGGGCGGCCTTCATAAGATAGGCCCATCAGCCATCCGGCGCGCCGCATCGCACTGACGCATCATGACCAAACCTTCACTGACGGACCTCGATCGCAAGCATCTCATCCATCCACTCGTGAGCTTCCGCGAGCACGAGAGGCGGGGACCCACGATCCTGGAGTCCGGCCATGGCGCCTACCTGCGCGACAGCGAAGGCAAGGAGCTGCTCGATGCGTTCTCGGGCCTCTGGTGTGTCAACGTCGGCTATGGGCACGAAAGCATCGTGCGCGCCGCCGCGGAGCAGATGGCCCGGCTGCCGTATGCGACGGGCTACTTCCATTTCAGCTCCGAGCCGGCCATTCGCCTGGCTGCGAGGCTCGTAGAGCTGGCGCCCCGATCGTTGCGGCGCGTCTACTTCACGCTCGGCGGCTCCGACGCGGTGGATGCGGCAGTCCGCTATATCGTCCACTATCAGAACGCGCGCGGCGCGGCTGATCGCAAGCACTTCATCGCTCTGGAACGCGGCTATCACGGCTCCTCCGTCGCGGGCGCGGGACTGACGGCACTTACGGCGTTTCATCGCTACTTCGATGTACCACGCCCGAATCAACACCACATCCCATGTCCCTATCCCTATCGGAGCCCCGTCGGCAGCGACCCGCAGGCGATCATCGCCGCCTCGGTGGCTGCGCTGCGCACGAAGGTGCAGGAGATCGGCCCGGAGCGGGTAGCGGCGTTCTTTTGCGAGCCGGTGCGGGGCTCCGGCGGTGTCCTCGTGCCGCCGCGGGGCTGGCTCAAGGCGATGTCGGAAACGTGCCGCGAGCTCGGCATCCTCTTCGTGGTCGACGAGGTCATCACCGGATTCGGACGCACGGGCCCGCTGTTCGCGTGTGAGGCCGAGGGCGTCGAGCCCGATCTGATGACGGTCGCCAAGGGTCTCACCGCGGGCTACCTGCCGATGGGCGCGGTGCTCATGTCGGAAGCGGTGTACGAGACGATCGCGGGTGGCGCCGCGGAAGATGCGCCCATCGGGCATGGACAGACCTATTCCGCACATCCGGTGAGCGCTGCCGTGGCGCTGGAAGTGCTGCGGCTCTATCACGAGGGCGGACTGCTCGCCAACGGCATCGCGCAGGCACCGCTCTTCGAGGAGGGGTTGCAGAATCTGTTGCGCCATCCTCTGGTCGGAGATGCCCGCCAGCGGGGACTGCTGGGGGCGCTCGAGCTCGTCGCCGACAAGGCGAGCCGCCGCCGCTTCGAGCCGTCGCTGCGTCTGAGTGACCGCATCGCGCGCGCGGCATATGCCAACGGACTCATCTTCCGGGCATTCACCGACAACATTCTCGGATTTGCGCCGGCACTCTGTTACGGCCCGCGCGAGTTCGAGCTGCTGTTCGAGCGTCTCGGGCGCACTCTCGATCAGGTGCTCGAAGAGCCCGACGTTCGCGCGGCGGTGGCCTGACGTGGCTGCC
>DASVWT010000181.1:0-8924 GCA_036393055.1 Steroidobacteraceae bacterium
TGAGGCAAAGGCGCGCTGGCGCTGAACGTGCCGCCCTGCGGCCAATCGAAGCTCATGATGTGGGCGTGCAGGAACATCCTCGCCAGTCCGAGCTCGCGCATCCGCGCGTTGAATTCGTCGTCGCCATACTTCTCATCGCCCGCGACGGGATGCCCGGCATAGCTCGCGTGCACACGGATTTGATGGGTACGGCCGGTATGCAGCGCGACCTCCATCAGGGTGGCGAGCTTGCCGAAGAACTGCACCGGACGGAACTCGCTGACCGAGGGCTTGCCCGAGGCATCCGCGCGCACGGTACGCTCGCCGCCCACCCGGGTATCGGTGCGCAACGGGACGTCGATCCGCTTATGGCCGAGGTCCCATTTCCCGCTGATCAGCGCCAGGTAGCGCTTCTCGCACTGCCCCTCCCGCAGCAGCGCGTGGACGGTACGCAGGGTCGCGGGGTCCCGCGCGACCAGGAGGCAGCCGCTCGTATCCCGGTCCAGGCGGTGCACCAGCTCCAGCGGCTCACCGGGCTTCAGTGCCCGCAGAGCTTCGATCACCCCGAAGCTGATGCCGCTGCCGCCGTGCACCGCGATACCCGCCGGCTTGTCGAGGACGAGCAGCCGGTCGGTCTCCTGCACGATCGCTCGTGCGACGGCTTCGATCATTGTTGCGGGCGGCCCGCGCTGAATCCGGGTACCCGGCTCCGGCTGCTCCCACAGAGGCGGCACACGGACCTTGTCGTTGGCGCTCAGCCGCGCTTCCGGCCCAGCACGCCGGCCGTTGACGCGCACCTCGCCCTTGCGAATGATGCGGAATATCCTGGTGCGGGGCACATCGCCCAGGCGGCGGGCCAGATATTTGTCCAGCCGTTGCCCGGCCTCCCCTTCCTCGACCTCGAAGTGCCGTACCCCATGGCCCCGGCCCCGGTTTTCCCCCGCCCGGACGGGGTCCGGGCAGGTGGTTTCACCCCGGGAAACCCGGGTATCGTCCTCAGGCACGTGCATCCTCAATGTAAGGCGCTGTTTCTACAGTAATCTTTGAAGTATACTCCGCGCGCCGTCCACAGTTTGGACGCGCCAATGGTAAGCGGCGTACCGCGCCGCATGTTAGTTGGACCTCCCTGAAGAGGCCATCGTATTGGGCCGACAAGATCGCGCAGCCGGCGTCGAACCCCTCCGCTCAGGGTTCCGCGGGCCGCGGCATAGTTTGAGAGCACCGAAGTTTTTCCGGCACCCCGCCCCTCGCGAGGCGGGCATCGACTCGTACAGCGAGACTCGAGCGCGTGCGCCGAGTGTGAGGAATCTTCGCCGCCGTGGCGTCCTGGCGCCGCGGCCTCCCGCCTGCTTGCCGGCCCTGCATCAGATAGTAGGGGCACATGAAAAGAATGCTCGTGAATGCGACTCAGGAAGAGGAGTTGCGGGTCGCGCTGGTTGATGGACAGAAGCTCTTCGATCTCAGCATCGAGATTCCCTCCCGCGAACAGAAGAAAGCCAACGTCTACAAGGGCCGTATCTCCCGCATAGAGCCCTCCCTCGAGGCCTGCTTCGTCGACTACGGCGCCGCGCGCCACGGCTTCCTGCCGCTGAAGGAAGTCTCGCGCGAGTTCTTCCGCCAGCAGCCGCAGGGCGGCCGGATGAACATCCGGGAGCTGCTCTCCGAGGGGCAGGATCTGATCGTGCAGGTGGAAAAGGAAGAGCGCGGCAACAAGGGGGCGGCGCTCACGACCTTCCTCAGCCTCGCCGGCCGCTTCCTCGTGCTCATGCCGAACAATCCCCGCGCCGGCGGCGTCTCGCGCCGCATCGAGGGCGAGGATCGGGATCAGATGCGCGAGGTGATGAATCAGCTCAGGATCCCGGACGGCATGGGCGCGATCGTGCGCACCGCCGGCGTCGGGCGCAGCGCCGAGGAGTTGCAGTGGGACCTCGACAACCTCAACGCGCAGTGGGAGCAGATCGCGGCCGCGGCCAAGGACCGGTCCGCACCGTTCCTCGTCTACCGGGAGAGCGATGCGGTCACGCGGTCCTTGCGCGACTACCTCTCCGATGACATCGGCGAGGTGCTGGTCGACGACCCGGCCGCCTTCCAGAAGGCGCAGGAGTACATGCAGCGCTTCATGCCCGCGGATGCGCAGCGGCGGCTGAAGCTCTATTCCGATGACATCGCGCTCTTCACGCGCTATCAGATCGAGAGCCAGATCGAGTCCGCCTACGCGCACAAGGTGCAGCTGCCCTCGGGCGGCAGCATCGTCATCGACTACACCGAGGCGCTGGTGTCCATCGACATCAACTCGGCGCGCGCCACCAAGGGCAGCGACATCGAGACCACGGCGCTCAACACCAATCTCGAGGCGGCCGATGAGGTGGCGCGCCAGCTGCGCATTCGCGACATCGGCGGCCTGATCGTCATCGACTTCATCGACATGGAGTCGAGCAAGAACCAGCGCGAGGTCGAGGACCGGCTGCGCGATGCGGTGAGGATGGACCGTGCGCGGATCCAGATCGGCAAGCTGTCGCGCTTCGGGCTGCTGGAGATGTCGCGCCAGCGGCTGCGCCCCTCGCTCGGGGAGTCCAGCCACATCGTCTGCCCGCGCTGCGTCGGCATCGGCAGCATCCGCAGCGTGGAGTCGATGACCCTGGCGGTCCTGCGGCTGATCGGGGAGGAGCTGCGCAAGGACCGCACCACGCGGGTGATTGCGCAGCTTCCCGTCGAGGTCGCCACGTACCTCTTCAACGAGAAGCGCGAGTGGCTGCGCACACTGGAGGATCGCAGCTCGGCCGAGCTCGTGATCGTCCCGAACCCCAACATGCAGACGCCGGGCTATTCCATCAGGCGGGTCAGGGACGATGAGGCCGATCTGCCGGAGAACCGGCAGACCAGCTACCTCATGCCCGCGGCGCCGGAGCCGGCCGAGCCCGGCAGCGCCCGCGACAAGCGGCCGCCCGCGGAAGTCCCGGCCGTGGCGGCGCTGTTGCCGAGCACGCCTGCGCCGATGGTGTCGCATCCGACACCCGTTGCGGCAGCGCCTGCTCCGGAGGAGCTTGCCGCGGCGGAGCATCGGGCCAACGGCGGCCTGCGCGGATGGTTCAAGAAGCTCTTTGCGGGTGAGACGGAATCCATACAGTCCGCGCCTGTGGCCGAAGCGGCCCAGCCGGCCGCGGCGCCGGCAAGCGGCTCCGCCCATCGCTCACATGACGGTGGCGAGAGGCGTCGCGACGGGCGCCGGGAGCATTCCCGCCAGCCGCGCCGCTCCGAGGGCGGCCAGCGCCGCGGTCACGGGGACGGCCGGCGCGCCGAAGGACGCAGCAATGATGGACACGATCGCAGCCGGCGCGAGCACGACCGGGATCACGATAGACGGCCAAGGGATCGGGATGTCGGCCAGCGGCCCGCAGAGTCGGGCATGAGCGCGCCGACGCCGTCGACAGCGGAGGAGCCGCGCTCCGGCATCCAGGCAGGCGCGGAGCAGCGAGAGCAGCGCCAGGGCTCGGGCGATCGCCCCGAGCGCGGCGAGCGGCGGGGCCGGCGCAGAGGCCGCCGTGGTGGCCGGGGCGGCGGCGGCGGCCGCGACCGGGAAGCAGCCGCACGCGAGCCTTCCGGTCTCACCGGAGCGCCTGCCGCGAGTCATGAGGGCGCAGCAGCCGCGCCCTCCGACAGCACTACTTCCAACGGTGCATACGAGCACCACCGCGAGCCAGCTTCTCAGAGGGAATCGTTTGCTCCGCCGGAGCCGCCGCGGGAAGCGAGGGAGCCTCGCGAGGCTCCCCATCGTCATGAGGAGCCGGCGGCGCCTCTGGCGCATTTCGAGCCTGCGCCTCCTCCGGCGGAAAGCCATTCTCCGCGGGAAACGAAGCCCTATGTGGTCTGGTCGTCGGCCCCTGGCGA
This sequence comes from Steroidobacteraceae bacterium, assembly GCA_036393055.1. Taxonomy (GTDB): domain Bacteria; phylum Pseudomonadota; class Gammaproteobacteria; order Steroidobacterales; family Steroidobacteraceae; genus 13-2-20CM-66-19. The sequence goes on from DASVWT010000181.1 coordinate 3,868, forward strand.
GCAGGCGGCCTCGGGCGGTAGCCGCGGGCCGGAGGAATAGGCCGCTTTCAGGCCGCCTGCGTACGGCGGCGCAGGTGCTGGATGAGGCCGCGGGAAGCGGCCTCGATCAGGTCGAGCACGTCCTCGAAGCCGTTGGGTCCGCCATAGTAAGGGTCCGGCACCTCGCTGATGCCGGCCTGCGGCGCAAATTCCAGAAACAGCCGCAGGCGCTCGCGCGCCTGCGGCGGCGAGCGGCGCTCCAATGCACGCAGATTCTCCCGGTCCATGGCGAGGATGAGGTCGAAATACTCGAAGTCCCGGGGCTCGACCACCCGTGCACGCAGCGCCGAGAGGTCGTAACCTCGCCGGGCCGCGGCGCGGCGCGTGCGCCCATCGGGCAGCTCCCCAACGTGATACCCCGCCGTGCCGGCGGAGTCGACTTCCAACATGATGTCTGGCGCCTCGCGGGACGCGATGGCGCGAAACACCACCTCCGCTGTCGGCGAGCGGCAGATATTGCCGAGGCAAACGAAGAGGATCCTCACGACGCCGCTATTTTACGCTGTAGCCCCGCCCGGAGAGGCAGGCACTGAGTGCCCGGCGGTAATCCGATGCCTTCTCCGCCATCGCGGCTGCCTGCTGCCGCTCCTGCGCATTCATCTCCATCTCGTTCTGCTGCACGCGCGAGGCATCGCTCGCGCTGCCGATCATCGCGCCGGTGAGGCCGCCGAAAATCGCCCCGGCGCCCCGGTCATAGGGCCCCGAGATGGCGGCGCCGAGCACCGCACCGGCTATGGCCCCTATCGCGGTGCCGGTGCCCGGCGGCGGGCCGCTCGCAACCACCCGGTACTGCGGAGGCACGTTGGGCGCACTGGGATCGAAGCCGGTCTGGTGGACCGCCCAGAGGCTGCACTCGTAGCGGTCGCGGCTCTGCTGGTCGGCCGACTGGCCGTTCTGCGGATAGGCATAGACGGTGGTATTGGGCGGCGGCGGGCCGGCATAGGCCACCGGCGGGGGGCGCGGCCGGGGTGGTGGGGCGGTCGCGCAGCCCGCGAGGGCGAGGGCAATGACCGAAAAGGCAGCCAACCCGGCAATGCCTCGGAGGGTCGTGGATTCCTGCAACGATTTGATACCCATGGCCTTTCCGTTACGCGAGCCCGCTCGCCTGCTTGAACGTGGGGGCAAATCGCGGGTTGACAACCTCTCCCCCGCCGATTTTACGAATATAGCATTCGGGCGGCGATCAATCCGGCAGCAGCCTCGCCACCCGATCCAGGTCTGCAGCCGTATTCACGTCGGGTCCCGGCCGGTCCACGGCGTCGGCGACACGTATCGTCAGGCCATTCTCCAATGCGCGCAGCTGCTCCAGCTTTTCCGTCTTCTCCAGCGCCGTGGGAGGGAGCGATGCGAGACGCTGCAACGCGCCTACCCGGTAGGCGTATATCCCCACATGACGGCGCGCGCCGACGAATACGCGCTGAGTGGACAGTCCCGCCGCAGCGCCATCGCGATTCCACGGGACCGGCGCGCGGCTGAAGTAGAGCGCCCTGCCCTTCTCATCGGCAACCACTTTCACGGCGTTGGGATCGAGAAATTCCGCCAGCGACTCCACGGGCGTTACCAGCGTGGCCATGGCAGCCTGGGGGTCCGAGTCCAGCAGGGTGGCAACCTGACGGATGAGCGCCGGCGGGATGAGCGGCTCGTCCCCCTGCACATTGACCACGATGTCGGCCTCCGGCCAGCGCTCGATCGCGGCGAGCTCGGCGAGGCGGTCGGTTCCGGAGGCATGTGCGGCCGATGTCATGCGGGCGATCGCGCCGAATCCGTGCGCAGCGGCCGCAATCGCCGCATCATCCGTCGCCACCAACACGTCGCGGGCACCCGAGGCGCAGGCGCGCTCGTAAACCCACTGCAACATCGGCTTTCCGCGAATCGGTAAGAGCATCTTCCCCGGCAGCCGCGTCGAGCCGTGACGCGCGGGGATGGCGACATGAAATGAGCTGGACACTCAGCGCTCGAGGAGCGGATCGTCGGCGGTCAGCTGCCGCGCCTCTTCCTCCAGCATGATCGGCACCTCGTCGCGGATCGGATAAGCGAGCCGGTCCATGCGGCAGACGAGCACCTGCGCCTCGCGCCGGTAGACGAGCGATCCCTTGCAGACCGGACAGGCCAGAATGTCGAGCAGGCGGGCGTCCATCGGGTGTCTAACCTCCGGCAGGGATGAAGGAGTCGATCGCGCGCGTCACGGCCTCGAGCAGCCGGCGCGAGTCGGCTTCGCTGAAAGCCGCTTCGACCGGCACGTACCAGAGCCGGGGGCTCGCGGGCTGCCCGCATTTTACGGCATCCTTCTCGGTCATGAGCACCGCCAGGCCGTCGCCGAAGTCGAGGTCGGCCGACGAGAGGGCGTGATGATCGGGGAAGGGATGCTCGATGAGCTGCAGACCGCGGGCGCGCAGATCGGCGAAGAAGCGCCCCGGATTGCCGATCCCGGCAACGGCGTGCACAGGCTGCCGGCGAAAGGCCTCGAGCGGCTGCGGCTGGGCGTGCCCCGCGCCGGTCACCTGCCGTGCCTGCCCCGCCACCAGCCGCATCCTGAGCGCCACGGCGGCAGCCTCTGGCGGAAGCCCACGAACCGGCTCGCCTTCCACCCCGCCATTCACCACCAGGGCGTCGGCTGCCCACACCCGGGAGCCGCTCTCGCGCAACGGTCCGGCCGGCAGCACGCGGCCGTTGCCGAGGCCGCGCGTGCCGTCGATCACCACGATCTCACAGTCGCGCCTCATCCGCAGGTGTTGCAGCCCATCGTCCGCCAGGATGACTTGCGCGCCGCGCGCGACCAGCTCCGAGGCTGCGGCAACCCGGTCGCTCGCGACCGCCGTCGTGCAGCCGGTGCGTCGATGGAGGAGCAGCGGCTCATCGCCGACTTCCTGCCAGCGCGAATCCGGCGTGACCACGCGCAGATCACCGCGCTCGCGTCCGTATCCGCGCGATACCAGACCGACCTCGTATCCGCGCTGCCGCAACTGGCGGGCAAGCCAGATGGTGAGCGGCGTCTTGCCGGTGCCGCCGACGGTCAGGTTGCCGGCGACGATCACGGGCCTGCCGACACCCTGCGATCGTGCCCAGCCGCGCGCGTATGCTTTGCGCCGCAACGAGACGAGCGCGCCGTAAAGCCAGGAAAGGGGCTGCAGCGCCGAGATCCGGGGCGGCTCCTCATACCAGAGCTTTGAGAGCCGCACTTGCATGCACTTTCAGTCGGCGAACTGCAGCCTGTAGAGCTGCGCGTAGCGCCCATCGAGCGCCAGCAGCTGCGCGTGGGTGCCGCTCTCGACGACTGCGCCCGCGTCCATGACCACGATCCTGTCGGCCTGCTCCACGGTCGACAGCCGGTGCGCGATCACGAAGGTCGTGCGGTCGCGCACGAGCTGCGCCAGAGCCGCCTGGATGTGCCGCTCCGCCTCGGTATCGAGCGCCGAGGTGGCTTCGTCCAGAATCAGGATCGGCGCATTCTTGAGGAGCGCCCGCGCGATCGAGATGCGCTGGCGCTGGCCTCCAGACAGCAACACGCCGCGATCGCCCACCACGGTGTCGAGCCCGGCCGGCAGGCCTGAGGTGAACTCCAGCACGTGCGCCGCCTCGGCCGCCCGCAGCAGGTCGGCTTCCGACACCTTGCGGCCGAAGGCGATGTTGTTGCGGATCGTGTCGTCGAAGAGCGTGACATCCTGACTGACGACGGCAATCTGCGCTCGCAGGCTGCGCAGGTCATATTCGTGGATGTCACGACCGTCGATGAGGATGGAGCCGCGGACGACATCGTAAAACCTCGGCAGCAGGCTCACCAGCGTCGACTTGCCGCTGCCCGAGCGCCCCACGATGGCGAGGCTCGAGCCTGCAGGAGCTTCCAGGCAGACGCCGCGCAGCGCCGGCCGCTCGCCCTTCGGATAGGAGAACGTTACGTCGCGAAACTCGACATCGCCGCGCGCCCGGCCGACGACATAGCCGCCGCCGGCCGGTTCCGGCGGCTCGTCGATGAGCTCGAACAGGCTCTCGGCCGCGGCGACACCCTGCTGCACCGGGTCGGCGACACTCACCAGCTCGCGCAGCGGCTGCGCGATGCTCGTGAGGGCGACGAAGAACCCGAGCAGGTCTCCGGGTGTCATGCGCCCGTCGACGGTATCGCGGATGGCGAGCCCGAGAACCAGCGCGCCTCCCAACGCGGTCACCAGCTGCACGGTCGGGTTGGCGAGCCCGCGGGTGAGGATCAGCTTCATGTACGAGCGGCGGTTGTGCTCGTTCACCGCCTCGAACTGCGCCCGCAGGTGCGGCTGCGCCTCGTACACTTTCACGAGGCGCGGCGCCTCGAAGCCTTCCTTGGCGATGCGCGTGACATCGCCCATCGAATCCTGGATCCGCCGGCCGTAGCGCCGGAAGTTTCGATTGACCACGGAGATCAGCCAGGCGGCGAGCGGCCCCGTGGCGAGCGCGATCAGCGCCAGGCGCCAGTTGAACCAGAAGATGAAGAATATGTCGCCGATCACCGTGAGCGCCGCGCGCACCATGATGACGATCGAGTCGGTGGAGGCCTGGCCCACCTGCTCGCTGTTGTAGGTGAGCCGCGAGAGCAGCGTCCCGGTGGAGGCGCTGTCGAAGTAGGCCGCCGGCAGATCGAGAACGCTGCGGAACACCTCCCCTCGCAGCCGCTTGACGATCCTGCGCCCGACATATCCCATGAAGTAAGTCTGGGTGAAGGAGCCGACGCCGCGGCCGATGAAGATGATCACCAACGCAATCGGGATCAAATAGACCATCCGCGGGTCTGGATGGGTGAAGGTCCCGTCACCGAACTTCTTGCCGAGCCACGCGAAGCTCGCCGTCGAGAGCGCGTAGATCGTGCCGCCCAGGATACCGAGCGCGAAGGCGGCCTTGTGCGGCTTGAGATAGCCGAGCAGCCGCCGATAAGTGGCCAGCACGCTCGCCGGCTCGGACGGCGGCCGGCGGCCCGCCAAGTCGTTCAAGGGGCGCCCGCCCGCTCGTCCTTGATGGTCGCGATGTTGAGCCGGACGAAGCCGAGCTGTCCG
>DASVWT010000182.1:0-10697 GCA_036393055.1 Steroidobacteraceae bacterium
TCCGAGCCATACGCCGCCAACGCGTCCTCCACTTGATTCAACGCTGCGAGGACTGTCTGCGCGTACACCACGGCGGCCTCCTTGGCCTTGACCCGTCGCAGCCGCACCGTAGCGCGCAACCGCCCACCCTCGAAGATCGGCAGCTCGATCGCCGGACCCAGCGTGGCGAAGCGGCTCGCCGTCTCGATCAGTTGCGAGAGTCCCTCCGACTGCAATCCGCCCGCGGCGGTGAGCGTCAGCTTCGGAAAGTAGTTGGAGATCGCGACGCCGATCTCCGCCGTGGCGACGTGCAGACTGGCCTCGGCCTGGCGAATGTCGGGCCGGCGGCGGGCGAGGTCCGAGGGCAACCCGATGGGGACGAGCGGCGGAACCGGAGGAACGGGCCGCGCCTGGCCGAGCTGCGCCCGCAGCGTCTCCGGCGGCTTCGCCATGAGCTGACTCAGCTCGTTGATGTCGACCGTGATCTCGCGATCGGCGAGCGGCACCTCGGCCTGAGTCGTGCCGACCTCGGCCGTGGCGTTCTGCACATCGAGATCGGAGGTCAAGCCCGCGCTGTGCCGATCGCGCGTGAGCTGCAGGAGATTGCGTTGAGTCGCGAGACTGCGCTCGAGTATGGCGCGGCGAGCCTGCGCGCCGCGCAGGTCGATGTAGGCGGCCGCCACGTCACTGATCATCGAGAGCAGCGCCGCATGCTCGCCCTCGACCGCGGCCTGCATCCCGGCGCCCGCTGCCTCGAGCGCGCGCCGCTCGGTACCGAAAAGATCGAGCGTCCAGGAGGCACCGAGGCCGAGCTGGTACTGGTTGTAGGGATTGACCAGCGTAGGAGGAAGCCCCGGGAAATGCAGGCCGAATATCGCACCGTTGGGAGTGTTGGTGCTCAGCCGCTGGCGCGACCAGGAGGCGTTGGCCGAGAGGCTCGGCCAGAGACCGCCCGCCACCACCGCGGCCTGCGCCTGCGCCTCCTCGATACGCAGCATCGACTGCTTGACGTCGAGGTTCTGTGCCGCCGACTGCTGCACCAGCGAGGTCAGCGTGGAGTCGTGGAAGCTCGACCACCACGCGACCGTCTGCGCGCGCTGCGCGGTCACGTGCGCCGCCCCCTCGGTGCCGTTGCCCATCGCAGTCGCCGACCATTGGGCCGGCACGTTCGGCTTTGGCTCGAGGAAGTTCGGCCCGACGGCGCACCCGGCCAGCGTGCAGCCGAGCGAGGCAAGCGCGAGAGAGCGCAGTGTTCGGATCGCCATGATCGTCCTTTACTGTAGTCGATTCTTGAAAAGCCAGGAGGCGGCGGTGAGCGTAACGGCGGAGATCGCCGCCAGCGGCCACAGATCCGGCAACAGCGCGCCCATGCCCGCCCCTTCCAGGTACACCCGCTGCGCGATATCGATCGCATAGCGCAGCGGATTGATGGAAGTGAAGTATTGCAGAGACAGCGGCATGTTGCGCAACGGCGTCGTCAGGCCCGAGAGCAGCGCGAAGGGCATGATGATCACGAAAGAGAACAACATCGCCTGCTGCATGGTATGGGTGAGGGCGGAGACGACCAGGCCGATCCCGACGGCGGCCAGCACGAACAGTACGAGCCCCGCGTAGAGCGTGAGAAACGATCCCTGGAAGGGAATGCGGAACCAGAGCTGCGCGACGAGCAGCACGCCGCTCGCCTGCACGATGCCGACCAGCATCGATGGCAAGGCCTTGCCGGCCATGATCTCGGACGGCCGGAACGGAGTCACCAGCAATTGATCGAAGGTGCCCTGCTCCCGCTCGCGCGCGACCGACATCGCCGCCAGCATCAGCGTCTGGATCATCGTGAGCGTGCCGATCAGGCCGGGGATCATGTTCCAGCGCGTCATCAGGTTCGGGTTGTACCACGCCCGGACCTCGATGGTGACGGGCGGGGCCGGCAGCCCGTGATCGGCGCGCCAGCGGCTGTTGAAGCCGTCGATCGCCGACTGCACGTAGGCGAGAGCGGTTCCCGCGGTGTTGGAGTTTCGGCCGTCGGCGATGACCTGCACGCCCGCGCCCGCGCCCGCTTGCAGGAGCCGTGAGAAATCGCCGGGGATCTGCACGACGAGCAGCGCACGGCGGTCGTCGATGTAGGAGCGGACCTCGCTCTGGCGCCCGAGATTGGCGACTCGCTCGAAGATTCCCGTGCCATCGAGATCCGCCAGCAGTTGCCGCGATGCCTCGCCGCGATCCTGATCGAGCACCGCATAAGGCACGTGATTCAGATCGTAGGTTGCCGCATACCCGAAGAGCAGGCACTGCAGGATGGGCGGCAGCAGCAGACTGTTGCGCGCGCGGCGGTCTTTGAGCACCGCGAGGAGCTCTTTGCGGGTGAGCGCGATGATCCGCAGCAGCGACTCCAGCATGGTTTCACCCCAATCTCTTGTGGGTGACGGCCCGGCTGAGATAGCCGAGCAGAGCGGTCGCGAATGCAAGGACGGCCGCATCCGGCAGGATCACCGCCCATATGTTGCCCGCGAGGAAGGTCGTCTGCAGCAAACCCACGTAATAGCGCGCCGGCAGGACGTAGGTGATGGCTCGCACCGCCCAAGGCATGCTGCGCAGGTCGAACAGGAAGCCCGACAGCATCAGCGCCGGCATGAAAGTGGCGAGCATGGTGAGCTGGCTCGCCACGAGCTGGTTCTTGAAGTACGAGGAAATCAGCAAGCCGACGCCGACCGCGACCAGGACATAGAGCATGGAGCCCGCCACGAGGACCGCGAGCGAGCCCACGATGGGGACGTGGAACAGGAACTTCCCGGAGACGATGCACAGCAGCAGTCCGACCAATCCGAGGCCGAAGTACGGAACCGTCTTGCCGAGCAGGATCTCGCCACTGCGCACGGGGGTGACGAACAGCGCTTCGAAGGTCCCGCGCTCCCACTCCCTGGCGACCACCATCGCCGTCAAAAACGCCCCGATCAGTGTCATCACGAGCACTATGAGGCCCGGCACCAGGAAGTAGTGGCTGTCGTTGGCGGAGTTGAACCACATGCGGCTCTGCACGGAAACCGGGCCTTCGCTCGCGACCGACGCGCCCTCGGCGCTCTGGCGCACGCTCCAGGCGCGTATGGTCGCTTGCGCGTACGACTCGATGATGCGCGCGCGATTGGCGTCGCTGCCGTGAACGATCACCTGCACGCGTGCGTCGCCCTCGGCAACACGACCTGCGAAGCTCACCGGAACCGTGACGATCCCGTCAACGGAGCCCGCGGCCATCAAGGCGTCGCCGGCCTGCTGCGTATGAACTATCTGCGCGCGGAAATAAGGCGAGAGCTGGAAGCCGGCCGCCAGACCGAGCGCCTGAGGCGAGCCGTCCTCGAGCACGACCGCGATCGGCACGTCCTTGACGTCGAGCGACAGGCCGAAACCGAACAGCAGGATGAGAACGGCCGGCAGCACGACGCCGACCGCGATGGTCGCGGGGTCGCGGATCATCTGCCGCGTCTCCTTCCTGATCAGAGCGAGCACACGGCCGAGCTTGCCCCTCGCCGCGCTGCTCATGCCGCGTGCTCTGCGGATCTGCGGCGCCGGCGCGCTGCCTCCACCACAGCGATGAAGGCTTCCTCCATCGACGGCGGCCGGCCTTGGCCCGCGGGCCCGAGGCGGCGAATCTCCGCCGGCGTCCCGTCCGCCAGCACCTCGCCGCCGTCCATGATCGCAATCCGATCGCAGTACTCCGCCTCCTGCATGAAGTGGGTGGTCACGATCACCGTGACGCCCTGCCCGGCGAGCGCGGTGATACGCCGCCAGAACGCGCGCCGCGCCAGCGGATCGGCGCCGCTGGTCGGCTCATCGAGAAAGAGAATGTCAGGCTCGTGCAGCAGTGCCGCGCTCATGGCGAGGCGCTGCTTGAACCCGCCCGGCAGCTCATCGCTGGCAACCTGCGCGTGCCGCGCCAGATCGAACTGCCGCATGGCCCAGTCGATACGCTCCTGGCGCTCGCGGCCGCGTATTCCATAGGCGCTCGCGAAGAACTCCAGGTTCTCCACCACAGTCAGGGCTCCGTAAAGCGAGAACTTCTGCGCCACGTAGCCGAGGCGCTGACGCGCCACCGCACCCGCGCGGCGCACGTCCACCCCCGCGACGCGCAACACTCCTGCGCTCGAAGCCAGCAGGCCGCAAAGCATGCGGAAGGTGGTCGTCTTGCCCGCGCCGTTCGGCCCGAGCAGGCCGAAAATCTCCCCGCGCCGGACCTGAAAGCTGATGTGATTCACGGCGGTGAAGGCGCCGAACCTCTTGACGAGGTCACGCACCTCGACCGCGACGCCGCCACCGGCATCTGCGACAGGATGTTGCAGCGTGAGACTCGCGACGGACTCATGAGCTGCGGCTTGCCGCAGCAGAATCATGAAGCCGTCTTCGAACCGGGGCTCGGCGGGCGACTCGCCTGCCGCAGTCCGCGCAGCGACGGCGTGCACTATCCTGACAGAGCCAGCCTCAGGAACGGCGTCCACCGTCTCAGGATCATCGAGCAGACGCGCCTGCAGATTTCTCGCATTATCCCCGGCCTCCGGTGTCCGTACGAAGGTCCTGCCCGCGGCCAGGCGGGTGACCGCCGCAGGCCGGCTCTGCGCGAGCACACGGCCCTCGTGCAGCACGAGAACGTGCTGGGCCCGCTCGGCCTCATCGAGGTAGGACGTGCTCATCAGCACGGTGAGCGCCTGCTCGTCCACCAGGTGGTGCACGATCTGCCAGAGCTCCCTGCGGGACAGCGGGTCGACTCCGACCGTCGGCTCATCCAGAAGCAACAGCTGCGGCGAGCGAACCAGGGTGCAGGCGAGCCCCAGCTTCTGCTTCATGCCGCCGGAGAGGCGGCCCGCCAGCCGCCTCGTGAAGCGCCCGAGGTCGGTCATCTGCATCAACTGCGGATAGCGCTCGGCGCGCTCCTGGGCCGACACACCGTGCATGTCGGCGTAAAGATCCAGGTTCTCCTGCACGCTCAGGTCTTCGTAGAGGCCGAACCGCTGCGGCATGTAACCGATGCGATCCTGGATTTCCTGCGGATCCCGCGCCGGATCGAAGCCGAGGACCCGCAAGGTGCCCGAGTCGGCCGTCAGCAGTCCGGCAATCAGGCGGATGAGTGTGGTCTTGCCGGCGCCATCCGGTCCGACCAGTGCGGTCAGCTCGCCCCGCCGCACCTGCAGGGATACCTCATCCAGCGCGCGAGTCTCCCCGCCGCCGCGCGGGACGCGGAAGGTCTTGCGCAGGTCGGCTGCCAGCACCAGCGGCGGGCCGCGCGAGCCTTCGGCGCTCATTTATCGGCGCTCAGCGGCAGGTAAACCGTCGCGGGCATTCCCAGACGCAGAGCGCCGTCCGGGTCCTTGACGAACACGCGGACCTGATAGACCAGACTCGAGCGCAGATCCGGGGTCTCGACCGTCTTCGGCGTGAATTCCGCGACGGATGAGATGAAGCCCACCCAGCCGTCGAAGCGACGGCCGGGAAACGAGTCCACCTGCACGGCCGCCGCCATGCCCGGGCGCACCAGGCCGAGGTCTGTCTCCGAGACGTAGGCGCGCACCCACTTTGGATCGGTGATGGCGAGCGTGAACGCGGCCTTTTGCGGCGAGGCCATGTCGCCCGGCTCCGCGATGCGGGAGCGGACGACGGCATCGAGCGGCGCGCGAAGAGTGGCGTCCGCGAGCTCCTGCCTCAACAGCGCCACGTTGGCCTGGTCGGCCTCGAGCATCGCCTGCGCCTGCGCGATGTCCTCCTCGCGCGGACCGGCGACGGCGAGCGCGAGCGCCTGGCGATTCACCGCGACTCTCGCTTGCGCGACATCCCACTGCGCCTTCGCGTTCTCGAGATCCTGGCGGCTGACGGCACGACCGCTCGAGCTCTGGAAGACCTCCCGCACGCGCAAGTAGTTGCCGCGCGCCTGTCGCGCATCCGCCTGCGCCAGCGCGACGCTCGCGCGCGCCTGCGCGATCTCCTGCGGGCGGCTGCCGTGGCGCAGGCGCTGCACGACGGCGGCCTGCGCGGCGGCTCGCGCCTCAGCCTGATCGAGCTGCGGCGTCAGGCGGCTGGTGTCGAGTTGAGCGAGCACCTGGCCCTTGCGGACACGATCGCCCTCCTGCGCCAGGACCTTGACGATCCTCTGGCTGCCGTCGAAGGCGAGATCGACCTCCCGCAGGTCGATGTTGCCGTAAAGGACGATCTCCCGGCTCGTGGTCCCGCGGTGAGTGAGCCACCAGGTCATGCCGGCGGCAGCGGCGAGGACCAGGAAGCCGGCGGCGATGATTTTGTTTCTCATGTCCGGGCAATCGCCTCGAGCCTGTCATCCAGTCACCGACGAATCGCCGCTCTGCAGATGCGCTCGAGCAGATCGGAGAAGCCTATGCCCGCCGCCTTCGCGGCCTGCGGCAGCAGGCTCGCGGCCGTCATGCCGGGGAGCGAGTTGGCTTCGAGACACCATATGCCGCCCCGGGGATCGAGGCGGAAGTCGATCCGGCTGTAGGCGCCGAGCTTCAAGGCGGCATGAGCACGCACCGCCAGATCCTGCACGCGCGCCGCCAGGTCGGGCGCGAGATCCGCGGGAAAGATCTCGCGCGCGCCGCCGGCCTGGTACTTCGCCTGATAATCGAACACCTCGCCGGGCGCGATGATCTCGCCCACCGGCAGGGCGCGGCCCTCGATCACACCGACGGTCAGCTCGCGGCCCGGGATGAAGCGCTCGACCATCACCTCATCGTCATGCCGCCGCGCGAGCGAGATGGCCGCAGGGAGCGCCTCCGGTGCATGCACGACGCTCAGCCCGACGGTCGAGCCTTGTTTGTTCGGCTTCACGATGACCGGCCAGCCGAGCGCTCCGGCGACCTCTTCCCCGGTGACGGGCGCCATCCTCCAGTCCGCCGTCGGCACCCCCGCGAAGCGGAAAAGCCGCTTCGAGAGATCCTTGTCCATCGCCGTCGCACTCGCGATGTGATTGCTGCCGGTGTAGGGAAGGCCGGCCAAGTCGAGCACCGCCTGGATGTGCCCGTCCTCCCCCGCTCCGCCGTGCAGGGCGAGAAACACGACATCGACGTCCTGCATGTCCGCAGCTTCGGCCGCGAGCACCGGCGCGCCCCGGCGCATGCCCGCGAGGGTCGAGCCCGAGGGGGGCCGAGGACCCACACCGCTGGTGAGCAGTCGCTGCTCCGCCGCGCCGGAGAGCCTGCCGGTGGCCGTATCGACCGCGATCACCTCGTGCCCGAGCCCGCGCAGCGCGGGAATCACCTGCGCGGCGCTCGCAATCGATACGTCCCGCTCCTCGCTGGTGCCGCCAAAGAGAACCGCGATCTTCATGTCCTGAGTCCGCCCAACCACAATGCCGCCGCCATTGTCACATTTTCGCCGCGCCGTGGGCGCTACCGGATGACACGCCGCAGGGCAGCGGGTACGATTACCGTACCGACCGCCGCGTCTCATTTCTGCAGGCCGTGTTGCATTCCAAAGCGACCCCCAAGAGCTCAGGTGCGTTTATCGCGCCGCGCGCCGCCGCCGCCGGCGATCCGCAGGACGTCCTGTTCCGCGGCGGCGATCCGGATTTCATGACCTCGCTGGCGCGGGGACTTCACGTCATCCGCGCGTTTTCCGGCGTGGACAGGCGTCTCACCATTGCAGATGTCAGCCGCGCCACGGGCCTCACTCGCGCCGTCGTGCGCCGATGCCTCTACACACTGCGAGAGCTCGGCTACGCTGCGATGGACGGCCGCACTTACAGCCTGCAGCCGAGAATCCTCAATCTGGGCTACGCCTACCTCTCCACCGCGGTGCTGCCCATCGCCGCCCAGCCGGTCCTGGAAGAGTTGAGCGAGCAGCTCGGCGAGGCAACCTCGGTTGCGGTACTCGATGACGGCGCCGTGGTATACGTCGCGCGTGCCGCCACCCGGCGCATCGTGGCCGTCACGCTCGGCGTCGGTAGCCGCTTGCCCGCCTACTGCACAGCGCTCGGACGGGTCCTCCTCGCCGGAATGCCGCCGGAACAGGCAGCGCAGGAGCTCTCCAAGCTCGAGCTCGTGGCGCACACTCGATTCACGATCACCTCGTGCCGGCGCGTGGAGGAGATCCTGGCCCAAGTGCGCGCCGAGGGCTTTGCCGTGAACGACCAGGAGCTCGAGATCGGCCTGCGCTCGATCGCCGTACCGGTGAAGAATGTCGTCGGCGCCACGGTGGCGGCGATGAACGTGAGCACCCAGGCGTCGCGGGTCACGCGGCGAGAGCTCCTCGAGAAGGCCCTGCCGCTCCTCAGGACCTGCGCAGAGCGGCTCGGCAGCCAACTCGCCCCTTCGCGCTGAGCACGGGGAGCGCGCCGACATGGAACTGCGCGATGCCGCGGACGACGACCTGGCCGGCATAGTCGCCATCTACAACGAGGTGATCGCCACCTCGACCGCGGTGTACTCCTCGACACCCGTGACGCTGGAGGATCGGCGGCAATGGCGATGCGCGCGTCTCGAGTCCGGATACCCGGTGCTGATCGCGGCGGATGAGTCCGGCGTGATCGGATTCTCCACCTTCGGGGATTTCAGGAGTTGGCCGGGCTACCGGTACACGGTGGAGCATACGGTGCACGTGCGCGCCGACCGCCGCGGCAGCGGCGTGGGCACGAAGCTGCTCGAGGCGCTGTTCCCCCGGGCCGCCGCTCTCGGCAAGCACATGATGATTGCGGGAGTCGACGCGGCGAATACCGCGTCGATCCGCTTTCACGAGCGCCTCGGGTTCGAGCAGGCGGGATGTCTGCGCGAAGTGGGCCATAAATTCGGCAGGTGGCTCGACCTGGTGTTCCTGCAGCGGCGGATCGGCGCGTAGACTGCACCGATGTTCCCCAAGCTCACTTCGGCCACCCGGGCCATCATCCTCGTCAACATCGTCCTGTTCCTCCTGGAGCAGGTGGCGACCCGGCCCATGCTGCTGCACTTCGCGCTCTGGCCGCTCGGGACGCCGGACGGTCTCTTCCGGCCCTGGCAGCTCGTGACGTATGCCTTCCTGCACGACCCCAACAGCATCCTGCACATCTTCTTCAACATGTTCGCGCTCTACATGTTCGGCCCGGCGCTCGAGCAGTACTGGGGCGGGCGGCGCTTCGTCGGGTACTACTTCGCATGCGTCATCGCCGCGGGCGCGACGCAGCTCGCGGTAGAGTATGCCGCCGGGGTCGCGGAGCCCACCATCGGCGCCTCCGGCGGGATCTTCGGGATCCTGCTCGCCTTCGCGGTGCTCTTTCCGCGCGCACGGCTGCTCCTGCTGCTGCCGCCCATCCCGATGCCGGCGTGGCTCTTCGTCACGCTTTACGGCGTGCTCGAGCTCTTCTTCGGCGTCACCGGCAGGCAGGCCAGCGTCGCGCATTTCGCGCACCTCGGAGGGATGCTCGGCGGGGCGCTCGTACTGCTCTACTGGCGCCTGCGCGCCGGTCGCGGCGGCGGCGGCGGGCACTGGCGAGGTGCCTGAGCGGAACTTTTTACGATTGCCTGCATCTACCGCAACCTCGGAGGTAGTCGATGATAAAAACCGAGCACTTGAGCAAACGCTATGAGACGGTGGCGGCCGTGGAGGACGTCACCTTCGAGGTCCGTCCGGGGGAGGTACTGGGATTCCTGGGACCCAACGGGGCGGGCAAGACCACGACCATGAGGATGCTCGCCGGCTTCGTCACGCCGACGGCCGGCAGGGCCAGCATCTGCGGCCACGACATCGAGGCCGAGCCGCTCGCCGCCAAGGAGCGGCTCGGCTACCTGCCCGAAGGCGCGCCGAGCTACGGCGAGATGCGGGTGCGCCGCTTCCTGGAATTCATCGCCGACCTGCGGCGACTCGATGGGTCCCGCCGCCGCACGCGCCTCGACTATGTCATCCAGCGGCTGCAGCTTGCCTCCGTGCTCGAGCAGTCGATCGAGACCCTGTCGAAGGGCTTCCGCCGCCGTGTAGGCCTCGCGCAGGCGATCATCCACGACCCGCCGGTGCTCATCCTCGATGAGCCCACAGACGGCCTCGATCCGAACCAGAAATTCGAGGTGCGCGCACTGATCAACGAGATGGCGCGCGACAAGATCATCGTCATCTCCACGCACATCCTGGAAGAGGTCGATGCCGTCTGCAATCGCGCGATCATCATCGCGCGCGGGCGCATCGTGGCCGACGATACGCCGCTGAAGCTTGCAGCCCGATCGCGCTACTACAACGCCGTATCGCTGCAGCTCGAGCGGCCGGAGCAGCTCGCCGCAGCCCGCGCAGCGGTAGCCGCCCTGCCGTCGGTGGCCGATGTCGAGGTGAGCGAGCGTGACGTGCGCCTCACCGCACTGCCGCGATCGGGCGCCGCCATACTGGCGGCCGTCTCGGAGCTGGCGAGCAGCAAGGGGCTCGCGCTCAAGGAGCTGCACCTCGAATCCGGACGGCTCGACGAAGTCTTCCGCTCCATCACTGCATAACAGACCACCCGGGGGCGCCATGCGAAACGTGGGCATCATTCTGCGCCGCGAGCTCGCGAGCTATTTCGCGACACCACTCGCCTATGTCTTCATCCTGATCTTCCTCGTGCTGGCCAACGCCTTCACGTTCTATCTCGGCGGCTTCTACCAGCGCGGGCAGGCGGACCTCACGCCGTTCTTCGCCTTCCACCCCTGGCTGTATCTGTTCCTCATTCCGGCGATCTCCATGAAGCTCTGGGCCGAGGAGCGCAAATCCGGCAGCATCGAGCTGCTGATGACGCAGCC
>DASVWT010000183.1:0-35576 GCA_036393055.1 Steroidobacteraceae bacterium
CGGCACGGAACCGACGTTCGTCAACTCTACGACTGAAGTTGACTTCAGCACGAGTTACGACATCAACAGTCACGTCAGCATCTTCTTCGATGGGCTGAATCTCAACAACGCCGTCTACAGCACCCATGGACGCTTCAACAATCAGATGCTGGACGTGGTCGAGTACGGACCCACGCTCACCCTGGGGGTGCGCGCGAAGATGTAGCGCTTGCGGTAGGCTGCCGGGCGGGTCGGCGCCCGGCAGATCCGTGCCATTTCCGGCCGGCGGTCTCTTCTGGGCTCACGACTCCCCCTCAAAGCCCCCTTGGATCGCCGGCCGGAGATGCGCATGCTGGCGTGGAACGCCGCTGCAGCGAGGGATTCCCGTGTCATGACTGAGCCGTTCGATCGCCGTCGCTTTCTGGCCACCGGGGCAGTCGCGGCCGCGGGTGCGCTGCTGCCCGATGTGGATCTCGGCGCCGAGCTGGATGGGCCCGGGAAGTCCCGATCAACCAGTGTCGAAGAGGCGCCTTCGGGCCTCGTATTTCGCAACGGCTCGGAATCCTTGCGAATCACCTTCTGCGCGCCTGACATCGTCCGCGTGACGGCCGGACCTGGAGGAGGCGCCTTGCGGGCTTCGCCGCAGACGCCGTGGATGACGGCGTCACCGGCTGGGGAGAGGGTGAAGATCGTTCGCACGGCTACCATGGCCGCCATCCGAACGCAGGGAATCTCAGTCGAGATCGACCTCGCGGGAGGCTTGCTTCGGTTCCTCGATCCCGACGGTAAGACTCTGCTGCAGGAATCCCCCCGTGTCCCGCGGCGCTATGTGCCTCAGGAAGTCAACGGAGAGTGGCTTTATCGCGTGGATCAACGCTTTTACCCCGATGCCCTGGAGGGTATCTACGGCCTCGGGCAACATCAAAGCGGAGTATTCGATCAGCGCGGGAACGTGGTGGAGCTGGCGCAGGCGAACGCCAGCGTGGCGATCCCTTTCTTCGTCTCGACACTCGGTTACGGGCTGTTGTGGAACACGGCCTCGAAGTCCTGGTTCGACAATCGCTTTCCCACGGAGCTCAAGCTCACGGCCGAAGCCGCGGAAGCCATCGATTACTACGTCTTCTACGGGCCGTCGATCGACCGCGTGATCGCCATTTACCGTGGCATGACCGGCCACGCACCGCTCTTTGCCCGCTGGGCTTACGGGTTCGTGCAGTCTAAGGATCGGTACCGCTCGGCCAAGGAGCTGCTCGATGTGGCAGGCGAGTATCGGCAGCGGCACGTACCGCTCGATCTGATCGTCCAGGACTGGTTCTGGTGGAAGCGCCAGGGAGATCCCGAGTACTCGGAAGCCTACCTCAAACCCTGGCCGGACGTGCCTGCGGCGCTACGCAAGCTGCACGCGGAGCAGGTGCACGCCATGATTTCCGTCTGGGCGAAATTCGACCCGGCGTCGCGCAATTACCTGGAGATGAAGCGGCTCGGCCTGATCATCCCCGGGGCGGATGTTTACGACGCTACCAATCCGGCCGCGCGTGACTATTACTGGGATAACCTGGTCGGGGTGAAGTTCCGGGAGGGCTGGGACGCTTTCTGGCTCGACAGCAGCGAGCCCGAGATCTGGAACGGGCAAAGCGATGCCGCGCTCGATGCGCTTCATCTGTCGATCGGCAACGGCGCCCGGTATACCAACGTTTTCCCACTGATGCACTGCGGGGGCGTGCACGATCACTGGCGCCGGGAGACCGACCGCAAGCGTGTGTTCATCCTCACCCGCTCCGCCTTTCTCGGCCAGCAGCGCTATGCGACCACGGTGTGGTCGGGCGATGTCATCGGCACCTGGATGACATTCCGCCGCCAGATCGCGGCCGGACTCAATTTTCAGATGTCGGGGCTTCCCTATTGGACCACGGACATCGCCGGATACGGCTGGCCATACGAGCGCGACACCCGGGATCCCGGCTATCAGGAGCTCTACGTGCGCTGGTTCCAGTACGGCGTGTTTTGCCCCATCCTGCGCACCCACGGACATCGAGTGAACGACACCAACGAGCTGTTCAGCTACGGGACGCGGACTCCGATCCTCATCCGTTACGACAAGCTGCGCTACAGCCTTCTGCCGTACGTGTATTCGCTCGCGTGGCGGGTGACCCGCGACGATTACACCCTGCAGCGCGGGTTACCCATGGATTGGCCGGCGGATCGGCGAGTGCGCGACATCGGCGATCAGTTCATGTTCGGCCCCGCCTTCCTGGTCGCTCCCGTGACGGAGCCGGGCGCCGGGAGCCGCTCAGTGTATTTGCCGCAGACTGCCGCATGGTACGACTTCTGGACGGGAGAGCGGCTGTCAGGAGCCCAAACCATCGAAGCCGCCGCGCCGCTCGAGCGCATTCCGCTGTACGTGCGCGGCGGCTCGATCGTACCCCTCGGACCCGTGGTGCAGGATGCCGAAACCCCCTCTGACCTGCTGGAGGTGCGGGTTTACCCAGGTGCCAACGGCGAGTTCGAATGGTATGCCGATGCCGGCGATACCTACGATTACGAGAAGGGCCAGCACCGGACGGTGCTCCTTCGCTGGGATGATACCGCGCGGACACTCGTGATCGGCGAAGGGCGGGGAAGCTATCCCGGAATGCCGGAGCGGGTTCGAATTCGCCTGGTCGTGGTGCGCGAGGCTCATGGGGTCGGCGAGGAGCCGACCGCGAAGAGCGACGGCGAGGCCCTGTACGACGGGCGCGAGCTGCGCATCGCGGCGAGCTGATACGACGGGCTTGGAGTCCCTTTGCTCTGCTCTGGCTGGGCGTGGGCACCAACGAAATGGCGATGATCCATAGCGGGCTGATGGCATTTCAGCAGGATCTCGTGCGAGCGCACATCGAGCACGTCTTCTATCAATCGCCAGGCACCGCGCATGAGTGGCTGACATGGCGTCGAGACCTGAACGATTTCGCGCCCAGGCTCTTCCGGGGCGCCCGCGCGTGAGTCGCTGGCGCGATCCTAAGGCGCGGGGGCGGCGCAATTCTGCGCTATGTAGTCCTGGTGCGCCGGCATGGTCGTCGCGCAGCGGGCTACGACCTCCGTGACGCGCTCGAGGAGTTGTTGCATGTCCGCCGCTGGTACGTCTTCCGCGCGCGGGTCGTAGCCTGCGGGCCTGACGTCCTGGCCGGTCAGCATGAAGAACCAGCTCTGCTCGCTGAAGAGCTCGGCCGGGTCAGGGATGATGCGCCCATAACCGCGGAAGAGCTCGAGACGCTCATGCAGGCTGTCGGGCAACGGCATCTCGCGGCAGTAGCGCCAGAATTCGCCCTCGCGACGCGTCAGGTTGTAGTGAGCCACGAGGAAGTCGCGGATGCGCTCGTACTCGAACGCCATCCGCCTGTTGTAGGCGTCGATATCCGCCTGCCGGAAGCAGCGATCCGGGAAGAAGGCCGCCAGCACGTGCGCGCCGCGCTGGATCATGTGTATGCCGGTGGACTCGAGCGGCTCGAGGAACCCGGCCGACAGGCCGATCGCAACACAGTTCCTGTTCCAGGACAGGCGCCGCCGCCCGGTGGTGAACCTGAGCGGCAGCGGCTCGCGCAGCGGCCGGCCTTCGAGGCCCGACAGGAGAACGTCCCTCGCCTCGTCGTCCCCTATGAGCTTGCTGCAGTAGACGTATCCATTGCCGACCCGGTGCTGCAACGGAATGCGCCATTGCCAGCCGACGTCACGTGCCAGCGCCTGGGTGTGCGAGGAGAGTGGGCCGGTCCGCTCGCATGCAACGGCGATCGCGCGATCGCACGGCAGCCAATGCGTCCAGTCTTCGTAACCGGTCTTGAGTGCGCCTTCGATCAGGAGGCCGCGAAAGCCGGTGCAGTCGATGTAGAGATCGGCTTCGATGCGCTCGCCGCTCTCGAGCGTGATCGATTCGATGAATCCGTCGCCGCCTCGGAGTGTCACATCGAGAACTTTGCCTTCGGTGCGCAAGACGCCGCGTTTCTCCGCATAGGCGCGCAGATAAGCCGCGAGCCGGCTGGCGTCCAGGTGCAAGGCGTATGTGATGTGCTGCAAAGGTGAATTGGCGAGGTCCACGGGGTGCATGAACCTGGCCTGGCGCGCGGCGACCGCCGTTATCGAATGCGCCTCGAGCGGCGGCGCGATGCCCGCCTGGTGGCACTTCAGCCAGTAGGCGGTGAAATCGACCCCATTCCTTTGAAAGCCGGTCGGACCGAACGGATGGATATAGGAATGCCCGGGTTGTGTCCAGTCCTTGAACTCGATGCCCACCTTGAAGGTGGCCTGGATGTTGCGGACGAGATCGTTCTCATCGATACCGAGCGCCGCCAGGTGGGAGATGATCGGCGGAATGGTCGATTCCCCGACCCCGACGGTGCCGATCTCGGCGGATTCCACCAGTCGAAACCGGCAACCCAGGCCCTTCAGGTAATGCGATAGAGTCGCGGCGGTCATCCAACCCGCCGTTCCTCCCCCGACGATCGCGATGCTGCGGATGGGATCGACTGGCATATCGCGATGACGGTAGCGCTACCAGACCCTCGGGTCAACCCATTGAGGACGGAGCAACGGCCGGCCGCGGAGCGGCCTTGCGCGCGGGAACGATCAGCCGCGCGCTGGCCAGCTTGGGTGCAACGTAGTCTTTGGTATGGGCCTCGATGGTGATCTCGCCGGGCTCGCGGCCGGCCTGCACGATGAGCTGCGCGAGCCCGTTGAAGAGGCTGCGCTCGGGCTGCTGATCGGATTCCTGGCAATTCGGATCGCCATTGCCGACACCACGGAACCTCCCGGCTCCGCTCACTGCGAATTGAATGAGCGTATCGGCCGTCGGCACGTGCCGCCCGGCGCCATCCACGGTCTCGACCCGTACGATGACCAGGTCCTCCCCATCCGCGCGGATCTCCGCGCGATCGGGCGTGAGCCGGATCGCAGCGGGCGCACCGGTCGTCTCGCGCTTCGCCGTCAGCATGACTCCGCCCTTGCGCGATCCGCGGGCCTCCAGGGTCCCGGGCTCGTATTTCACCAACCACTCGACATGCCCGAGCGGGGGCACCTTGCGGCTGCCGAGACTCCTGTCATTGAGGAAGAGCTCGACCTCCTCGAGATTGGAGTACACCCAGACGCGAATCGGCTCGCCGAGGCGCTCCTGCCAGTTCCAGTGGGGAAAGAGGTGCAGCACCGGCTGACCGCTCCAGCAGGAGCGGTAGTAATGGAACATGTCCTTGGGAAAGCCGCAGGTGTCCACGATGCCGAACTGCGAGCTGACGGACGGCCAGCCGTACGGCGTCGGCTCTCCGCGATAATCGAAGCCGGTCCAGGCGAACCCTCCGGCAAGGAAGTCGCGCGCGGCGTAGAACTGCCACCACTCCTCGGCGAGCTCGGCCCATTCGGGATGGTTCACGTCATAGGCGCTCACCCAGTTGCGCAGGGCATCGGTGATGTAGATGCCGCGGGTGGAGACGGTGCTCGCAGTCTCCGAGCCGATGAGGCGCCGATGAGGGTGCGCGGCGCGGTAGGTGTCGATGGAGGCCAGGTTGTAGTTGAAGCCCAACACATCGAGCGAAAGGGCCACCCCCGCATCGTAGACTCCGTTGACGGCGGCAGTGCACAGGCGGGTCGGGTCGAGCTCGTGCGAGCGGGCGACCATCGCCGCCGCGATGCGCTCACCGAGCGGACCCTTCTGCAGAATCCACTCCTCGTTGCCCATGGACCAGACAATGATCGAGGGCGAGTTGCGGTAGCGCTTGATCATGGTCTCGAGCTCGCCGAGCGCCTCCGGGCTCGCGCTCATGGTGCGCGTCTCGCACATCATCATCAGGCCCTGACGATCGCAGGCCGCCACCCATTCCGGCGCAGGCATGTTGTGCGAGGTCCGCACGGCGTTGCAGCCCATGCTGCGCAGCACCTGCGCCCGATACTCCTGCAGGCGGTCCGGGACGGCAGTGCCTACCCCGGCGTGGTCCTGATGATTGCAGGTGCCTTTGATCTTCAGGGGATTACCGTTGAGCATCAGGCCTCGGTCGGGATCGAACTCGACGGTGCGGACCCCGAAGTCGATGCGCTCGGCGTCTCGCGGATGCTCGCCGCTCTCGAGCGTGGCGACCGCGGAATACAGATGTGGAGTGTCGGGCGACCAGAGAAGGGGAGAGCGCAACGTGGCTGCGGTCGCAAGCGTGGCGCTCTCGCCAGGGCGCAACAGGTGCTCCGCGGTGCGGGCGGCCGCGAGCCGACGTCCGTCAGGATCCATGATCGCCCAACGTACCCTGGCGCGCTCCGAACGGGCCCCGTGGTTCACTATCCGTGTTTCGAGCGCCAGCTCCGCTTGGCCCGGCCCGATCCGGCAGCGCACGACACTGTCGGCGTGCCCCAAATGCAGTCGGTCAGTCTTGGTGAGCCAGACATGGCGATAGATGCCGGCCCCTTCGTAAAACCAGCCCTCACCATAGGTGGCATCGACGCGCACGACGACGAAGTTCCTGCCGCCGTAATTCACGAAATCGCTGATGTCGAACTGGAACGGGACGTAGCCGTCATCGTTGCGCCCGAGGTAGCAGCCGTTGAGGAACACGGCCGCGCTGCGGAAAGCGCCGTCGAACTCCAGAACGATGCGCCGCGCCGCGTCGGTGGCCGGAATCTCGAACGTGCGTCGATACCATCCGATCGAGGTGTCCCGATAGTTGCGACCGAGAGGCTTGTAGCCGTGGCTCTGCAGCGCCTCGTCGCGTATGAAGGGCAGCTCCACCGCCCAGTCGTGCGGCAGATCGAGCGACCTCCAGGCGGAATCGTCGAGAGCCTCCGTCGCGAAGGCGAAAGCGCCCGTTTTGGAGAAGGCGTCGAGCCCGTCGCCGGCACCGAGGTCGCGCAGTGCGGGTGAGTCGCAGCCGAGATGGAATTTCCAGCCGAAATCGAAGAGGAGCCGCTCGCGCGGGGACACGGCTCCTGTGGGCTCGGCGATCATCGCCTCCGCGGCGCCGGGCTCGGCGGAGCCGCCGCGGATAGCCGTAGCAGCCAGCGCATCGGAGCCCCGTGCCACGAGCGATCCGGTGGAAAGAGCAATGCCGGTGCGCAACAGTTCCCGACGGGTGATCTCGCTCATCGGCATTCCTCTGGAGAGATTTTAAAACTCAGACAATAACACACCGCCGCCGCCGCGGGCTATTCACGGGCCGCGCGGCTCGATGGGCGTGTCACTCGTACCAGCTCGCTGTCCGGCACCGACCATGCGCTGGAGCCACTATGTGTGAAACGACGGGCGCGATCGTCCCAGTGCAGGGCGGTGATCCGTCCGCCGGATTTCTCATAATCGTAAGTGCCATCATCCCGATACAGATCGAAGGTCGCATCGGCCCCCGGATAGATCCGGATCTCCTGCATCCCCTGGTCCTGATCCATATCCTCGACCGGCTTGCCGAGGGGCAATATGGAGCCTGCGCGCACGAACAGCGGGATGATGCTGATGGGGGCGTTCGCGATGATGGTCTGACCTCCATGGTACTTCTCATTCGTCCAGTAGTCGTACCAGTCGGCTCCCGCCGGCAGATACACCTTGCGCCGAGTCTGCCCCTGGTGCGTCACGGGCGCGACCAGAAAGTCGGGGCCGAACATGAATTCATCCGTGAGGTCATCCACCTTCGGGTCGTTGGGGAAATCCATGAACAGCGCGCGCATGTAGGGAGCGCCTGTCTCATAGGTGTGATGGGCGAGCGAGTAGATGTAGGGAATCAGCGCATAGCGCATCCTCAGGTACTTCTCCAGGATCGGAGTAGCCTGATCGCCGTAGGACCATACCGTGTTGAAGCGCCGCATGCCGTGCGTGCGCAGGATCGGCATGAACACGCCGTATTCGAACCAACGGACGTACAACTCCGGATAATCATCGTCCTGTCCGACGTTGTCACGAGCGGTCGCAGGGTCGATGAGCGGCTCGTGCACCGGATGGTGCACGGCCGGCAGCGCCCAGAAGCCGCCCACATCATCGGTCCAGTACGGGATTCCCGATGCCGTCACGTCCAGACCGGTGGGGATCTGTCGCTGCAGCGTGTCCCACGTGGGGGAGATATCGGAAGACCAGAATATCGTGGCGTTGCGTTGGGCGCCGGTGAAGGCCGCCCTGGCGAGGATCATGGCGCGCTGATGCGTATCGCGACGCATGCCGCTGTAGACCGCGGAGGTCTCGAACAGCGGATAGACGTCGAAGTACTGCGTGCCCGGGCCGATATGGTAGTGGCTGCCGTTCGGCGGGATGTCGGGCTCCGTCTCGTCCGTCCAGATCGCATCGAAACCCTTGTCGATCAGGTTCCGATTGATCGTCTGCCAGAACCAGCTCGCCGCGGCCGGATCCGTCATGTCGAGGTTCGAGCCGGTTCTGTTGCCCGACAACCCATTGGTCGTGGTCGGCTCGCTGTCGGCCAGATGGTAGAACCAGCCATTCCGGCGCAGCATGTCGTAGTAGCGCGAGCCCGGGGCAAACCGCGGCCACACGCTGATCATGGTGTGGAATCCCATCGCGTGCAGCCGCGAGTTCATTTCCGCGGGATCGGGCCAGTCCTGCGGCACGAAATCGAACTGTCCCATCTTCGTGTAGTAGAAGAAGTCGACGACCAGGTAGTCGCACGGCAGGTGCCGCTCGCGATAACCCTTCGCCACCGCCATGACCTGCGCCTGGGTGCCGTAGCGCTCCTTCGATTGAATGAATCCGTAGGCGCCCTTCGGCAGGAGCGGCGCCGGCCCGCTCAGCAGACGGTAGCCCTCGTACAGCTCGTCGGCTGTCCTGCCGGCGATCAGGAAGAACGAGACGCGTTGGCCGACCTGCGATACCCATTGCGTCCGGTCGTTGAAATGCGGCTGGACGGTCGTTTTGGACGGGTTGTCCCACAGCACCGCATAGCCCTTGTTGGTGACGAGAAAGGGCACGCAGAAGCTCTCGCCGCCGGCGGCGCCATAATCGCTCCAGCAGCGCACGCTCTGGTCCCTATGATCGAGCCGGCCTCCCTGATTCTCGCCCAGGCCGTAATAGTGCTCGCCCGGCTGGGCGCTGAAGGTCGCTCCAACACGGTAGAAGGGCGGATCCGACGGACTGCGGTCCTGCAGGATGTCCCGGTCGCCCGTGCCGTAGCCCGGCGGATCCATGAGCCAGCTCTCGAGGGTCACCAGGCTCTGTCCGTTCGGCAATTCGAAGCGAAGCCGCACGTTGCCGTATCCAGGCTCACCATTGGAGCGGAAGAACCGGTCGATCGGCGCCTGTCCGGGCAGCGGCGGGCTGTGATCCTTCGGCGCGCCGAGAATGGTGACGAGGAGCTGCGATGAGCGGTAGGTCGCGCCGTTCCGCGCACGCACGAGTTGCCAGCCGGCCGCATCAGGCTTGGCGATGATTCCGTATCCCGCCGGGGCCAGCGCCTGCCGCTTCATCCTGCTGATGCTCACGCGAATGATGTTGGGCGCGAACGGCTCCAGCACCAGCGTGGTGTGATCATGGGTCACTACCACGCGCCCGTTCTCCACCGTGGCGGGTTTGTCGGGAGTGGCCGTTCCGTTCTGCTGCGCGTAGGCGCTGCACGCGGCGAGTGCCAGCGCGCAGGCCATCAAAAGCTTCTTCAGCCGGCCTTCGGTTCTCATTCCCGTTCCTCACCATATCTCATGTTGTGCCTGCCGAGCGCATGCGGCCCTTGGATACCTGACATCCTCAGGGCGCGAGCGAGGCGGCCGGGGTCTGGGTCGTCAGCAGAACGATCGTATCGATGGAGTGACGCTCCGCCGGCGGAACACTGACGGTGAGTCCCGTGGACGACTGCGTGAACGAAATCTTGCCTCCGCCCATGACCGACGCTGACAGCACCGTCTGCGCGAGTCGCGGAAATCTCAGCTGCGCGCCCGGCCAGGAGAGCACGTGAATGTAAATGTCATCACCGCGCACGGTGCTGCCGTATACGCCATCCACAGGCTGATAGGGCCCCGGCCGCGTGCCGCGCAGGCTATCTCCGTATCGGCCCATCCACGCGCCCAACTGCTCCAGCACCCGCGCCTGCGGGGGCGGAATGACTCCGTCGCGGTCGGGGCCCACATTCACCAGGGCGTTGCCATTTCGCGTCACCGCCGCGACGATCAGGCGAATGACCTTGGGCGCCGGCAAAGTGTTACCGGAGGCGGTGTAGCCCCAGGCGGCCCCGAGCGTGAACACCTTCTCCCACGGCTTGCTCCGCACCGGACCGGTGATCGGAGCGGCCCCCTCTTCGGTATCGAAGTCGCCCTGCCAGCCGGACCTCGGATTGATCACGACATCGGGCTGCAGCTTGCGCACCATCCCATTGAGCGCATCAGGCTGCCAGAACCACGCTGCATCCGCGTCGGTTCCACGAAACCTGAGCCAGCCGCCGTCGTACCACAAGACGGAGATCTTTCCGTAATGAGACATCAGCTCGCGCACCTGGCAGTAGACTTCCTGCTTCATCAGGGCCGCATTGGCGGCCAGGCGCACCGGATGAAAATAGCCCGGGAAGCGCCAGTCGAGCAGAGAATAGTAAATGCCGACCCTGAGCCCGTGGCGGCGAGCGGCCTCGACATAGGCGGCGATGAAATCCTCGTGCGCCGCCGAATGCATGGAGTCGAAGTGATCCTGGCTGCACGGACTGTCGAACAGGGCGAAGCCGTCGTGATGGCGCGCAGTCATCACCATGTAACCGGCGCCGGCCCGCCTGGCGAGCGCCGCCCAGCGGTTCGGATCGAAATGTTTGGGCTCGAACCGCTTCGCAAGCGCGGCATAGCGGGCCGGGGGCACCTTCCGGGCGTACTCGTACCATTCACCCTGCGCTGGAATCGCATAAAGGCCCCAGTGCACCATGATCCCGAGCTTCGCGTCGCGCCACCATTGCATCTTCGCGGCAGACAGGCGCAAGCCCGCTGCTTCGTTGCCCTTGGCAGAGTGCACCGCCGCCGGTTGCCCGGTGGTGAACGCGCTCTGGTCATGCCCACCGACCGAGGCGGCGGCTGCCGGCAGGGCTAGAGCGCCTGCGCAGGCGAGCGTTACCAACAGACGCGTGGCGGCCCGGCTCAAATCAACCCTCTTCGCCCATCGGTGGCTCGTCCTGATTGCGTGAAACTCGGGCAAGACTCAACCGAGCGGCGCCGCGCGCGCGGTGGCGGACAGCGCTTGACATCGGGTGACCGCGGGCTTATTCCGTGCCGGCGGGCGCGGCAATGCCGAGCGCGCAGGGCAAGGCCCGTTTCGGCGACATTACCGCCCCGGCCCCGCACTGAACAGTGAATAATTTGCGCGGAGATATGAAGATCCGGATATCGCTGCGGGCAGTCATCATCCTCGTCCTCGCATTCGGCCCCGGAGGATGGCACAGGGCCTGCGCCCTGGGCGCTGCGCTCGATGTCAATGAGTATGCCCATACCGCTTGGACCGTGCGGGACGGATTCTCGCTGGGCAACATCTACGCGATCGCCCAGACGCCCGATGGCTACCTCTGGCTCGGAAGCGAATTCGGACTGTTTCGCTTCGACGGGGTCCACAGTGTGCCTTGGGAACCCCCCTCAGGGCAGCACCTTCCGGCGGCCGGCATCAATGATCTGATGGTCGCCCGCGACGGCACTCTCTGGATTGGAACGTTCAGCGGCCTGCTGACCTGGAATGGTCGCAGGCTCGTCCAGTTGCACCAGTTCGATGGCCAGCTGGTGACCGCGCTCTACCAGGACCGTGAAGGGACGGTCTGGGTGGGTACGTTGGGAACTGCCGGCCAACTCTATGCGCTCAGAGGCGGCCGGACCTCCTGGCGCGGCACGAAGCTCGATTTCGGCAAAGCGGTCTGGACCGTTCATGAGGACGGCTCGGGTACGATCTGGGCCGGCGCGGATTCCGGGCTCTGGCGGATCAAGCCGGGGCCGCCGCGCCGATTTGCGACATCCACTACTGCTGGGTTGCCGTACTCGGGGCCGATCGGCCTCGCCGATTCCGGCGAGGGGGGGCTGCTGGTGGCCATACACAACGCCGGCATGATGCAACTCGTTGGAGATGAGCTCACGCCCTATCCGATCCGGATCGATGATTCAAACAAACTCCTCCGGGACCGCGACGGGGAACTGTGGATCGGAACGGTCGAGCGGGGGCTCATCCACGTCCACCAGGGCAAGGCGGATACCTACACGCAATTGGATGGACTTTCCGGCGATATCGTCCTCAGCCTTTTCGAGGATCGTGAAGGCAGCATCTGGGTCTCGACCACCGACGGATTGGACCGCTTCCGCGAGTTGCCGGTGAGCACTCTTTCGGCAAGACAGGGATTGTCGAGCGATGCAACCCAGTCCGTGCTCGCGGCCGCGGATGGCAGTCTCTGGATCGGATCTCACGATGGCCTGAACCGATGGGAGAATGGGAAAATGACGGTATACCGCCGGGCAAACGGGCTTCCCGACGACTCCGTGCAGTCCCTGTATCAGGATCATCTCGGCAGGATCTGGGCCTTCACGGACCGCGGCCTCGCGTACCTGAAAGACGGGCGGTTCGTTGCCGTGCAGGGCGTACCGGGTGGAGAGGTGAACAGCATGGCAGGTGACGAGGCGGGCGACCTGTGGCTCTCGCGCCCGGACGCGCTCTGGCACTTGCACGAGGGCAGGTTGGTCGGCCGGATCCCCTGGACGGCTTTCGGACGACACCACAACGCCTCGGTGCTGCTTGCCGATCCCCGTCGAGGAGGGCTATGGGTGGGCTTTTGGCGGGGTGGAGGCGTCTTCTACTTCAAAGGAGGTCAGGTGCGAGCCGCCTACATGCCATCCAACGGACTGAGGGGTGGGGCGGTCACTGATCTTCGGCTCGACAGCAGCGGAGCGCTGTGGGTCTCGACGCTCGATGGCGTGAGCCGGCTCGACGACGGGCGCATCACCTCGCTCGGCAGCAACAATGGCCTGCCGTGCGACACCACCATGTGGACTCTCCAGGACGACCGGCGCTCGTTGTGGATGTACACGGCCTGCGGTCTGGTACACCTTACGTGGCCTGAGCTGAGCGCGTGGATCGCCAACCCGAATGCCAGGATCGAAGCGACGGTTCTCGGCCCCCAGGACGGAGTGAGACGGCGCAACACCGCGGCCAGCGCCTACGGTCCCCATGCCGCGATCGCCGCCGATGGGAGGATCTGGTTCCTCTCGGGCGGAGGCGTGCAGGTGCTCGATCCGGATCACCTGGTTTCCAACAGGCTGGCACCGCCCGTGCACGTCGTGCAAGTCATTGCCGACGGAAGGATCTATTGGCAGAATCTGCGCGCCAGTGCCCCGCGCGAATTGCGCTTGCCGCCGAGAACCCGCGACCTCGAGATCGACTACGCGGCTCTGAGCCTGGTCGAGCCGGAGGAGAATCAGTTTCGTTACCGCCTGGACGGGCGCGACCGCAGCTGGTACGACGCCGGGAATCGACGCCTGGCGCTCTATACCGATCTGCCCCCCGGGCAGTACCGCTTCCACGTGATCGCGAGCAACAACAGCGGTGTGTGGAACGAGCAGGGGGCCTCGATCGAATTTTCCATCGCGCCGGAGTTCTGGCAGACCTTCTGGTTCCGTGGCGCCTGCGGCGCGGCCTTCCTCGCGATGCTGGCACTCCTCTACTGGCTGCGTGCCCGACAGCTCGCGATGCAGTTCCACCGGACGCTACATGCCCGCGTCCAGGAGCGAACCCGGATCGCTCGGGATCTGCACGACACCCTGCTGCAGAGCTTCCAGGGTGTGCTGCTGCAGTTCGGAGCCGGGTTGCGCTTGCTTGCCAGAGAGCCACAAAAGGCGCGCGAAGTGCTCGAGGAGGCGGTGGAGCAGGCCGCGCATGCGATCAAGGAAGGCCGGG
This sequence comes from Steroidobacteraceae bacterium, assembly GCA_036393055.1. Taxonomy (GTDB): domain Bacteria; phylum Pseudomonadota; class Gammaproteobacteria; order Steroidobacterales; family Steroidobacteraceae; genus 13-2-20CM-66-19. The sequence continues at coordinate 13,805 of DASVWT010000183.1, forward strand.
AGGCGGTACAGGGATTGCGTGAGGAGTCGAGTAGCGATCTTGCGGCTCCGATCGCCCGGCTGGCCAGGGAATTGGCCGGGGAGCGCCAGGGCACGGAGGCGCCCACGGTCCGTCTCGAGGTGCAGGGCACTGTGCGACCGCTGCATCCGATGGAGCGGGACGAAGTCTTTCGGATCGCGGCCGAGGCGCTGCGCAATGCGGTTAACCACTCGCGAGGCACACAGGTCGAGGTGGAGCTGCGGTACGATGCGAGCGAGTTTCGGCTGCGTGTGCGCGACAACGGACGAGGGATCGACCCGAAGCTCCTTGCCACCGCAGAGCAGCCGGGGCACTTCGGGCTGCGCGGCATGCGCGAGCGTGCGGCGCTCGCGGGCGGCAAGCTCGCGCTCTGGAGCGCACCCAACGCCGGCCTGGAAGTGGAGCTCGTCATTCCGGCATCGCGGGCCTACCCCACGGCGCGCCGCAGGCTTTCGCCCCGATCGAGGTGAAAATGAGCACGGGCCATCGCATTCGCGTCCTGGCGGTCGACGATCATCCGGTCGTTCGCCGGGGCATCGCCCTGCTGCTTTCCACGGAGTGCGACCTCGAGCTGGTTGCGGAAGCCACCAACGGTCGCGAGGCCATCCAGCAGTTCCGGACGCATCGGCCGGACATTACGCTGATGGATCTGCAAATGCCGGAGATGAGCGGGGTGGACGCGATCAGCGCCCTTCGCGGGGAGTTTCCGCAGGCGCGAATCATCGTTCTGACCACCTATGCGGGTGACGTACAGGCCCGCCGCGCGATGCAGGCAGGAGCCCGCGCGTACATGCTCAAGGACACTCTCGATCGCGAGCTCATCGATACGATCCGAGCCGTACATGCGGGCAAGAGGTTCGTCTCGCCCGAGGTTTCCTACCAGCTTGCGGAGCATACCGCGGACGACATGCTGACCGAGACGGAAACCCGGGTCTTGCGGCTGATCGCCCAGGGAAAGGCCAACAAAGAAATAGCCAGGATCATGTCCTCCACCGAGACGACCGTGAAGTGGCAGGTCCGCACCATCCTGTCGAAGCTGGGTGTCCAGGACCGCACCCAGGCGGCGATGGTCGGCTTGAGGCGCGGCATCATCGAGCCCTGAGGCTGCGCCGCAAGAGCGGCCATTCACTATCTTTTGGACGTTGCCGCCGGCGTCCGGTCCGCTATTGTTTCCATGCTTTGCGGCGACTCTTCTCAACGTTCGCTTCCGGTGCGCCTGGAGTAGGGCTTCTCCTGCTGCGCCTGGCGTGCGCCACGATCCTGGCGGCACACGCGATCGTCGAGCTGGAGCGCGCGCGCGGATTCATCGGGGTGACGCTCCAAGCGCCCTCTGCGGCCTTGGGTGTGCTCCTCCTCGCAGGACTCTGGACTCCCGCCGTGGCGGCGCTCGCGGCGCTCGATGCGCTTTTCATCGGCTTCTCGGACCCGGCCGGGTACCGCTACTGGCTGCTGCCTGCGGTCGTCGCCGCCGCCCTGGCCCTGCTCGGACCGGGTGCCTGGTCGCTGGATGCGAAGCTATTCGGATGGAAGAGGGTCGACATCGACGGATCGGTCTCCATGTGATCCACAACAGCAATGTCAACACGACTTCCACGCTGAGAACAGGGGGCACTGACAGTGAATACTTCGAGCCGGGATGTGTCGGTCCGAGCCTTTACCAGAGCGCTCACCGTGACGCCGCGCAGGGCCAAGTCCGTCGTGCGATCGCCGTTGAAGACGCATCAGCTTGCGCTACTGGTCCAACTGGATGAGGAGCGCCGCCTGGCCCGGGCGGCCGAGGTCGTTGGGCTGACGCAGCCGGCCGCCTCCAAACTGCTGCGGCAGATCGAGACGACTCTCGAGGTGCCGCTCTTCGAGCGGCACGCCCGCGGCCTGGTTCCCACCCGTTACGGCGAGATCCTCATTCGTCACGCGCGCCTGGCGCTGTCGGAGCTGCGGCTCGCACACGAGGAGCTCGCGGCACTCAAGGCCGGGGGCTCCGGTCAGGCCGCCGTGGGCACCATCGTCGATCCCGGAACCAATCTGGTGCCGCGCGCGATCGCTGGATTGAAACAGCGTTACCCCGACATGCTCGTGCACATCGAGGTCGATTCCAGCCGACAACTGGTGGAAAGACTCCTGCAGGGGCATCTGGATGTCGCAGTCGCGCGCCTGCTCGACGCCGATACCGCCGGAGAAGTCACCTACGAGCCGCTCGCGCAGGACGAGCCCCATGCTGTCGTCGCGAGCGCCCGGCATCCTTTGGCGGGCCGGGCAGACCTGCAGCTCGAAGAGCTGATCGAGCAGCCATGGATCCTGCCGCCTCCCGACAGCCTGGTCCGCGACAAGCTCGCCGCCATGTTCCTGCAGGAAGGCCTGCCGCAGCCGAGCAACATCGTCGAAGCATCGTCGATTCCCGTGGTCACGACCTTGCTGGCGCAGAGCAACATGATCGTCGCGCTGCCGGAGGCGGCCGTGCATTCCTACTGCGAGGCGGGAATGTTGACCTTGCTGATGAGGGCGCTTCCTCTGGGGATAGGGGGGTTTGGGCTGATCACGCGCCGCAACTGCGGGCCATCCGCCGCCGCGCAGCTCACCTTGAGCGCGCTGCGGCACCTGGCGGCGGAGCTGTATCCCAGCCGCCCCGGACACTAGCCATGCGAATTTCAGCATGTCCGCGGCGCGACTTTTCATTGGCCGGGGCCGACCGACGCGACTATCTTAACTCTGACATTTGTGGCGGACTCGAACCGCCCGCACCAGGGGAAAAAATGCCGACCAGTCGTTCGAATCACCGCGACCCACGTTCCACTGCGAATGCCGGACGCGGCAAGTCTCTACGAGTACCTGCGGGGGCATCGGCGCTGGCGCTGGTGCTTGCACTCTCCGGTGCGCCCGCTTACGCGCAGGGGCAGGCCAGCGCACAAAACGACACGGCGGGCGCGGCGCAGAAGCCCGCCCATCGGCGCACGCAGGCGAGCGGCAAGGAGCAGAGCCCGTCCGTGCTTCAGGAGGTCGTGGTCACCGGCCAGCGCCAGGCCATCATGACGGCGCAGCGGATGAAGCAGCTCTCGATCCAGGTGGTGGACTCCGTGGTCGCCGCGGACATCGGCAAGCTCCCCGATCGCTCGGTCAACGAGGTGCTGCAGCGCATCCCGGGCATCGCGATCGACCACACCTACCGGGATATCGCCGGGCACACGGACCCGGAGCATTTCCAGGTCGAGGGAGCGGGCGTCTCGATCCGCGGATTGACCTACATCAACTCGGAGGTCAATGGCGGCGACTCCTTTACCGCCAATGGCTCCCGCTCGCTCAACTTCGATGACGTGCCGCCAGAACTCCTGGCGGGGGTGGACGTCTACAAGAATCCGGACGCCTCGCAGATCGAAGGCGGCATCGGGGGCGTGGTGAACCTGCGCACCGCAAAGCCATTCAATTTCAGCGGCGCGCGCCTCACCGGCACGGCGCAGGGAAGTTGGGGTGACCTCAGCCGCGGCCCGGTTCAACCCTCGGCGTCGCTGCTGGCGAGCGACCGCTGGCGCACGGGAATCGGCGACGTCGGTGTGCTGGTCGACGTTGCGTACTCCAAGTCCAGAGACCGCACCGACGGCATCGAGCTCTTTCCGTACTTTCCCCGGACCAGTACCCAAGCGGTTCCGAACAACGGGACCCAGTGGGTGCCGGCCGGCCAGACGCTTTGGATCCCGGACGGCGTCTCCTGGCGCTCGCTGCGCTACCAGCGAACGCGCAAGGGCGCATATGCGGCGTTGCAGTGGCGTCCGACCGACAATATCGAGACCTCGCTCACCTATTTCGGCTCCTTCTACAAGTTTCACTGGGATGAGAATGCGATATTCGAGGCGCTCAATCCCTACAACATCCAGCCGGCGGCGGGTACAAACTTCACGTTCAACCAGGCCGGGATGTTTACGTCGGGCACGTTCGCGGATCCGACGGACAATGGCGTTCCGTACAACGACGATACGCGATCGGCCGACAAGAACGATGCTACCAACGATTTCAGATGGAATCTGCTTTGGGACGTCACCGACAAGCTGACGCTGACCACCAACGCGCAATACATCCGCAGCTACACGAGCGGCGGCGACTTCACGGCCGCGACCGGTATAAACATTCCATGGCAGACGCTCGATCTCCATGGCGGTGACCCGCCGTCCATGGAGGTCCCTCAGGCTTACATGGAGAACCCGGCCAATTACTACTGGGCCTTCACGATGGACGGCGAGAGCAGGGCCCAGGGCTCGGAATGGGCCTGGAGCGAGGATGCCGACTACAGTCTCGGCAACGGCTTCTTCAAGAAGATCAAGGTGGGAGTGCGGGCAGTCGATCGCAGTCTCTTGACGCGCGTGTCCGAGCCCGGGAGCGGCTACAACTGGGCGGCGGTCAGCCAGACCTGGCAGATCCCATGGGACATCAAGTCACTGGCTTACCTCAACCAGTTTCAGTCGCCCTACATGACGTACGGCTTTCCGAACTTTTACAACGGGGGCGTTCCCGCGCCCTCGCCAGTCATATTCCCGGCGACCTCGATCACCACCGGATGGCCAGGTACGTTTGCGACGCTGCAGTCCTACCAGAGTGTCCTCTGCAAGCAGGTGAACCCGTCCTGCAACTACTCATGGACCGCCGCAGCGCTCTATCCCGCCCCCGGAGCCGCCCCGACCGGCGGCGTGAACACGCAGGCGGAGCACACTTACGCGGCATATTTCTCCGTTCCGTTCGGGACCGCCATCGGTAACATCCCGGTCGATGGAGAAGCGGGCGTCCGTGTCGTGCGCACCGTGGATACGGCGCACGGTAACCTGGTGATGAGCGCATTTCAGATCCCGACTACGGCGCCGACCGGCCACTTGCTCAGCGAGTATGTGGCGTTCCCCGGCTTCGTTCTGCCGTTGACAGCCAAGAACGATTACACCGACGTCTTGCCGAGCCTCAACATGGTCTTCCATTGGCGCAAGGATCTGCAGTCGCATTTCGCGGTGTCCGAGGGGATGTCCCGTCCGAGCTTCCAGCAGCTGCAGGCATTCAGCACGCTGGGCGCGGCAATCAACAGCGGGGTGGAGGACTTCACCGGCACCGGCAATGGCAATCCAAATCTCAAGCCGACCAAGGCTACGCAGTTCGATGGCACGCTCGAATGGTATTTCGCGCCCACCGGATCCGTGACGGTTGATGCGTTTTATAAACATCTGACGGGCGTGGTGATCAATCAGGTGTTCACCACGGCCGCAGCCGATGCGGCGGGCGCGCCCTACGACTTCACGGTGACGGGTCCGGTCAACGGGGCGAGTGGCAAGATCAAGGGTATCGAGCTCGGCTATCAGCAATATTATGACTTCCTGCCGGGGTTGCTGAAGGGCTTCGGCAGTCAGTTCAATTTCACCTATATCGACAGCGCGCAGATCCTCGATCACCCGGTCACCGGCACCTATTGCGATTCGACCAGCGGCGGCGCGAGCAATCTCGGCCTCAACCTCAATGGCTGCGATACCAATGGCCAATCGTTTGGCGACCTGCCTCTGGTGAACCTGTCGAAGTACCTGTTCAATGCCGCTCTGCTGTATGACCGCGGACCGATATCAGCGCGTCTGGCGTACAGCTGGCGCAGCAAGTATCTGATGGGAGTGAACGTCAATTCGGCCAATGGCACCAATGCCTATGACACCAACCCGAGCAGCTCCAATTTCGGGCAGGAGAACGTGGCCTGGGGATTGCCCGTGTATGGGGACAGCTACGGTGAGCTCGATGCGTCAATCTTCTACAATATCGGCTCGCACGTCACGCTGGGCTTCACGGCGCTGAACGTGACGAACTCGATCTACAAAGAGCTGACGCAGCAGCATATTGGTCTGCTGCCTCACGCCTGGTACGACAGCGGACGCACGTATACCGCGGAAGTCCGTGTCACGCTGTAGTGTTCGACTCCTGGCAAGGGGCGCAGGGATCAGCGCGCCCTTCCCATCCCCGACGGGTTCGGCTGGAAGAGGGGCATGTCAGGCTCGGCCATCCGCAGGATAGTGATCGTCGGCGGCGGCAGCACCGGCTGGATGGCGGCCGCGGCGCTGAGCGCGGTGGTGGGCCGGCGGGTGCAGGAGATCGTTCTGATCGAGTCCTCCGAGATCGGAACGATCGGGGTCGGCGAGGCGACTCTGCCGACCCTGCGGGCTTTCAACGGGACGCTCGGCATCGATGAGATCGAGTTCATCCGCAAGACCCAGGCGACCTTCAAGCTCGGGATCGAGTTCCGGGGGTGGAATCCGCAGCGGACGTTTTTCCACGGGTTCAGCGATTTCGGGCCGGACCTGCGGGGCGTTTCCCCGCATCAGCTGTGGCTGAGGACGCGTGCGGCCGGGGACGATCGGTCCTATGCCGACTATTCCATTTCCACGGTGGCCGCACGGCTTGGACGATTTGCGCCGCCGATCCCCGATCGGGGCTCGGTTCTCGGTTCCTACTCCTACGCGTTCCAGTTCGATGCAACCGCGTACGCCGCATACCTTCGCGTCTTCGCGGAGCGACGGGGCGTAAGGCGCATCGAAGGGCGTATCGTCGATGTGCGCTTGCGCCCCGATGACGGCTTCGTCGAAGCCGTGCTCCTGCAGGGTGATCAGGCCGTGGGCGGGGATCTCTTCATCGATTGCAGCGGCTTCGCGGCGCTGCTCATCGAGCGGACATTGCACGCGGGTTTCGAGGACTGGTCCAAGTGGCTCCCGTGCGATCGCGCGCTTGCCGTGGCGTGTGCGCGCACAGCGGAGTCGGCGCCGTTCACCAGCTCGATCGCCCATCAGGCAGGCTGGCAGTGGCGGATCCCGTTGCAACATCGCACCGGCAACGGACACGTCTTTTGTAGCAGCTTCATCGGCGAGGAGGAGGCGGCCCGCACCCTGCTCGCCAACCTGGACGGGGAAGCTCTCGCTGCGCCGCGACTGCTCAAATTCACCGCCGGGCGCAGGCGCGAGAGCTGGAAGCGAAATTGCGTGGCACTGGGTCTCGCCGCCGGTTTCCTCGAGCCGCTCGAGTCCACGAGCATCCACCTGGTCGAGTCCGCAATCGGCAGGCTCATCGAGCTTTTCCCCGACCGCGGCTTTGAGCCGAAGCTCGCGGAGGAATACAACCGACTGATCGCGCGCAGCTACGAGGCGATCCGGGACTTCATCATCCTGCATTACCACGCGAGCGGGCGCGAGGGGGAGCTCTGGCGCTACTGCCGGAACATGCCCATTCCCGAGGGTCTGCGTCATCAGATCGAATTGTTCGAGGCCGGGGGCGTCGTGGCCGTTTACGACAGCGGTGCTTTCGCCGAGCCGAGCTGGGTCTCGCTCTACTTCGGCCTCGGTGTGTTTCCGCGCCGCCACGATCCCATGGCGAACCTCATTGAAGACGCGGTCTTGAGCGGCGAATTGCAACGCCGCGCGCGTATTGTGGAAGGGGCGGCACACTCTCTGCCGACGCACGGCGCCTTCATCGGCAAATATTGCCGGGCGGCCGCATGAGCGAGATCGCATGGCGCTCCGCGCGCGGGGTGCGCAGCATCGTGATCGTCGGCGGCGGAACGGCTGGATGGATGGCGGCCGCGGCGCTCGCGAGAGTGCTCACGGGGACTCCGTGCACAATCGCCGTCGCCGAATCGGGCATGCCGGCCGCGGCCGGCGTGGGGGAGGGCACCATCCCCAATCTGCGCGAGTTTCATGGCTTCCTCGAACTCGACGAGCGGGATTTTCTGAACGCTGCGCACGCCACCTTCAAGCTGGGGACTCGGTTTCGGGATTGGGGTACGATCGGCCGGCGCTTTTTGCACCCTTTCGGCCCGTATGGTGTTGATGTCCAGCACGAGTTGTTCCAGGCTCAATGGCTGAAGCGTCAGAAGGCAGGACATCCATCACCGCTCGAGGAATGGTCGGTGACGGGACTCGCGGCGACGCTGGGGCGATTCGCCGAGCGACCCGTGAAAGAACCCTCGCCACTGCGGCACCTGTCTCACGCGTACCATCTCGACGAGGCTCTCTACGCCACGTTTCTGCGCAGCTACGCCGAGAAACGCGGAGTTGTGCGCCTCTCTGGCGAGGTGATCGATGCGACCCTCGACGGCAGGGGCCTGATTGAGTCCGTGCGATTGCGGGACGGCCGCTGCATCAGTGGCGACTTCTTCATCGATTGCTCCGAAGCGGGCCTCCTCATCGAAGGGCGACTGAATTCCGGCTTTCGCGACTGGGCACGGTGGCTGCCTTGCGACCGCGCCGTAGCGATTCCCTGCGCGAGAAGCGGTGATCCTGCGGTGATCACTGAATCCACGGCGCGGCGATGCGGCTGGCAGTGGCGGATTCCATTGCGGCATCGCATCGGCAACGGCTATGTCTATTCCAGCGCGCATCTCTGCGATGATGAAGCCGCGGCGAGGCTCCTAGAGAGCCTCGAGAGTCCGCCTCTCGCCGATCCGCGCCTGCTGCGCTTCAAAGCGGGATGCCGGGCGAGGGCATGGGTCGGCAATTGCCTGGCGCTCGGACCTGCCGCAGTTTCCCTCGAGCCGCTCGAGTCCACGGGTTTCCATCTGACACAGACCGGCCTCGGGCGGCTCTTCCCGCTCTTCCCCGACCGTGACTTCGATCCCGCCGTCACGGCCGAATACAACCGCCTGACCGCGCTCGAGCACGAGCATGTACGGGACTTCCTCATACTGCATTACGTTGCCTCGAAGCGGGACGATTCACTGTTTTGGCGTGATTGCCGTGCAATGTCCCCGCCGCGGACACTGGCGTACAAGCGTGATCTCTTCACCAAGACGGGCCGGATCGCCATGCTGGAGGAAGAGACCTTTGCGGCGGCGAGCTGGCTCGCGATCTACGCGGGCCTCGAGGTCTGGCCGGAGCGTCACGAGCCTTCTGTCGACATATTAGGCTCGTCCGCCATATCCGAGCGCTTCGAAGTCATGCGCGGCATCATTCGGACCGCTGTCGAGGCGCTTCCGCGGTCAGCTTGAGGGGCAAAGCTTCGCGACTGCTCGGGGCGTCAGCAGGTAGGCAGTTCTCGCGCCGATGCCGATGCCTGTGCAGTCGGCGATGCCGGTGCGGATGCTGAAGCGCGCAGGATGAGGTCATGGCCGACTACCTTCCGCCGCCGATCCGCATGCGGTTCGGGACAGCGGGATCGAATTGCGGCGATCAGGAGGTTGACGGCCTCGACAGCCATTTCCGAGATCGGCTGGCGAATCGTCGTCAGCTCGGGCCAGATTGCACGAGCAGCGAGATCGTCGTCGAAGCCGACCACCGTCAAGTCGTCCGGTACCTGAAGTCCCTGCCGGTGGGCCACCGCCACGACCGCTGCCGCCATGTTGTCGCAGCTTGCAAAGATCGCCGTCGGAGCGGGCTTTTCCTCCAGAAGCTCCTTCGCGGCTTCGATGCCGGCGCGGAAGGTGCACTCGGCCTGCGCAACCGGAATCCGGCCGGTGGCGATGCCGGCCTCGCTCAGCGCCGCGCAGAAGCCGCTCCAGCGCTGCTCGCCGGCACTCCAGGTCGTTGGGCCTTTGATGAAGCCGATTCGCCGATGTCCCAGGGCGAGCAGATGCTGAGTCATCTCGCGGGCAGCGCGCCGCTCGTCTATCCCGACATGCATCGCCTCCTCGCGCGTGGCTCCGGAGGAGACCGCGACCACTGCGATGCCCGCGGCTCGCAATGCGTCGACGAGATAGACTTCATCCCCCAGGGGCGGTGCCAGAATGACTCCGACGATGCGGTCGTCGACGAGCCTGCTGACGGTGCGCCAGGCGCTCGGGTCCCGCGGCTCGAGTCTGCGCACCAGGAGTTGAGCGCCGTTGCGGTTGCTCTCTTCCAGAACGCCGATGAGCAGCTTGCTGAGCGAAGCGGTGCGCGAGTCATCATGAAGCAGGGCGATTCTCTCCCGGCGCGCCAGGGCCAGACTCCGTGCAGCGGCGTGTGGCATGTATCCGAGCTTGCGAATGACGGATTGCACGTACTCGCGCGTTTCGGGGCTGACGGAGCCGGTTCCGTTCACGACTCGCGACACCGTCATGCTGGATACACGGGCCGCGCGCGCCACCTCGGCGAGACGCACTCGATTTCTTTCCAGGCGCGGGCTGCCAGCTGCGGATGCGGGATCCGTCGGTTGAGTAGTCTCTTTGGCGGGGCAATCCGGTTCCGGGAGCTGCATCATGAGGTCCTCGATCCATTGCTGATCGGGTGACGTTACTGCCGGAAACGCCCACCGAATAATGAATATTTCACGCCGCGACATACCGATTCGAGCAGCCCCGAAAGCTCCTCGAAAGGCTCCATATGCGCAAATGGCCATGCGATTTTGGGCATGTATCTACGCCCGATTTTCATTGGCAGCGCCGCACTGCCGTCGGTATGGTGCGGTTGCTTCCGGGCCGTCACCACGTTCCTGGCCTTGCGGCTGTGTCGGCGAGCAAGGCCCGGCAACGTGCGCACACCATCGGAGAAAAATGGCTTCCAGACTCTGCAGAATCGCAATTTCGATCTTCGTGACTGCTGCAGCGAGCGGCTGCGGAGGAGGAAGCGGTGCCGGGGCTGGGGTCGGGGTTGCTGCCGGGGCCGCAAACACGGCCCCAGTACCGCCTCCAGCGGTGGCCGCCGGCCCGCCCTCTTATTACTGGACCAACGTGAGGATCGTGGCCGGGGGCTATGTGACGGGCCTGTATTTCAGTCCCTCGGAGAAGGGGCTGATGTACGCGCGCACGGACGTTGGTGGGGCGTATCGCCGGGGCCCGAACGATGAGCAATGGGTGCCCTTGCTCGACTTCATCTCCAGGGCAGACGGCAACTGGTCGGGCGTCGAGGCGCTCGGGCTCGACCCGACGGACCCGAACAGGCTCTATCTGGCCGCCGGCGAATACGATGCCAGCTGGGCCGGAGATTGCGCCATGCTGATCTCCGACGATCAGGGCGCCACGTTCACCACGGTGCCGCTCGGTTTCAAGTGCGGCTCGAACGAGCCGGGACGGGGAACCGGGGAGAGGATCGCGGTCGACCCGAATCTCCCCTCCACCGTGTACTTCGGCACACGCCACAACGGGCTGCAGATCTCCACGGATTCGGGAAGCACCTGGAACCCGGTGGCAGGCCTTTCCGTGACGACCTCCAACCCGGACGGCAATTGGGTCACTTCCGACGGTGTCGTCTCCGTGTTGCCGATCAAGACGAGCGGGACCTCGGGTTCGGCCACTCCGGTGGTCTACGCGATCGTTGCAGGCACCGGCACCGGCGGGACCTCGCTTGGCGTGTACGTCACGACCAACGCCGGCTCGACGGCGAGCACGTGGTCGGCCGTATCGGGCCAGCCGACATTCCCGCCGCCGGCCACCCCGCTCGCTCCCCTGGAGGCGAGGCTCGGAGCGAACGGGGCCATCTACATTCTCTACGGTGATCAGGCCGGCCCGGATCGGATGAACGCCAGTGAGCTCTGGAAGCTCGTGCCGGGCTCCAACTGGACTTCCGGCACCTGGACGCAGATTGCGCTGCCGAACCAGAGCCTCACCATCAACAACTCCGATGGGTACGGCGGTCTGGCTGTCGATCCGGCCAATCCCGCAGTTCTGCTGGTGAGCACGCTCGATCAGTATTGGCCGACCGGTGACGTGGTCTATCGGTCCACGGACGATGGCGCCACCTGGCGCGACGTTTCCTCGGTGACGACCAACACCGCTTCGAAGTCGCCGAACCTGGCGACACACGACTATTCGGCGGCGCCGTACGTCGGCGGATACGGCCCGGTGTCGACCGGAAACTGGGTGACGGCCATCGCCATCGACCCGTTCGATCCGGCTCACGCCATGTACGCCACCGGTGGTGGCATCTGGCTCACCGGCGACCTCACCAATGCCGACCCGAGTGCGAGCTCGAACGGGGTGGTCGCGTGGAACTTCGATGACCTGGGTATCGAGGAGACCGCGGTCCTGGGACTGTGGGCGCCTCCCAGCGGCAAGACTCTGCTCCTCAGCGCGATCGGCGACGTGCACGGATTCGCGCATCAGGACCTCACTGTCTCTCCGACCCAGGGCGGCTACACCCATCCGGCCGCGACGCCGACGGACATGGATTTCGAGCAGAATAGCCCCACCACGGTCGTGCGGGTGGTCGATGGGTCCTCGGGAGCCGCTCCCGTGGGCTCGATCTCGGCCGACGGCGGGCTCACCTGGACCGCCTTCGGCTCCGTGCCGTCCGGAACCAGCAATGGAGGCGGCACCATCGCCATTGCGCCCGACGGTTCCTCACTGCTCTGGGCTCCGGAGGACACTTCGTCGGTTTGGTACTCGAAGGATGGCGGTCAGACCTGGACGGCATCGACCGGAATCAGCGCCCAAGCTCAGGTCCTCAGCGATCGGACCAAGGCCGGTGTCTTCTACGGATTCTCGAACGGTACCCTCAGCATCAGCACCGACGGCGGCGCAAGCTTCACGACCGTACAGACGGGACTGCCGGCCGGCGACATCCTGAGCATCCTGCCGGATGCGCAAGGGGATATTTGGATCACCGGTGGCTGGAACAGCAGCGCGCTTTACTCCAATACGGGGTCCACCACATCTCCTGACATGACGGTGGTGCCCAGCGTGCAAACGGCCTATCGGCTCGGGTTTGGCAAGGCGGCGCCGGGCTCCAAACATCTCACCCTCTTCCTCGATGGACAGGTCGGCGGTGAATGGGGAATATACCGATCCACCGACGGCGGCTCGTCGTGGGTACGGATCAACGACGCATCCCATCAGTGGGGCGGCACCACGGTGATTTGCGGAGACATGCGAACTTTCGGGACCGTTTATCTCGGGACCGCCGGCGGCCGGGGAATCATCTGGGGAACGAGCCCGCAGTAGTGCGGCGTCGAAGGCAGGTATTCACCTGAAGAGGACGAAATGAGGTCGATCGCAACACTGGTGCTCATGATGGCGGCGGCGGGGACGGCGGTTGCGGGCTCACCCGCTCCGAAGCAGTCACCCGTCGCGGATCCCGGTGCGGGCCATGCCCTGAGGCCCGATGCTCCGCTTCCCGGCGTGCTGCGCCAGGCCAGCACGTACCGGTTGTGGCCGGGTCGGGCGCCCGGGGCGAGGAGTGACTCTCCCGGTGAGACGCCGACCATCACCTGGTATCCGCCGCCCTCCGGATGGGCCAACGGGACGGCGGTCATCGTCGCCCCTGGAGGAAGTTACCTGGGCCTCGCCGGCGTGCTGGAGGGAACCGAGCCCGCCTCATGGCTCACTACCCGGGGAGTCACCGCGTTCGTCCTGCAATATCGCGTCGGGCGCAACGCCCGGCTGCCGATACCGCTGTTCGACGGCGCCCGGGCGGTTCGCTTCGTCCGTGCCCACGCGGCATCGTTTCGTATCGATCCCAACCGTATCGGCATGATGGGCTTCTCGGCCGGCGGGCATCTGACTGCGATGACGGCAGTCCAGGCGACTGCCGGGGACCCCGGGGCGGCGGATCCCGTCGAGCGCGTGAGCAGCCGGCCGGACTTCATCATCCTGGGCTACCCCTGGCTCGAGGGAACGCAACTCATGGCCAACGGACATTCGCAATACTGCGACTTCGCGATCTCGGCGACGCACCTTCCCTGCCAACCGAAGGACTACGTCCGCTTCAATCCGCTGCGGTACGTGACGGATAAGGTCCCGCCCACTTTCATTTACCTGACGAGCGACGATGGGCTAGTCCCGCCCGAAGGGGCGCTGCGATTCTATGAGGAACTATGGCAGCGGCACGTCCCGGTCGAGATGCACATCTTCGAGCCTGGAGGCCACGGCTCGGGACTCGGCGGCGATGACCCGGAGATCTCATCATGGCCGCGCCTCCTGCAGGAATGGATGCGCCATCATGGCCTTCTGCCGCCGCCGGCTCCAGAGTACCAGCATTGACCGAAGCCGAGAGCATCATGCATTCCATCCCGCCGCGGCTCGCCGCCATTCTTGCGCTCATGCTGTCTCTCGCGCTCGCGGCCGGCGCGCCGCCGGCCGTCGCCGAGCCGATGCAATTCTTCGCGCGGCCCGCCAACCGGCTCGCGCCCACTCCGCCGATGGGCTGGAACAGCTGGAATCACTTCGCCTGCAACGTGAGCGCCTCGTTGATCGAGCGTGAGGCCGACGCGATGGTGGCCTCGGGGATGAAGGCTGCCGGCTACCGTTACGTCATCATCGATGACTGCTGGCAGGTCGGCCGCGATGTCAACGGCAACATCGTGGCGGATCCGCAGCGATTTCCGCAGGGCATCAAGGCTCTCGCGGATTACGTGCACGGCAAGGGGCTGAAGTTCGGGATCTATTCCGATGCCGGCGACCACACCTGCCAGATGCGCCCGGGCAGTCGCGGGCACGAGTACCAGGATGCGCTGCAATATGCCCGCTGGGGCGTCGACTTCCTCAAGTACGACTGGTGCAACACCGGCGGGCTCGATGCGCGCTCCACCTACGCAACCATGAGCGATGCACTGCGCGCCAGCGGACGGCCGATCGTCTTCAGCCTCTGCGACTGGGGGTTGTACCAGCCGTGGCTCTGGGGCGCTCAGGCCGGAGGCAATCTGTGGCGGACTACCGGGGACATCTCGGATGCCTGGTCTGGTTCGCACGGCTACTCGCTCGGATTGCTCGCTATCCTTGACCGTCAGGCGGACCTCGCGGCGTATGCGGGGCCCGGGCACTGGAACGATCCCGACATGCTGGAGATCGGCAACGGGGGAATGACCGATGCGCAGTACCGCGCCCAGTTCAGTCTCTGGGCGATCCTCGCCGCGCCTCTCATCGCAGGCAACGACCTCAGCCGGATGAGCGCGGCGACCCGCGCAATCCTCCTCAACCGCGAGGTCATCGCGGTCGATCAGGATGCGCTCGGGATCGAGGGCCACCGGGCGTGGAAGCAGGGGGATGCGGAGATCTGGGTCAGGCCGCTCACCGGCGGGAGCGAGGCGATCGTGCTGCTCAACCGCGGCACTCACCCGCTGTCGATCCACCTCGACTGGTCGGCACTGGGCCTGCCGGGGTATCTGCCGCTGAAGATCCGTGATCTCTGGCGCCACGAGACTCTTCCGACTGCCGAACACAGTCTCGTTTTCACCGTAGCACCGACGTCGGTGGTGATGCTGCGCGAGACACCGGCAAGACCGTGAGCCGTCAGCTTGGCGGGGTCACTTCGCCAGCCGCGTCAGCTTGACCAGGATGATGTCGTTGGTGCGGATCGGGATCTGTCCGTGAAACATTCCGCTCGAGCCGACATGCACGATGACCGAGGTCTGCGGAGCATCCCGCGTGAGGCGTTGCAGGAACGAGATCTGTTTTGCACTCAGGTTGGTCGGCAGGCCCCAGTCGATGTATTGGGAATAGGCATCGTTGGCCCGGTATCCGGTGCGGAATATGCGGAGCCGGTATTTGCCGGGAGCGAGCGACGAGACGGCGAGTCGGACCGGAGGCAGGGCCTTCGACGGATGGAGCTCGCGGAAGTAGGTCCGATCGCCGATCGTCTGATGCGGCGGCGTGTAGTTCCAGATGAGGCCGGAAAAGCTCTGCCCGTCGCGCGTGAGCCAGGACTCGGGGTCGCTGTCGCGCAGCTCTTCGCGGCCGAGCTCGTCGAGATACCGGTACGCGAAGAAGGCGCTCTTGCGAATTCCCTCGCGATTGACCAGGCCAAAGCCGCCTTGGAACGAGGAGGGCGGCGGACCGGCCTCCTCGAAGAGGTCGGTGTAGGTCCAGTAGCTCATCGCCTGGACGACACCTTCTACCTTCTTCAGCTTCTCGAGAATGTACGGGGCGCTGAGGTAGGCGTCATGGATCGGGTCCCGCGGACTGTAGCTCGTGCTCCATTCGGTGAAATAAACCGGAATCGTTGGCCGCCCTGCGGCGGTTACCTGGCGGCGGACTTCGACTACGTCATCGACGATCGCGCCGGGATCCGTCGACAACTCGTTGTCCGATTGCCCCTTGGCGTCGAGAAAGCCGCTCCTGACCCCATAGGTGTGGGTGGTGATGAAGTCCACGGGCGATCCCGCCGCCCGCGTATGGGCGAGGAACTGGGGAATCCACGCGGCGCCCGCGGTTGCGGGTCCGCCAACCGGCAATGTCGGATCGACGGCCTTGATGGCGCGTGCCGTAACGTCATACAAGTGGAAATAGCTCTGCTCATCGCCGTGCGTCCAGAAGCCATCCAGATTCGGCTCGTTCCAGACCTCGAATCGCCAGCTCTCGACCTCGGACTTGCCGAAGCGGGATTCCAGATTGCGGATGAACGCGGTGACGAGCCCTGTCCACTTGCCGTAGTCCTCGGGCGGGGAGCCGTTCGCCTTCCAGTAGAAAATCGTTGTTCGGCCGGTGGCGAGGGCCCGCGGCATGAAACTGATCTCGACGAACGGCTTCATACCGGCGCGGAGCACGGCTGCGTAAATGGCGTCGACCTCCGAGAAGTCGTAGACGGGCCTGCCGTTGTCCTCGTGATAGACGTGGGTGTGCGTAAAGATGCCGTGGAAGCGCACGTACCTGAAGCCGAGCTCCTCGTGAACCATCCGCAGCTGCCGTTGATTCGGCTTGCGCAGCATCAGGGGCCCATGATCCGCGCCGACGCAGTCCTGCCAGAAGAGGTCGCGCGGCCCGGCGACCGCCTGCATGTCAGCAACGATGGTCCGTGGCGCGGAGCGCGCCTGAGCGAAAAGTTGCGCACAGACGGCGAGTCCGCAGGCAAACATGCAGATCGGCAGGGAGAGTCTCTTCATGGGCCGCAAATCAGCGTAAGATTGGGAGCGATACCATATCACGACGCCGGAGCGCGGCGAGACATGCCTTTTCAAACATGCCTCGGGGCAATTTTTTCATGCCGTCGGAAATCGAACTGATACGAGCACGATGAAGAGTCAAACCATCAGAGTGACGGCCGGCGTGGCGTTGATCGCGACGCTGGCGCATTGGCTCCCTTCGCAGGCGCGGACGGCTGCGATTGCGGCCCATCCCTGGATGGACACGCGGGCGAGTGCCGGGGTGCGGACCCAGCGGCTGCTCGGCGCCATGACGCTGGATGACGAGCTGCGCCTGGTCTTCGGCTACTTCTCGACGGATGCGCCGTGGAAACACTATCGTCGAATGCCCGGTGGCATCCCTCAGTCCGCCGGCTACGTCCCGGGTGACTCCCGCCTCGGCATTCCGGCGCTGACGGAGACCGATGCGGGCCTGGGTGTTGCCAGCCAGCCTGGTCCTCACCCCAATGTGGCGACTGCTTTGCCGTCGGGTATGGCAACCGCGGCAACCTGGGACCCAAAGCTCGCGTTTGTCGCGGGACGCATGATCGGCCACGAGGCCCGCGAGCACGGCTTCAACGTCATGCTGGCCGGTGGTCTCGACCTGGTGCGCGATCCCCGCGGTGGCCGGACTTTCGAGTACGCGGGCGAGGATCCATGGCTCGCAGGGACGATGGTGGCCGCGCAAGTCCGTGGTATCCAGTCCAACCACATCATCTCCACCGTCAAGCACTTCGCATTCAACGACCAGGAAACCGATCGCACGAGCCTCGATGTGCAGATCGATCCACTCGCCGGGCGCATGTCCGACCTCCTGGGCTTCGAGATCGCCATCGAGGGGGGGCACCCGGGGGCGGTGATGTGCGCCTATAACCGCGTCGATGGTGACTACAGCTGCCAGAACTCCTGGCTGCTCGATGAGGTTCTCAAAGGATCCTGGGGCTATCGCGGCTTCGTGATGTCCGACTGGGGAGGCACGCATTCGACCGTGGCAGCCGCCAACGCGGGGCTCGATCAGGAATCGGGCTGGCCTTTCGACGGTAGGCCGTACTTCGGTGCCGCCCTGAAACAGGCCGTCCTCGCCGGCACGGTGTCGCGGTCGCGGCTCGACGACATGGCGGGACGCATTCTGTACTCAATGTTCGCCAACGGTCTGTTCGATGACCCGGTGCAACGCGGCGGCCACATCGACTTCGCGGCAGACGGCGCGGTGTCGCGCGCCGACGCTGAAGCGGGCATGGTGTTGCTCAAGAACTCGGATGGGGCGCTGCCGCTTGCGCCGGGCCTGCGCTCGATCGCGGTCATTGGCTCGCATGCGGATGCCGGCGTGGTATCAGGCGGTGGCTCTTCGAGCGTGTATCCGCCGGAAGGCTTCGCCGTCTATGACAAGAGTGTGCCGGGCGGGCCGCTCGCATACATCCGCTCATCGCCGCTCGATGCTTTGGCCGCGAGAACCCGCGCGCACTTGACTTATGCCGATGGCAACGACATCAGGAAAGCGGCGCAGACCGCTGCGCGCAGCGAGGTCGCGATCGTGTTCGCGCACGAGTGGGCGGCGGAGGGAATGGATGACACGGCGCGGCTCGATGGTGATCAGGACGCGCTGATTGCGGCAGTCGCGAAGGCCAATCCGCACACCATAGTCGTACTTGAAACCGGTGGCCCGGTCTTGATGCCCTGGCTATCCGATGTGCGGGCCGTGCTCGAGGCGTGGTTTCCCGGGAGTCGGGGAGGGGAGGCCATCGCACGCGTCCTGACCGGCGAGGTCGACCCCTCGGGCCGACTGCCGGCGACCTTCCCGCGCTCACTCGCACAGTTGCCGCGCCCCGTGCTCGATGGCTACGGCAAGCCTCGTGACGACGGGCAGCGCGTCGAAGTGAATTACAACATCGAGGGCGCCGCGGTGGGTTACAAATGGTTCGACCGCCGGCATCTGAAACCCTTGTTTCCCTTCGGTTATGGTTTGTCCTATACGCGCTTCAGGTGTTCTGGCCTGGTAGCGCACGAGGATGCGGGACGGCTCACCGTGCAGTTCGAGGTGCGCAATGTCGGCGACCGTGCCGGAGGTTACGTCGCGCAGGTCTATGTCGCCGGACCGAAATCGGCGCATTGGCCGGCGCCTGAGCGGCTCGGGGCATTCCGGAAGGTGCAGCTGCAGCCAGGCGAGAGCACGCGCGTGAGCCTGGAGGTCGATCCCCGGCTGCTCGCGATGCACGTCGCGCGAGGCGTCGGCTGGAAGATCACTGCGGGGAATTACCGCGTGACGCTGGCTCAGGATTCTCGAACGCCACTCGATACCGTCTCGGTGCGCATTGCGGCGGAGCGCTTGCCGGAGATGCCGCTGACCGAGCGGCCTACGGCGTTACTTCTGCCGCGGTGAGCGTGGGCGCCGCGCTGGAACGACCGAAGCGTCGGTCACCACAGAGTCGCTGAGAATCGAGGAGGGGAGTCGGTGAGCAAGACTGATCGCGCTCGCATCGCGGGCACCACCTGCATTGTCCTGCTGGCTCTTGCGGCTTGCACCGCGCAGGCGGCGCACGTGCCGCTCGACGTGAAAACCCAATACGGCTGGGTGGGTGGCGCGCTGGAGAGGGGAGTCGTCGCTTTCAAGGGAATTCCGTATGCTGCCCCACCGCGTGGTGTGCTGCGGTGGGCTGCGCCACAGGCCGCCGAAGCATGGAAAGGGATTCGCCCTGCGGTCGAGTATGGACCCGATTGCATGCAGCGGCCCACTCCGGGCGATGCCGCGCCGCTGCGTACCGAAACGAGTGAGGATTGCCTGTACGTCAACATTTGGCGTCCTGCGCAGAAGTCCACCAAACCATTGCCGGTAATGGTATGGATCTACGGCGGGTGGTATGTCGACGGTGGAACATCGCCGGCTGTATACGACGGCAGCGCATTCGCGCGCCGCGGCGTGGTGCTGGTCAGTTTCAACTACCGGCTCGGCAATTTCGGATTCTTTGCGTTTCCGGCTCTGGCGCGCGCGGGCGTGCCGGAGGGCGATTTCGCCTTCATGGATCAGATGGCCGCGCTCAAATGGGTGCAGCGCAACATCGCGGCCTTTGGCGGCGATCCACAGAATGTTACCGTATTCGGCGAGTCGTGCGGCGGCGCCTCGGTGAACGCGCTCCTGATCAACCCGCAGGCGAACGGCCTCTTTCAGAAGGCCATCATCGAGTCAGGCGGCGGAGCCGGCTGGCTCACACCGGAGCGGCCGCTCGAGGGCGGCGCTGATTCCGGTGAGGCGATCGATGTGCGCCTCGCGCGCCATCTCGGCGTCGACGGGCGCGGACCGCAGGCGCTCGAGGCTCTGCGCGCATTGCCTGCGAAGAAGGTGGTTGACGGGCTGAACATGGCCACGCTGTTCAGCGACCCGAACTACGTCGGTGGTCCGATGGTCGACGGGCACTTCTATTTCGGGGCGCCGGTGCGCGAGTATGCCAGGGGGATGGGGGCAAGGGTGCCGGTCATGATCGGTGCCAATACCGCGGATTTGGGCTGGATGGATGCAAAATCGCTGCCCGCGCTGTTTGCGAGCCTCGGACCTGCCGCTGCCGAGGCGCGCGCCGCGTTCGACCCGACCGGCAAACTGACCTTGCAGCAGGTCTCCGACGAAATCGGCGGTGCGGCGTGGATGATCGAGCCGGCCAGGGCCATCGCCAGGACGCTCTCGGCGCGTGGTCAACCGGTCTATGAATACCGCTTCTCGTACATTCCGACCTCGATGCGAGGCAAATGGCCGGGTGTCTGGCATGCTGCGGAGATTCCCTTCGTGTTCGATACCGTTCGCGCTCATTATGGCGCTCAGACGTCCGCAGCCGACGAGGCGATGGCCCGCGAGGTGCAGAGCTACTGGGTGGCGTTTGCCCGTACCGGGCGCCCCGTTCCCGCCGGGGAGCCCGCGTGGCCGCGTTATGAGCGGAGCACAGACCGGTTGATGAATTTCACCGACCGCGGTCCGAGGGTGGAGCGCGATCCGTGGCGCAAGCGGCTCGACCTCACGGAGCGCGTCTGGCCGCTCAAGCCGGGCATCTTTCATCCATCGGCAGTGGCTTCAAGCTCCTTCGGCTCGCGCTGACGGTAGCGAAGGTTCGCCTATACCGTCCCATCGCTGTCGCGTGTCCCCGTGGGTCCCCCGACGCTGTCATGCGTGATCCCGGCGCAAATCCTATACTATATAGTATAGTGATGTCATCGCCGAGTCAGCGCGGTAACGGCTGCAGCTCCATGGTCCCGATTCCCGATACGCCAAAGGAGTCTCCCGACGATGCGCTCGGGCTGGTCGACATCCCCGCGGCCCAGCGCGCCGCGTTCCTGCGCACGTTGAAAGCGCTCTTCACCGGCTGGTGAGACGGCCATGCAGGTGGGCGACGATCTCCAGAGTCTCGCGGCCAAGCTCCGCCGGGTGCTGCGGCGCAGGGGGCGCAGCCACGATGAGGCGGACGATCTCATCCAGGAGGCATTCCTTCGCCTGCACGTGTATTGCCAGGCCCATGCCATCCGCAACACCGGGGGCTTTCTCTTCCGGACCGCGCTCAATCTTACCTTCGACCGTGCGCGTCGGGAGCGTGTCGCGGCGGTCGTTCCCGGCGCATTGGAAGAGCTGCCGCTCGTCGATCCGTACCCGCTCCCGGATGAGGTGTGCGCGGGTCAGGAACGTCTACAGCGGATGAGAGCCGGCCTCGAGGCGATGAGCCCGCGCCGGCGGGAGGTCTTCATTCTGAACCGGATCGAGGGTTACAGCTTTCCGCAGATCGCGGAACGCCTCGGAATCACCTCGAGCATGGTGGAAAAGCACGCCGCCAAGGCGATTCTGTTCCTGACCGATTGGATGGATGACGAGACGGACGAGGATGAAAGATAGATGAGCATCGTAGGCGGGAAGTCGCTTCGCGGTGCACGCAGGAGGGCCCGCGCGGAGGCCTCGGCGTGGGTCGTGCGGCTTCACGGGCCGCGGCGCTCGCCAGCCCTCGAGGCGGGGTTTCGAGAGTGGCTGGCGGCGGACCCCGAG
>DASVWT010000184.1:0-20323 GCA_036393055.1 Steroidobacteraceae bacterium
GCGGGCGAGAGGCAGTTCCAGAAGAAGCTGTGGTTCCAGTGCTGGCCGGCATTGTTGAAGACGGGAGTGAGGTCCTCGCGGCCGTGAGCGAGCCTGATCACCTCCTCCAGCGTCTTGCCCTTGAGCGCATCGTTCTTCTCCACCAGGCCATTGAGCGCGGTGACATACGCCTGATGGTGCTTGCCATGATGAAACTCGAGGGTCTCCTGGCACATGCCGCGCGCAGCGAGCGCGCCAGGGGCAAACGGAAGCGAGGGTAAGGTGAAGGTCACGGGTGCTCTCCGGCAGTGAGTGGACGGGGGGTTCGCGCAAAGCGTGATCCCGAAGGCTAGGAAATCGCTCCGAATTTGTCTACTTTCGTCACTATCTTGTTCAGCCCCCGCTCAGCGAGGGGCGGCGAGAATGCATAATCGCTCGTTCGGGATCCAGGCCGGGCCAAGTCGGACGATGCACCTGCAGGCACGAGAGTTCGCGCGCGTACCTCTGTCGCTGCTCACGCGGCTGCGCCTGATCCTGTTCGGGCACGAGGACCTCGCGGGCATCGTGTTCTGGGCCGCGCTGGTCGGCTTTTTCGGCGCGCTGGCAAGCGTGGTGTTCCGCGAGTCCATCCGCCTCTTCACCCGCCTCTTCACCGGCTTCACCTATATCGGCGAGGGATCCGGCCTGGTCGATGCCGCCTCGAGCCTGGTCTGGTGGCATCGGGCCTGGGTGCCGGTCGTGGGCGGGGTCCTCGCCGGCGCCGTGCTGCACTTCGTCGGGCGGACCTTCGTCTCCTCCAAGGCCGTCGATTACATGGAGGCCGTCATCGTCGGCGACGGCAAGATCGGCTTTCGCGCCTCGATACTGCGCAGCTTCGGGTCGCTCCTCACGATCTCCTCGGGCGGCTCGATCGGGCGAGAGGGCTCGATGGTGCAGCTCTCCGCGATGCTGGGATCGCGGCTCGGCCTGTTCGCGCGCGCCCCCATTCCCCGCCTGAGGCTGATGGTGGCATGCGGCGCGGCAGCCGGTATCGCCGCCGCCTACAACGCGCCCATCTCGGGCGCGTTGTTCGTTTCGGAGATCGTGCTCGGCTCCACCAACATGGAAAGCTTCGGCCCTCTGGTGGTCGCCTCGGTGGTCTCCAACGCCACCATCCACCGCTTCCTGGGATACGGGCCGGTATTCGACGTTCCTCACGTGGTGTTCATCTCCAACGTGGAGCTGATCTTCTACGTGATGCTGGGCATCCTGCTCGGACACCTGGCGCCGCCCTTCCTGGCGCTGCTCGATTTCGCCAAGTCGCAGTTCGTGCGCCTGAAGCTGCCGCTTTACTGGCAGCTCGGGCTCGGCGGAGTGATCGTCGGGGCCATCTCGATCTTCGTTCCCCAGGTCTGGGGCAACGGCTACAGTGTCGTCAGCCACATCCTCCAGGGCCAGCTCTTCGGCCTGTGGCTGCTGGCGATCCTGGCCGCCAAAGTAGTCGCGACGTCTGCGACGGTGGGCTCGGGAGGCGTCGGCGGTGTTCTCACACCCTCGCTCTTCATCGGCGCGGCCGTGGGCGGCCTGGTCGGCGGCGTGCTGCACGGCCTGATGCCGCACACGGCGTCGGTCCCGGCCGCTTATGCCCTCATCGGCATGGGCGGCTTCCTGGCCGCAACCACCCAGGCGCCGCTAACCTCGATCCTGATGATCTTCGAGATGACTCTCGACTACAACGTGGTGCTGCCTCTCATGCTGGCCTGCGTGACCGCGCACTACACGGCGAAGGTCTACCGCAAGGGGCAGTCGGTCTACCACGCCAGCTTGAGTCGCGCGATCGTCGCGGAGCACGGTGATGACTGGCGGCTGCGGACCGTGGAGGCGCTGGTGAAGCCGCCCGCCGCCGTCGTCACCGCGACCACCAGCCTGGCGGACATCTTCGACCAGCTGCCCAAACGTCCGCTGCAACGGGTCTATGTCACGAGCGGCGATGACCTGGTCGCGTGGTTCGATCCGCGCAAGATCCTGGACCGCCTGCAGAAAGGAGAGATCGACTGGGGCCTTCCGGCCGAGGCCGTCTCCCTGCCGGTGAGCTTCGCACTGTCTCCCGACATGTCGCTCTGCGAGGCGCTCGACGGCTTCCTGCGGGAGCAGGCCACCACCCTGCCGGTCACTCCGGGCCAGTGGCGCCACACTCTGCTCGGGGAGGTCTCGCGCAGCGACGTCCTCCTTGCCATCCAGGACCGCCTGACCTACCCGAAATAAACCCACAATCTGCCATCAAGAATCAGCGGATCGCCCCATTCGCTTCATGAAGGGCGCCCTGCCATCGCTTGTACTGGTCCTCGAGGGCGCGAGGTGTCGCGCCACAACGAGAGGGCCGGCATATGAGCATTCTGAGCAACAAGGTTCGTGTGGCAACGGTGGGTATGACGGTGGCCGCGATGTCCCTGGCCGCTTTGCCTGCATCCGCTGCCCAGACGGGGGCGAACGCACCGCAACACGCGTCGAAGCAAGAAAACATCGGTGTCTTCACCGGACTCGCACTCGGAGCGGCTGCGGCCGGTCCGATCGGCGCGATGGTGGGCATGGTCGCCGGCGCCTGGCTGGGCGACCGCTACCACCGGCAGAGCGCCGCAAACCATTCCCTCGCCGCGCAGAACCATGACCTGGCGGCGCGGAACGACGCGCTCGCGGCGAGTCTGGGCCACACCGAGCAGGAGCGTGCGGCCCTGGCGGGCAAGCTGGGTCTCGCCAGCCAGTCGCTCGCGGCGACCGAAGCGCAACGGGCGGAGCTCGACCGGACGGTGCAGCTGTCGGATGACATCGAGACCGACGTGACCTTCAGGACCGCCGACGCCTCGATCAACGATCTGCAGCTTCCTGAGCTGCGCAAGTTGGGGGCGCTCGCCGCATCGCTGCCGCCCGGGGCCAAGGTGCGGATCGACGGCTATGCCGACCCGAGGGGACCCACGGCGCTGAATGACGATCTGTCGTTGCGCCGGGCGGAAGCCGTGGCCCAGACGCTGGAGCAGGCGGGCGTCCCGCAGGGCCGGCTGGTGATCGACGCCCACGGTGCCTCGGATTCCGCCAGCCCGCGGGGCGATCTCGATGCCTACGCGTTCGACCGGCGCGTGACCGTGAAGCTGGAGAACGCCGCAGTGGCGCAGGCGGGAGAGCCGGGGTCCACGGTCGCCGATGCGACGCCGGTCACATCCGCCTCGCCGTGATGCAACATAACTTGCGGGCCGGGTGAGGGGCGTCGCAGATCGGCGAGGCGCCGCTTCACCCGGCCCGCGGAGGCTGGCAGCCTATGTCGTGAGCGAAACTCCGCTGCAAGGGAGAGGTGTCATGTTACCGACCGTGACCATCGAATCGACCCGCCATCTCGTCTCGACATTCGACATGGGGCTGTTGCTGACCGGCGTCGCCGTCATCGCCGCCATCGCGTGGATGATGCTGACGCACGCACGGCACCACCGTCATCGTTGATCGCGCACCACGTCCGCGAGCGTGCCGAACATCTGATCGATGTGGGAGCGCTCGACGACGAGGGGCGGTGACAGGGCGATGATGTCGCCGGTCTGGCGCACGAGCAGGCCACGCTCGAAGCATTCGAGGAAGACGCTGTGTGCCCGCGCGCCGGGCCGGCCGGCGGCCGGCTCCAGCTCGAGGCCGAGGATCAAGCCGTAATTGCGCACATCGATGACGTGCGGCAGCCCGCGCAGTGAATGCGCGGCGTCTTCCCAGTACTGCGCCAGCGATTTCGCGCGCGTGAGCAGGCCCTCGCGCTCGTAGATCCCGAGCGTCGCGAGCGCGGCCGCGCAGGAGGTCGGATGCGCCGAGTACGTATAGCCGTGGAAGAGCTCGATCGTTCCCTCGGGCCCTTGCATGAAGGCATCATGCACTGACCGCTTCGCGAGCACGGCTCCCATCGGCACGACACCGTTGGTCAGGCCCTTGGCGGCGGTGATGATGTCGGGTGTCACGCCGAATTCCTGCGCGGCAAAGGGTGCCCCGACACGCCCGAAGGCGGTGATCACCTCATCGAAGATGAGCAGGATGCCGTGCCGGTCGCAGATCTGGCGCAGCCGCTCGAGGTATCCGCGCGGCGGGAGCAGTACTCCCGTGGAGCCGGCGATCGGCTCCACGATCACCGCGGCGACGGTCGAGGGGTCGTGCAGGGCGAGCAGCCGCTCCAGCTCATCGGCCAGCTCGGCCCCGTGGGCGGGCTGGCCGCGCGAGAAGGCGTTGCGCTTGAGGTCATGGGTGTGAGGCAGGTGGTCCACCCCCGGCAGGAGCGAAGCGGACCACACCTTGCGGTTGCCGCCGATGCCGCCGACGGAGATGCCGCCGAAGCCCACGCCGTGATAGGCGCGCTCCCGGCCGATGAGCTTCGTGCGCGCGGCGTCGCCGCGCACCCGGTGATAGGCGAGCGCGATCTTGAGCGCGGTGTCCACCGACTCCGATCCCGAGTTGGTGAAGAACACGCGGTCGAGTCCCGGCGGTGCGATCCGCGCGAGCGCATTCGCGAGCTCGAAGGCCAGCGGATGGGCCATCTGGAAGGTCGGCGCGAAATCCAGGGTGGCGAGCTGGCGCGAGACCGCCTCGGTGATCTCCGCGCGTCCGTGGCCCGCATTGACGCACCAGAGTCCGGAGGTGCCATCGAGGACCTGCCGGCCTTCGGGAGTGAAGTAGTGCATCCCGCTCGCGCGGGCGAGCATGCGCGGCTTGGCCTTGAATTGGCGGTTCGGCGTGAACGGCATCCAGAAGGCTTCGAGCGCGTTGCGGGTGGGGGTATCGGAGGCTGCCATGAAGGGGCTCGCGGTTAGCCAAAGGGTGGCTATATCGGGTGCGGGGCTCTTATCATAAGGAAATGCCGCATGTGGAGACAAACCGCCGGGCGCGCTCGCGCTCCCCGGACCAGGCACCGTGACGATCCAGCAATTCCTGGCGAGCGTGCCGCGCGGGCTCGCCGATCTCCTGGCGAAGGAGCTGACGGCTCTCGGCGCGACCGACG
The DNA here is from genome assembly GCA_036393055.1 of Steroidobacteraceae bacterium. GTDB lineage: Bacteria > Pseudomonadota > Gammaproteobacteria > Steroidobacterales > Steroidobacteraceae > 13-2-20CM-66-19. Next base: position 4,979 of record DASVWT010000184.1, read on the forward strand.
TACGGGAGCGGACCACCGGCGCCGCATTCTGCGGCACGCTGCAGACCGCATATCGCGCGTGTCTGGAGTCCCGGCTCGCCAACCGGGTGTTTCTCGAGATCGCCCGTTTCGAGGCGGCGAGCGCCGAAAGCTTCTACACCGCCGCCCGGGCACTGGACTGGGCGCAGCACCTGGGGGCGGGGGCGACACTCGCCTGCGATTTCAGCGGCAAGCATCCCACGATCACGCACAGCCACTTCGGCGCCCTGAAGCTCAAGGATGCCATCGTCGATGCGCTGCGCGATGCGACCGGCGCCCGGCCCGACATTGTGCTGGATCGTCCGGGAGTGCGCGTGCACGCGCATGCGCACGGCACCCTGATTACGTTGTCGATCGACCTTTCCGGCGAGAGTCTGCACCGCCGCGGCTACCGCGGCGCGGCGGGCGAGGCGCCGCTGAAGGAGAACGTCGCGGCGGGTGTGCTGATGCGGGCGGGCTGGCCGGAGCTGGCGGCCGCCGGCGCGGAATTTCTCGATCCGATGTGCGGCTCCGGCACGCTGGTCATCGAGGCGGCGTTGATCGCCGCGCGCTGCGCTCCGGGCCTGCGCCGCGAGTATTTCGGCTTTCTTGGCTGGCGCGGCCACGACCCGGCGCTCTGGGACCAGGTGCGCGCCGAGGCGAGCGCCCGCTGCCTCGCCGACGCGCGGCCGACGAGCATCATTCGCGGCCACGACCGCGATCCTACGGCGGTGCGGGACGCGCGCGCGAATGCTCAGCGCGCAGGCATCGAATCATGGGTGAAGTTTGAGGTGCGATCGCTTGCGGACGCGGCGCCCGCGCGCGCAGCCGAGCCTGACGCGCCGGCCTCGGAGGGGCGCAGCCCAGGCCTACTCTGCACGAATCCGCCTTACGGTGTGCGACTAGAGGACCTCGACGCGGCGCGCGCGGTCCACCGGGAGCTCGGAGAAGTGTTGCGTGAGAGATTCCAGGGCTGGCAGGCGGCGGTGCTGACCGGTGCGCCACAGCTCGGAATGGAGCTCGGCATTCGCGCGGCCCGCACCCACACGCTCTGGAACGGCGCGATCGAGTGCCGGCTGCTCAGGATGAGCGTGGAGGAAGCGAGCCTGCGCCGGCCGGGCACGATGGCGCGGGAGGTCTCGCCGCTGCGCGACACACCGGGCGCGCGCATGTTCGCCAATCGCCTGGCGAAGAACCTGAAGCGGCTGCGCGGTTGGGCCGACAAGGCTCACGTGTCGTGTTACCGCCTGTACGACGCCGACATGCCCGAGTACGCGTTCGCGATCGACATCTACCATACCGTGGAGCCGGAGGAGACTTGGGCTTACGTGCAGGAATACGCCCCCCCCGCGGAGATCGAAGAGGAGTCCGTGCGCCGCCGCCGCGGCGAAGCGCTGGCCGCATTGCCGGGCGCGATCGGCGTGCCTGCGGAGCGGATCAAGCTGCGCACGCGCCGCCGGACACCGCGGGGAGAGCAGTACGGCAAGGTCGCCGACAAGTCCGACTTCCACGTGGTGCTCGAAGACGGCCTGCAGCTCATCGTCAACTTCGATAATTACCTGGACACGGGCCTGTTCCTGGATCACCGCATCACGCGGGCGCGCCTGCGCCAGGCGGCGGCCGGCAAGCGCTTCCTGAATCTTTTCGCCTACACCGGCAGCGCCACGGTGTATGCGGCAGCGGGCGGCGCAGCCGCAACCACCTCCGTCGACATGTCACGCACATATCTCGACTGGGCGCAGCGCAATCTGGCGCGCAACATGACGGGCCCTTCGCAGACGGCGGTCGCGCGGGCGCAGCATGAGTTCGTGCAGGCGGACTGCCTGGAATGGCTGCGGGAGAGCCCGCGGGCGAGCGAGCGGTACGACCTGATCTTTCTCGACCCGCCGACCTTCTCGAACTCCAAGCGCATGCAGGGAGTGCTCGACATCGAGCGCGATCATCCCGCGCTGATCGATGCCTGCGTGCGCCTGCTCGCGCCGGGCGGGCTGCTGGTCTTCTCGACCAACGCCCAGCGCTTCCGGCTGGACCCGGCGCTCGCCGGGCGCCATGCGATCGCCGATGTTTCCGCCGCCACGCTGCCCCGCGATTTCGAGCGCAATCCGCGGATCCACCGCTGTTTCGAGATACGGCCGGCGTGAAGGGCGCCGGCGCGAAATACCTTTACAGCCGCTCACGCTTCCGGTAGGGTCCGGCCGGTATGTTCCCTGCGATGAAAACGCGCAAGATTACCGTCAAGAAGCCCTGGTCCGGGGCCTTGGTGGATCTCGCGCGCGCTTAGCAGAAGTCGGAACATCGCGAGTCAACCAGAGGCCCCGCCGGCACCGCCGTCGGGGCCTCGTTCGTTCTGGAGTCCGTCCATGCAGTCTGGTCGTTCCGCCGGCTCGGCGCCGGTAGTCGCGATCGTCGGCGCCACCGGCGCCGTCGGAATCGAGCTCATCCGCTGTCTCGAGGAGAGGCGCTTTCCGCTCTCGCAGCTGCGCCTCTTCGCCTCGGCCCGCTCCGCCGGCAAGACGCTGCCCTTCCGGGGCGAGCCGCTTCCCGTGCACGAGCTGAAGGAGGACAGCTTCCGTGGCGTGGACATCGCGCTCTTCTCCGCGGGCGGCAGCACCTCCAAGCGCTTCGGCCCGCTCGCGGTGGAGCAGGGGGCGGTGGTGGTGGACAACTCCTCCGCCTTCCGCATGGATCCGGCGGTGCCGCTCGTGGTGCCGGAGATCAACCCGGAGGCGGTGCGCGCTCACCGCGGCATCATCGCCAACCCCAACTGCTCCACCATCATCGCGATCACCCCGCTCTGGCCCGTGCACCGGATCAATCGCCTGCGACGGATGATCGTCTCCACGTATCAGGCGGCCTCCGGCGCCGGCGCTGCCGCCATGGAGGAGCTGCGCGAGTCGACCCGGGCATATCTCGAGGGCCGCCCGTACGAGAACAAGGTCCTGCCGCACCCTTACGCCTTCAACCTCTTCAGCCACAACGCCAAGGTGGACCCGCAGAACGGCTACAACGAGGAGGAGATCAAGGTCATCCGCGAGACGCACAAGATCTACGGCGATGACTCCATCCGCATCGCCGCGACCTGTGTGCGCGTGCCGGTGCTGCGCGCCCACTCGATCGCCATCAACTTCGAGTGCGAGCGTCCCATCACCCCGGAGCAGGTGCGCGATGTCATGCAGACCGCGCCCGGCGTGAAGGTGGTGGACGACCCGGAGCGCAACTACTTCCCGATGCCCAAGGACGCCTCCGGCCAGGACCCGATCCTCGTCGGCCGCATCCGCCGCGACGTCAGCGACCCGAGCGGCCGCTCGATCGCGCTCTTCGTTGCGGGCGATCAGCTGTTGAAAGGCGCTGCCTTGAACGCCGTGCAGATCGCCGAGCTGCTGTAGCTACAGCAGATCACGCAGGCGGTAATACAACATCGCCAGCACCAGTGCCGGCCGCCGCAGTACGGCTCCGCCAGGGAAATCCCGGTGCGGAATCCGTGCAAACACGTCGAAGCGCTCCGCCTGGCCGGCGATCGCCTCCGCGACCAGCTTCCCCGCGATACCCGTGAGCGCGATGCCGTGGCCGGAGAATCCCTGGAGGAAATACACGTTCGGCATCAGGCGGCCGAAATGCGGCGCGCGGTTGAGCGTTATGTCGACGTGGCCGCCCCAGGAGTACTCGACGCCGGCATCGGCCAACTGCGGAAATACCCGCAGCATGCGCGCGCGGGTGGCGCCCGGCGCCTCGAATGAGCCGAGGCCGGAGTAGCTGACCCGGCCGCCGAAGAGCAGCCGGTGATCGGCCGATCTCCTGAAGTAGTCGAGCACCCAGTTCATGTCGCTCACCGCGGCGTTGTTGGCGATGAGTCCGCGTGCGCGCTCGGCGCCCAGGGGCTCCGTGGCGATGATGTGGGTGCCGACCGCCATGATCTTCGAGGTAAGCGCCGGAGCGGTCTTGCCGAGATACACGTTGCCGCACAGCACCAGGTGGCGCGCGCGAACCTCGCCGCCGGGCGTGCGCACTCGAGCTGAAGTGAAGCCGTGCGCCCGCGTGTCCTCGTAGATGCGCACGCCGGCGCGCTCCGCGGCCGCGGCCAATCCGAGTGTGTAGTTGAGCGGATGGAGGTGCCCGCCGTTGGAGTCATAAAGGGCACTGACATACCGCCTCGTGGCGAGCGTCGCCTGGACCTCGTCCCGCGGCATGTAGCGCACCGAGCGGTACTGCAGCTTCTCCTGAAGCTCACCCAGCTCCACGCGCAGCTCTCGGTCGTGGCGCGGCTTCACTGCGGTCAGCATGTAGCCGTCGACCCAGTCGCAGTCGATGCGATGGCGGGCGATCAGCTCGCGCATGAGCGCGAGTCCTTCGATGGAGACGTCCCACACCGCCCTTGCCGCTGTCGATCCGACCAGTTTTTCGAGCCTGGCCTGGCCCGAAGCTACGCCGTGGATCGCCTGGGCGCCGCTGCGGCCGGAGGCACCCCAGCCGATGTGGTGCTGCTCGAGCAGCACGACCGAATAGCCTCTCTCGGCCAAGTGCAGGGCCGCGGAGCAGCCCGCGATACCGCCGCCGACCACGCAAATGTCGCACTCCACAGAGCCGGCGAGCGCAGCACGCCGGGGGGCGGCTTGCGCGGAGGCGGCGTAGTAGGAATCGGCATGGGGGGCGGCCATTGCCACTAGCGCTCCTTTGGGATTATGTAAATTGATGATGGGGCGGGAATTCTCATCGAGAATAGCCATGGCGCCTCGCCTGGCTCAAGCCGGGAGCGCCGCCCTGTGGTCTAATTGTCGCCCCCATGTCACCGGCTCGCCCCTTAATCGGCCTTCCCGCGGACCGGCGGATGATCGGTCTTCATCCGTTTCACGCGGCCGGAGAGAAGTACGCCCGGGCGGTGCTCGATGCGGCGGATGCGCTGCCGATCATCATCCCGGCGCTCGCCGGGGAGCTGCGGCTCGATGAGCTGATCGAGCGTCTCGATGGGATCCTTTTCACCGGTAGCCCCTCTAACGTCGAGCCGCATCATTACGAGGGACCCGCGAGCCACCCCGGCACCTTGCACGATCCGGCGCGTGATGCGACCACGCTGCCGCTCATCCGCAAGGCGGTGCGGGCGGGTGTGCCGGTGCTCGGCATCTGCCGCGGCTTCCAGGAGGTCAACGTCGCCTTCGGCGGCAGCCTCCATCAGCGTGTCCATGAGGTCCCCGGGCACCTCGATCACCGCGACGATGAGAGCCAGCCGCTCGAGGTGCAGTACGGGCCCGCGCATGAGGTGATCCTCGAGCCGGGAGGCCTGTTGCGCTCCCTGGCCGGCACCGATCGGGTGCGGGTGAATTCCCTGCATTGGCAGGGGATCGAGCGGCTCGGTCCCGGCCTCGCCGTCGAGGCGCGCGCGCCGGACGGATTGATCGAAGCATTCAGAGTCGAGGGCGCGGCGCGGCTCGCGCTCGCGGTGCAATGGCATCCCGAGTGGAAGGTGATGGACAACCCGCTGTCGCGCGCTCTGTTTTCCGCGTTCGGAGCGGCGAGCCGCGAGCGCGCCGGGTCAAGATGAAAGGCAATCGCATGGTGAGCGAGATCCGCCAATTTTTCCGCGACCACGGCATCTCCGAGGTCGAGGCCATCATTCCGGACATGGCGGGTATTGCCCGCGGCAAGATCATGCCCGCGGAGAAGTTCGCCGAGGACGGCGGCATGCGCCTGCCGGAGAGCGTCTTCCTGCAGACAGTCACGGGTGACTACCCGCCGGAGACCGGTGCGGCCATGAGCCCGGCCGAGATCGACATCGTTCTCAAGGCGGACCCGAAGACGGTGCGACGCGTCCCCTGGGCGGCGGAGCCCACGGCGCAGGTGATCCACGACTGCTTCTACTCCGACGGTCGCCGCGTGACCATGGCGCCGCGGCACGTGCTGCGCAACATCGTCGAGCTCTATGCCCAGCGCGGCTGGGAGCCGGTGGTGGCTCCGGAGCTGGAGTTCTACCTCGTGGAGCAGAACAAGGACGCCGACTATCCGCTCAAGCCACCCGTGGGGCGATCGGGAAGGGCGGAGCCCGGGCGGCAGTCCTACAGCATCGCCGCGGTGAACGAGTTCGATCCGCTGTTCGATGACATCTACCAGTTCTGCGAGGATCAGGACATCGAGATCGACACTCTGATTCACGAGGACGGTCCGGCGCAGATGGAGATCAACCTGATCCACGGACCGCCGCTCGACCTCGCGGACCAGGCATTCCTCTTCAAGCGCACCGCCCGCGAGGCGGCGCTGCGCCACAAGATGTACGCCACGTTCATGGCGAAGCCGCATGCCAAGGAGCCGGGCAGCGCCATGCACATCCACCAGAGCGTGCTCGACGTGAAGACGCGGCGCAACATCTTCAGCAATCCCGACGGTACCCCCTCGCAGCTCTTCTTCGCGCACATCGGCGGCCTGCAGAAATACCTGCCGGCGGCCATGGCGCTCTTCTGCGCCAACGTCAATTCCTATCGCCGCCTCACCCGGTATCTCTCCGCGCCCATCAACGTGCACTGGGGGTACGACAACCGCACCGCGGGGCTGCGCGTACCGATGTCAGGGCCGGAGGACCGCCGCGTGGAGAACCGCGTAGGCGGCGCCGATGCCAATCCCTACATCGCCATCGCGGCGTCGCTCGTCTGCGGCTACCTCGGCATGGTCGAGGGGCTGCAGCCGAGCGATCCCATCACCGGCAGCGCGCACGAGCTGCCCTTCGGGCTGCCGCGCTCCCTCGATGAGGCGCTGCGCGAGCTGCGCCAGAGCGAGCCGCTGGTGAGGATGCTCGGGGAGCCCTTCGTCTCCGCCTTCACCATCGTCAAGGAAGCCGAGTACGAGGTCTTCCTGCAGGTGATCAGCTCCTGGGAGCGGGAGCACCTGCTGCTCAACGTCTGACGTGAGAGGCAGTCCAAGGGTGTGGCGGTGTCTGCGATGAGGCTGTGGCGCGCCGTGGCGCTGGCCGCGGCATCGACGGTGCTGCTTGCCGCCTGCTCGGGCGGATCGCAGGGCGGCGCCAAGGTCGTCAACGTCTACAACTGGTCGGATTACATCGATCCGCAGGTGCTGAAGGATTTCGAGAAGCAGTACGGCATCAAGGTCAACTACGACGTCTTCGACAAGAACGAGGTGCTCGAGACCAGGCTCCTCACCGGCAACACCGGGTTCGACGTCGTCGTCCCCTCCGCCCCCTTCCTCGAGCTCGAGATCCGCGCCGGCGCGCTCCAGAAGCTCGACCCCTCGCTGCTGCCCAATCTCAAATACCTCGACCCGGCAGTCAGGCGCAGCATCGCGCAGTACGATCCCGGCCACCAGTACGCCGCGGACTATATGTGGATCACCTCCGGCCTCGGCTACAACCTGCAGGCGGTGAAGGCCCGGCTGCCCGACGCTCCGGTCGACAGCTGGCGTCTGCTCTACGACCCGGCGTTCGTCTCCAGGCTCGAGGACTGCGGCGTCACGGTGCTCGATGAGCCCACGGAGGTCATCGGCACGGTGCTCCTCTATCTCGGCAAGGACCCGAACAGCGAGTCGCCCGCCGATCTCGCGGCCGCCATGAAGGTGCTCATGGCCATCCGGCCGTACGTGCGCTATGTCAACTCGTCACGGTACATCGATGACCTCGCGAACGGCGAGATCTGCCTCGCCCTCGGCTGGTCGGGAGACGTGAAGCAGGCGAAAGTGCGTGCGCGGCAGGCCGGCAGGACTTACACCATCGCCTATTCCATCCCCAAGGAGGGCGCGGTGGAGAACTTCGACGTGCTCGCCATCCCGGCCAATGCGCCGCATCCGCGCAATGCCAACCTCTTCATCAACTACCTGCTGGATCCTCGTGTCGCCGCGCGCAACTCCAACCTGGTGAAGTACGCCAACGGCGATCTGGCCTCCCGGCAGTACCTGGACAAGTCCGTGCTCGAGGATCCCGGCATCTATCCGCCGCCCGCGGTGATGCGCACTCTCGTGCCGGAAAGGGCCAAGTCGATGCAGTTCATGCGCCTGCTCACCCGCGCCTGGACCGACTTCAAGACCGGTAGCTGAGCGACAGGCAAATCCGGCCGATGAACGCCCAACCGTCGACGTCGCCCGATCCGGCGCCGCCTTACGTTCGCCTCGAGGCCGTCAGCAAGAAGTTCGGCGAGTTCCTCGCAGTCGATGCTGTCTCGCTCGATATCCGGCGTGGAGAGATTTTCTGCCTTCTCGGCGGGTCGGGCTCCGGCAAGACGACGCTGTTGCGGATGCTGGCGGGATTCGAGGCGCCGAGCGCCGGACGCATCTACATCGACGGGGAAGACATGAGCGCTGTGCCGCCCTATGAGCGGCCCGTCAACATGATGTTCCAGTCGTATGCGCTCTTTCCCCACATGAGCGTGGAGAAGAACGTCGCCTTCGGACTCGAGCAGGAGCGGCTCGGGCGCGAGGAGATCCGCCGGCGGGTCGCGGAGATCCTCGAGATCGTGCAGATGAGCCCCTACTCGAGGCGCAAGCCGCATCAGCTCTCCGGCGGACAGCGTCAGCGGGTGGCCCTGGCGCGCTCGCTCGCCAAGCGGCCGAAGCTGCTCCTGCTCGATGAGCCGCTCGCCGCGCTCGACCGCAAGCTGCGCGAGCGCACTCAGTTCGAGCTGCTCAACATCCAGGAGAGGCTGGGCGTCACCTTCATCGTGGTCACGCACGATCAGGAGGAAGCGATGACCTTGGCCACACGCATGGGCGTGATGGAGCACGGTCGGATCGTGCAGGTGGGCACGCCCGCTGACATCTACGAGTCGCCGGTCAACCGGTTCGTAGCGGACTTCATCGGCTCGGTGAATCTTCTCGAGGGCAGGGTGGTGGCCGCCGATGCTCACGAGCTCACCGTGCGCTGCGACTCCGTCGGCTGCACGGTCCGAGTGGCGCGGCACGTGCAGTGCGCGGCCGGTGATACGGTCTGGGCGGCCATCCGTCCCGAGAAGATCGTCCTCGCAGGCGAGCCGCCGCCAGGAGAGTCGTCTGAGGAATGGCAGCCTGAGGACAACCGCGTGCGCGGCAAGGTCAGGGAGGTCGCCTACATGGGTGACGTGTCGATCTGCCTGGTCGAGATCGCACCCGGCCAGGTGATGCGGGTGACGCTTCCCAATCGCGCCAGGCTCACCGCGCAGCGCGACCTCAGGCACGCGGCAGTCCACCTGTCGTGGGATGCGGCAAGCCCCGTGATCCTGACACGTTAGGCCAGGTCCATGGATAAGCAGGAGGGTCGGACGCTCCCGGAGCAAAGACCGCGCCGGTTTCCGGGCCGGCAGCTCGTTGCCGGCATTCCGGCGGTGTGGCTCGCCGTTTTCTTCCTCATACCCTTCCTGATAGTCCTCAAGATCTCCTTCTCCGAGGCGCGGCTCGCGATTCCGCCCTATGCGCCGCTCATCACCTGGCTGCACGGGTTGCCCGTTCCGCGCATCCACCTCTCGGGTTACGCCTATCTCTTCACCGATCCGCTTTACCTGCGCTCCTATCTCTACTCCATCATGGTGGCGGCGGTCTCGACCGTCCTCTGTCTGGCGATCGGCTATCCCATGGCGTACGCCATCGCGCGCGCCGGGGAGGCGTGGCGAAGCTTCCTCCTGATGCTGATCGTGCTGCCGTTCTGGACGTCCTTCCTGCTTCGCGTCTATGCGTGGATCGGGCTGCTGCAGAACGATGGGCTCATCAACAACGTCCTGCTGAGCCTCGGCCTGATTCACCATCCGGTGACCCTGCTGCAGACGGATTTCTCGCTCTACGTGGGCATCGTCTATTCGTATCTGCCTTTCATGATCCTGCCCCTCTACGCCAACCTGGAGAAGCACGATCCGGCGCTGCTCGAGGCGGCGGCCGACCTCGGCGCGCGCCCGCTCGCCGCATTCCTGCGGGTCACCCTGCCGCAGTCGCTGCCCGGGATCGCCGCCGGCTCGCTGCTCGTCTTCATCCCCGCGGTCGGCGAGTACGTGATTCCGACGCTGCTCGGCCGCACCGATCAGATCATGATCGGGCGCATGCTGTCGGATGAGTTCTTCGACAACCGCGACTGGCCGGTGGCGAGCGCGGTCGCGATCCTGATCCTGCTGCTGCTCGTCGTACCCATCGTGCTGCTGCAGCGGGTCGAGCGCCGGCAACTGGAGTCGCAGACGTGAGGCGTCGGGGACTCTTCTCGCGCACTGCGCTCGTCCTCGGGCTCGTCTTCCTCTACGTGCCGATCCTCTCGATGATCGTGTACTCCTTCAACAACAGCCGCCTGGTGACGGTCTGGGACGCCGCGCACTCCCCGACCCTCAAATGGTATGGCGTGCTCTTCTCGGACGGGGAGGTCCTGGATGCGGCCTGGCTATCGCTACGGGTGGCGATCTGCGCCGCTACCGCCGCCACCGTGCTCGGCACCCTGGCGGGCACGGCGCTCGCGCGATTCGGTGCCTTCCGCGGCCGCTCCCTGCTCGTCGGGATGGCGACCGCGCCCATCGTGATGCCGGAGGTGATCAGCGGCCTGTCGCTGCTGCTGCTCTTCGTCGCTCTGGAGCAGGCCGTCGGCTGGCCTCGGGGCATGGGCGCGGTCACGATCACGCTCGCCCACATCTCCTTTTGCATGGCTTACGTCACGGTGGTGATACAGTCGCGCCTGGCCGGGTTCGACGAGTCGCTCGAGGAGGCTGCGCAGGACCTCGGCGCGCGGCCGGCGAAGGTGTTCTGGCGCATCACGCTGCCGCTCATCCTGCCGGCGGTGCTGGCGGGATGGCTGCTCGCCTTCACCCTCTCGTGGGACGACCTGGTCATCTCGCAGTTCGTCGCCGGGCCCGGCTCGAGCACGTTGCCGATGGTGATCTTCTCCAAGGTACGCCTCGGCGTGAGTCCGGACGTGAACGCGCTTGCCACACTGATGGTCTCGGTAGTGGCGAGCGGAGTGGTGATTGCGACGGTGTGGATGCGTCATCGGCAGAGGCGGCGCGAGCGCGACGTGCAGCTCGCCGCTGCGGCTAACATTTGATCGGAACGGGTATGTCTAAAAATTTGCTGGGCATCGATGTCGGGGGCTCCTTCATCAAGGCGGGTGTGGTGGATGTCGAGGCCGGTTGCCTCGTGGGGGAGCTGATATCGGCCCCGACACCGCAGCCGTCGGCTCCCGATGCGATGATGCCGACCATCGCCGGGCTCGCCGCGAAGCTGCCGCCGACCACCGGTGCAGTGGGGCTCGCCTTTCCGGCGGTGATCAAGAGCGGCAGGGCGCGCACCGCCGCCAACATCGATCATGCCTGGATCGGCGCGGACGGCGCCGCGCTCATCCGGCGCACGCTGGATCGTGATGCTCTCTTCCTCAACGACGCGGATGCGGCGGGCCTGGCGGAGATGCGCCTGGGCGCCGGCCGGGGGGTGAGGGGCTCGGTGGTCATGCTGACCTTCGGCACGGGGATCGGCTCGGCGCTCTTCATCGACGGCAAGCTCTTTCCCAACAGCGAGCTCGGGCACATGGAGCTCAACGGCATGGACTCCGAGAAATACGCCTCGGCCCACGTCAAGGCCATGCTCAATCTCGACTGGCGGGCGTGGATGGACCGGGTCAACGTCTATCTCGACCGGATGCAGGCACTCTTCTGGCCGGACCTCTTCATCCTGGGCGGGGCGATCAGCGAGCGCTTCGCGGACTTCGCGCCGCTGCTGCGCTGCGAGGCGGAGGTTCGTCCGGCGCATTTCGGCAATCAGGCGGGCGTCCTCGGTGCGGCGCTCGCGGCGGCGGAAGCCGATGTCTAGTAAGCTGCCCGACGTCGGCACGACGATCTTCACCGTCATGTCGCGGCGGGCGCGCGAGCTCGGCGCCCTCAACCTCGGCCAGGGCTTCCCCGACTACGACATCGATCCGCGGCTCGCGGAGCTCACCGCCGGGGCGATGCGCCAGGGACATAACCAGTATGCCCCGATGGAGGGCGTGCCGGAGCTGCGCGAGCGCATTGCGCACAAGCTGGCGACGAGCTACGGCGGCGACTTCGATCCGCAGACGCAGATCACCGTCACGCTCGGCGCCACCGAGGCGATCTATTCCGCCGTCCAGGCCGTGGTCGGTCCGGGTGAGGAGGCCATCGCCTTCGATCCGGCATACGACTCCTACGAGCCCGCCGTGCGCCTCGCGGGCGGCAAGTGCATCCGCTTGCCGCTGCTGCCTCCCGACTTCCGCTACGACTGGGATCGGGTGCGAGCCGCCCTCACGCCTCGCACGCGGCTGGTCCTCTTCAACACTCCGCACAATCCGTCGTGCACGGCCGCGACGGCCACGGACCTCGATGAGCTCGCCAGCATCATCCGAGGGCGCGACATCGTGGTCCTCTCGGACGAGGTCTACGAGCACGTGCTCTTCGACGGACGGGCGCATGCTTCGGTCCTGTCCCATCCGCAGCTGCGGCAGCGCAGCTTCGCGGTCTATTCCTTCGGCAAGACGCTGCATGCCACGGGTCTGCGTGTCGGCTACTGCATCGCCGCGCCGGCTCTCACCCGCGAGCTGCGCAAAGTCCATCAGTTCAACACATTCAGCATCGCCAACCCGCTCCAATGGGCGATCGCCGCATATCTCGCCGAGCGGCCGCAGACCGGGCGGGAGCTGTCCGCGTTCTTTCAGGCGAAGCGCGACCGCCTGCGCAGCGCGCTCGCCGGCTCGGGTCTCGCGCTGCCGCCGGCGCACGGCACCTTTTTTCAGCTGCTCGACTTCGGCGGGCTGCTGCCGCCGGGTGACATCGCGTTCGCCGAGCGGGTGTTGACCGAGGCGCGGGTCGCCACCATCCCGCTCTCGCCCTTCTACGCCGAGCCGCCCGAGCTCTCTCTCGTGCGGCTCTGCATCGCCAAGCGGGATGACACACTGGATCAGGCGGCGGCGCGCCTGGCCGGCTTCGCGGCGCAACTGAGCCGGGCGGGCGCATGAGCGGGCCCCAGGCGAGGCGCCGGCCATGAGCTTGCGCGTCACCCTGGTCCAGCAGCCGCTCGTGTGGCAGGACCCCGATGCCAACCGGAAACGATTCGAGAATCTGCTCGAGCCGCTCGCCGGCCGGACGGATCTCATCATCCTGCCGGAGACCTTCACGACGGGCTTTACCATGGAGGTGGAGCGTGCGGCCGAGCCTGTCGCAGGCCCGACCACTACTTGGCTGCAGGGGCTGGCACACCGGTTGGATGCGGCGGTGACGGGCAGTGTCATCACCGCGGATGAGGGCCGTTACTATAATCGGCTGCTGTGGGCGCAGCCCGATGGTGGCCAGCGCCACTACGACAAGCGTCATCTCTTTCGCATGGGGGGCGAGCACGAGCACTTCGCGCCCGGCCGGGCCGCATGGACGGTCGAGTGGCGGGGCTTCAAGGTGTGTCCGCTCGTTTGCTATGACCTGCGCTTCCCGGTCTTCAGCCGCCGCCGCGCGGACCTCGACTACGACCTCCTCCTGTACGTCGCCAACTGGCCGGCTGTGCGCTCGTATGCGTGGCGGCAGCTTCTCGTCGCAAGGGCCATAGAGAACCAGGCATTCGTCGCTGGCGTCAATCGCGTGGGCGAGGACGGCAACGGCATCGGGCACCAGGGCGACAGCCGACTCTGTGATTTCCTCGGCCAGCCGCTTGCGGATCTCGGCGCGCCGCCCGCAGTGCATACCGTCGAGCTGGACCTGCAGCCGCTGCGCGCGTTTCGTGAAAGGTTTCCCGCCCAGCTGGATGCGGATCGGTTTACTCTGCACGGCCCATGAAGAAATCCACCCGGGTCAATCATCCGCCGCCGGTCGAGCTCGCCCCCGACAACCATGCGGTGGTGGCGCCGATCTATCAGAGCGTCAAGTTCGAGTTCGACTCGCTGGCGGAGACCGAGCGCTACCTGCGCGGCGAGCGGCCCGGGTTCTTCTACACCCGCGCCTCCAATCCCACCACGCGCCAGCTCGAGCTGCTGCTCGCGGAAATGCAGGGGCGGGAGGAGTGCCTGGTGACCGCCTCCGGCGTAGGTGCCGTGGCGCAGACGCTGCTCGCCCTCACCAAGCAGGGGGACCACATCCTCTGTTTCGTCGAGACCTACAACCCGACGCGCTATCTCGTCCGCCGCCTGCTCGGCCGCTTCGGGGTGACGCACACGATGCTGTCGATCGAGGATGTGGCCGGTATCGAGCGCGCGCTCGCAGCGCATCCGACGCGGCTGGTATGGTTCGAGAGCCCGACCAATCCGATAACCAAGGTCGCCGACATTGCCGCGATCACGCGTCTGGCGAAAGGCGCTGGCGCCCTCGTCGTCCTGGACAACACCTTCGCGGGCCTGCATCAACATGGCGAGTACGATATCGACTTCTTCGTGCACAGCCTGACCAAGTACGCATCAGGGGCAGGAGATGTACTCGGTGGCGCCGTCATAGGTCGCAGTGATGCAATCCGCTCCCTGCGGACGGATTTCGGCATGATCGGCGGGACGCTCGACCCGCACGCGGCCTATCTCATCCTCAGGGGCCTGAAGACCTATTTCGTCCGCTACAAGGCGCAGACGGCGAGCGCGCAGCGTGTCGCGGAGCTCCTCGCCACGCATCCGGCGGTGGCCCGCGTGCACTACCCCGGGCTGCCGTCGCATCCGCAGCATGCACTGGCACGCGCGCAGATGCAGGACTTCGGCACGATCGTGAGCTTCGACCTCAAGGGCGGACTCGAGGCGAGCGGCAAGTTCGCCGATGCGCTGCAGCTCTTCGCCATGGCGGCGAGTCTCGGCTCCACCGAGTCACTGGTGGTCACCGCGCAGATGATGGGCGGGCGGGACCTGACGGCCGATCAGCAGGCGGTCTCGGCCATCACCGAGGGGACGGTACGCCTCTCGATCGGGCTCGAGGATGTCGATGACCTGCTGGCGGATGTGACTCAGGCGCTCAACGCCTGAAGATCCACGCCAGCACCGAGAGGACGAGGCTCACGATGAGCATCGTCGTGATCGGGAAGAAGAACTTGAAATGAGGGCGGTCGATGATGATGTCGCCCGGCAGGCGAAAGAGCGGCAGCCGGCGCACCCAGGTCCAAAGGAGCCCGAGGACAATGAGGACGGTGCCGAGGGCGACGAGTAGACGACTCATACAGTCGCGAAGTCTATCGCGTTTTTACGCACAGCTTGCGACCCGCACGCGGTGAGGATGATAGGGCAGGACCTCGAGCACCTCTCCGTCCAACAGCCGCCGCTGCACCTGCCGCCAGAATCTCGCGGTGAACACTTCCCCGTGGGTGCGTATCAGGCTCGCGCGAAGCGGCGCATCGAAGCCCACGAAATCGATGAAGGTCTCCGGGAAGACATCGTGCTCGCCGACGTAGAACCAGGGCTCGGCGCGCATCTCGTCCTCGGGGTTGGCCGGCTGCGGCACGTCGCGGAAATGG
>DASVWT010000185.1:0-3018 GCA_036393055.1 Steroidobacteraceae bacterium
TCATCGAAGAGGAGCACATCGGACCGCGGCGCCACGCTTCCGGAAATGATGTCCCAGCTCGAGACCACGAGGTCATTACCCGACTCGAGCATGTCGACGTGCGGCAGGCCGCCCGTGGCTACGATGACGACTTCCGGAGCCTCAGCGACGACATCCTCCGCATCGGCAAAGGTCTCGAAGCGGAACCTGACTCCGCTCGCGGCACACTGCGACATTCGCCAGTCGATGATGCCCATCATCTCCCGGCGGCGGGGGCTGCGCGCGGTCAGCCGGATCTGGCCCCCAGGCTCGGCGGCCGCCTCGAAAACGAGCACCTCGTGGCCGCGCGCCGCGGCAACCCGGGCGGCCTCCAGCCCGGCCGGCCCCGCGCCGACGACGACGACCTTTCGTCGCCGCTGCGCCGGCGGGATCTCATGGGGCATGAAGAGCTCGCGTCCCGTGGCGGCATTGTGGATGCAATAAGCCGATCCGCCCTGGTAGATGCGATCGAGGCAGTAGTTGGCGCCCACGCAGGGGCGGATGTCCTGCTCGCGTCCTTCGCGGATCTTGCGCACGATGTGCGGCTCGGCCATGTGCGCCCGCGTCATCCCCACCATGTCAAGCTTGCCTGATGCGATCGCGTGTCGGGCGGTCGCCACGTCCTGAATGCGCGCCGCATGAAAGGTGGGCAGGCCGATCTCGGCGCGCACCTCGCCTGCGAAGTCCAGATGCGGAGCGCTCGGCATGCCTTGGATGGGGATGACGTCCGTCAGGCCCGCATCGGTGTCGATGTGACCGCGGATGACGTTGATGAAGTCGACCATGCCGGTCGCCTTCAATCGCCGTGCGATCTCGAGCCCCTCCTCGCGCGTCAGCCCGCCGGGGAGTAGCTCATCGACGCTGAGGCGCACGCCTATGATCAACTCCGGACCGACACGCTGGCGGACGGCAGAGAGGACTTCGAGCCCGAAGCGCAGGCGATTCTCCAAGGTGCCGCCGTAGGGTCCGTCGAGGTCGTTGGTGAGCGGCGACCAGAACTGGTCCATCAGGTGCCCGTAGGCTTCCAGCTCGATCCCGTCCAGCCCCGCGGCGCGCATGCGCTCGGCCGCATCCGCGTAGTCGCAGATGATCCTGCGGATATCCCAGTCCTCGATCTTCTTCGGGAATGCGCGGTGGGCAGCCTCCTTGCGATGCGAGGTGGAGAGGACCGGCAGCCAGAAGCCACGGTCCCAGCGGGTACGCCGGCCGAGATGCGTGATCTGGATCATTACGGCGGTGCCGTGCTCGTGGCAGGCATCCGCCAGGTCCTTCATCCATCCGACGACCTCGTCCTTGTAGAGCAGAATGTTGTTGAATGCCGGTGGGCTGTCGCGCGAGACCGCGGCGGACCCCGCTGTCATGGTCAACGCGATGCCGCCTCTGGCACGCTCGAGGTGATAGGCGCGGTAGCGTGCTTTCGGCATGCCCTCCTCGGGGTAAGCCGGCTCGTGCGCGGTCGTCATCAGACGATTGCGCAGAGTGAGATGCCGCAGCTGGTAAGGCTGCAGGAGCGGATCGGTCATGGTAGCCTCATTTCCCGCACATGACCGCTCAGCCCGCCCCTCCTGAAGCCGAGGCTTTCCGCCTGATGCGGGCCGGGAAGCTGGCCGAGGCCCTGCTGCTCGCGCAGCAAGCCGTCATCGGCAGGACAGTCTGCTCCCCCTCTCACGGTCTCTTGGCAACGATCCTGCTGCGGCTGGGTAGACGCGCAGACGCTGAAGCTGTCGTCGAGAGCGCAATCAATTGCTCGCCGGGCATTGCAGACGCGTATGACGCGCTTGCATACGTTTCGTTTGCTCTGGGCCACCATGAGCGTGCCAACGCGCTCTACCGACGTGCTGCGGAGCTCGCCCCGAGCGTGCCGCGGCACTGGTACAACCTTGCCTCGAGCGAGCGCAGCTTCGGCAGGCTGGCCGAGGCGGAAGCGGCCTGCGACCGAGCGATCACGCTCGATGCCCGGGAGTATCCCAGTTACCTGCTGCGCTCGGAGCTGCGGGTACAGAGCGCCGCGGACAATCACATCGATCAGTTGCGCCGCGAGCTCTCCCGCGCGGGTGCGGACGATCGGGCGCGGGTGTTTCTCGGCTACGCACTCGGCAAAGAGCTCGATGACCTCGGGCGGTACGAGGAGGCTTTCAAATGCTTCGCGGAGGCGGCGAGCACCCGGCGTCGCCACCTCGCCTACGACGTCGCCGTGGACGAGCGCAAGCTCCAGCGCATTACAGAAGTCTTCCCGCGCGGTGCCGGTGAAGCCGCGAGCGGCTCGGATGAGTCGAGTCAATACGTGTTCATCGTCGGTCTGCCCCGCTCGGGCACCACGCTGGTCGAGCGGATCCTGACAGGTCTTCCGCGCGTGCGCTCGAACGGGGAGACCGATCACTTCGCGAGCGCCCTCCTCGCCGCCTCGCCGCCGGCACAACCCGGCGCCGACCCCAGCGCGGCGGATGTGTTCGCGCGCGCGGCTCGCGCCGACTGGAGCGCCGTGGCGGCGGGCTATGCGCGCCGCGCGGGCGCTGCCGGCGGTGGCTCCCGTGAGATGATCGTCGAGAAGCTGCCGATGAATTACCTTTATCTCGGCGCGATCCGTCGCGCCCTCCCGCGGGCCCGGCTCGTGCTCGTCAGCCGCTCCCCGCTCGACGGCTGCTTCGCGATGTATCGCACCCTGTTCGGCGAGGCCTATCCATTCAGCTACGATTTCCACGATCTCGCGCGCTATTACGCGGCATACTCGCAACTCATGGCGCATTGGCGCGGCTCGCTCGGGGAGTCCATCCACGAGGTGCGCTACGAGGAGTTGGTCGGCGATCCGCTGCGCACCGGCGCGGCGCTCGCGCACGCCTGTGGCCTCGACTGGCGCGACTCCGCCGCCGAGGTGGAGAAGAACGCCGCCGTTTCCTACACCGCGAGCGCTGCCCAGATTCGCAGGCCCATCTACCGCTCTTCCACGGGTCGTTGGCGCCATTATCGCGCGCAGCTCGAGCCTTTGATCGAGGCGTTGCG
>DASVWT010000186.1:0-4247 GCA_036393055.1 Steroidobacteraceae bacterium
GAGCTCAAGGAGCAGACCGAGCGCAAGGAATACCTGGACCGGCAGTTCACCGACCTGACCTCCGCCCTCGACACCCTGGAGGAGGCCATGCGGCGCATCGACAAGGAGACGCGCACGCGCTTCGAGGAGACCTTCGAGCGCATCAACTCCGGTCTCAAGGAGCGCTTTCCCCGGCTCTTCGGTGGCGGACATGCGTACCTCGAGCTCGTGGGCGAGGATCCGCTGAATGCGGGCATCGCGGTCATGGCCCGGCCGCCCGGCAAGAAGAACAGCAGCATCCATCTGCTCTCGGGCGGGGAGAAGGCGCTCACCGCGGTTGCGCTCGTGTTCTCGATTTTCGACCTGAATCCGGCACCCTTCTGCCTGCTCGATGAGGTGGATGCGCCGCTCGATGAGCACAACGTCGGCCGCTTCTGCGATATCGTGCGCGAGATGTCGGCCCGTGTGCAGTTCATCTTCATCACCCACAACAAGACGACCATGGAGCTCGCGTCCCAGCTTCTCGGCGTGACCATGCACGAGCCGGGGGTCTCGCGCCTCGTGGCCGTCGACGTCGAGGAGGCGGTCCGGCTCGCGGCCGTCTGATCATCCGGTGGTGCCCATGTCGGAATTACGCTGGACGCTGCTCATCCTCGGAGTAGTGTTCATCGCCGCGCTCTCATGGTGGGAGCGGCGGCGTCCGCGCCAGGCTTTCGCGCCGCGGCTGCGCGATGCGAGCCTCGCGCCCGCAGATCACGCGCACGCGGATGCGCAACGCAACGCGAGCCTGCCGGAGCCGGGCGTCGCCGGCGAGCCGTGGATAGGCGAGGCGGGCCTTGCCGAAGTCGTGTCATCGGACATCGGCACCGGGATCGGGCCACTCGAAGAGCTGCCGACGCTCGTGATTCCTGACCCGCAGGAGCAGCTCGCAGCCAAAGCCGCCTGGGACGAGCAACCCCCGGAGCCGACGCTGATCGATCCGCAGACGACTGCAGCCGCGCAGGAAACCGCCGAGGCGGCGGAGCCGCCGAGCGCGGCTGCAACCGAGGCAACTGCGCGGGCGCAAGAGCCGGATGAGCCCGAGCCCGAGCACGAGCACGAGATTTTCGGCGCCGAAGGAGTCGGCGCCGTCAGGATCGTCGAGCCTTTCCCGGGCGGCGAGTCGCCTCCCGAGCCCATCGTCGAGTGGCCGCCCGAGGAGACGCGCCGCATCCTCGCACTGCGGCTGGTCGCGCCGCAGGCGCAGCGCTTTCCCGGGAGGACGCTGCGCCTCGCCATGGCGGCCGAAGGCTTCGTGCTCGGCAAGTTCTCGATCTTCCACAGGCCCGATGAGGCGAATCGCGCGGTGCTGAGCGCAGCCTCGCTCACCCGCCCGGGCTCGTTCGATCTTACGACCATGGACTCGCAGCGCTACGGCGGCCTCAGCCTGTTCGCGGTGTTGCCGGGCCCGAAGGCGCCGCCGCAGGCGTTCGAGGACCTTCTCGCGACGGCGCGCAACCTCAACGAGCGGCTGCAGGGCGCGCTTCAGGATGATCGCGGTGGCCCGCTGACGCCGCTGCGCGTGGCGAGCATCCGCGATGGCCTCAGGGCGGAAGCAGCCACTCTCCAGGCCGCGGCCGCGCATGAAGCATGACGCGGCGGCGCGCGCAGCCGGGCTGCGCGCGCGCATCGCGCACCACAATCGGCAGTATTACGAGCTGGACCGCCCGGAGATCTCCGACGCGGACTACGACGCGCTGATCGGCGAGCTGCGCGCTCTGGAGCGCGAGCACCCGGAGCTCATCACCTCGGACTCTCCCACCCAGCGCGTCGGTGGCGCGCCCTCGGGCAGGTTCGCCAAGGTTCGCCACGCGGTGCCGATGCTGTCCCTCGCCAACGCCTTCACGCCGGAGGACGTGGCTGCGTTCCTCGATCGCGTGCGCCGGTTTCTCAAGCTCGATGCCGGCGAGCCGATCGAGCTCACCGCGGAACCGAAGATCGACGGTCTGTCATTGTCGCTGCGATACGAGCGCGGCACGTTGATACGCGGCGCGACCCGTGGTGATGGCACGGAAGGGGAGGACGTCACCGCCAATGTGCACCGTGTCAGGGATATCCCTGCGCAAATGCATGGCCACCGAGCATCCGTGCCCGAGGTCTGCGAGGTCCGCGGCGAGGTGTACATGACACGCTCCGCGTTCCTGAAGCTCAACGAGGAGCAATCCGCCGCCGGCCGAACGGTGTTCGCCAATCCGCGCAATTCCGCCGCAGGCTCGCTGCGCCAGCTCGATCCCGAGGTGACGGCCTCGCGCCCGCTGGGCTTTCTCGCCTACGCCTGGGGCGAAATGAGCTCGCTGCCTGCCGATACCCAGTGGGGCATGCTGCAATGGCTGCGGCAATGCGGCTTCCCCACCAACCCGCTGAGCACGCTGTGCCGCTCGCTCGAGGAGCTGCTCGCCTTCCATCATGACATCGAGCTGCAGCGCGCCACGCTCGATTACGACATCGACGGCGTCGTCTACAAGGTAAACCGGCTCGACTGGCAGCGGCGCCTCGGCTTCGTCGGCCGTGATCCCCGCTGGGCCCTGGCGCACAAATTCCCCGCGCAGAAGGCCACCACCGTCGTCAACGCGATCGAGCTGCAGGTCGGCAGGACCGGCGCGCTCACCCCTGTTGCCAAGCTTGCCCCCGTCAACGTCGGCGGCGTCGTAGTTTCCAACGCAACCCTCCACAACGAGGATTACATCCGCGAGCTGGACGTCAGGATCGGCGACACGGTAACCGTGCAGCGCGCCGGCGATGTGATCCCGCAAGTGCTCGGTGTGGTGCTGGAGCGCCGGCCTCCCCATGCCGGGCTCTTCCAGTTCCCCAGGACCTGTCCTTGTCCGCTGAAGACCGCGGTCGTGCGCGACCTCACCGCCACCGGCAAGGAAGGCGCCATTTCCCGCTGCTCCGGCGAGCTCGCCTGCCCGCACCAGCGCATCGAGCACCTGCGCCACTTCGTCTCCCGCCGCGCCTTCGACATCGAGGGTCTGGGGGAGAAGCAGATCAATCTCTTCTACGAGCAGGGGTGGATCGAGCAGCCCGCGGACATCTTCAGCCTCGCGCGGCGCAACGATCAGATCCAACTGGATCAGCACGAGGGCTTCGGCGAAGTGTCCGTCCGCAATCTGTTCGCCGCCATCGAAGCCCGCCGGACGATCTCCCTCGAGCGCTTCATCTATTCCCTCGGAGTGCGCCACGTCGGCGAGACCACGGCACGCTCGCTAGCCCGCGGCTATGGCAGCTACCAGGCGTTTCGCGAAGCCTGCCGGCATCTGGCCGAAGGAAGCGCGGATGCGCGCCAGGAGCTGGACGCCATGGACCAGATCGGCGATACGGTCATCGACAGCCTGACTTCCTACTTCTCCGAGCCGCACAACACCGGCATGGTGGATCGCCTGGCCGGCGAGGTGCGCATATTGGATGCCGAGCGGCCGGCGACCGAGTCTCCGATCGCCGGCAAGACCGTCGTTTTCACCGGTCGCCTGGAGCAGATGACCCGCGACGAGGCCAAAGCGCTTGCCGAGCGGCTCGGCGCCTCAGTGAGCGGCAGCGTCTCGAAGAAGACGGACCTGGTGGTTGCCGGTCCCGAAGCCGGCTCGAAGCTGAAAAGGGCCAACGACTTGGGAGTGAGAGTCCTCGACGAAGCTCAATTTCTCGAGCTGGTGAAGGAACGCGAGCGCAAGTCGTCTAAGTAGGAGGACGCCTGAAGGCGCCCTGGGGCTTTCGCTTCGCGCAAAGCCCCAGGGCGCCAGTTCGCCAACCTGCAATCAGCTGCCGTTGCCGGAGGAGGGCGCTGCGGCAGCAGGCGCCGCCGGCGTACCGCTCTTGCCGCTGCCCTCCTGGTCGCTCTGCGCATCGAGGAAGGTCTTGACCTTCGCCTGCTTCATGAGGTCATCCGTGTAAGCACGGAATTTCTTGGCCTCGACCACTTGCACCAGGCGCTGCTTCACCTGATCGAAGGGCGGCGGGTTGACCGGCCGCGTGCCGAGCAGCTCGATCACGTGCCAGCCATACTGGGTCTGCACCGGCTCCTGCGTGTACTGCCCCACTTTGAGGTTGCTCACCGCATCGGCGAACGGCTTCACCATGTGGTCCAGCGTGAACCAGCCGAGATCGCCGCCGTTGGTCTTCGAGGAGTCCATCGACTCCGCCTTGGCGAGGTCTTCGAACTTCTCGCCCTTCTTCAGGCGCTCGATGATCTTCTGCGCGAAAGGCTGGGTCGCGACGAGGATGTGCCTCGCGTG
>DASVWT010000187.1:0-3289 GCA_036393055.1 Steroidobacteraceae bacterium
GTACAGGAACAGCGGGTTATAAGCGCGGCCCGGATTCTCCGCGACCTGCAGGGAGGCGGCTTTCGCGAGCTGGTTGCTCTTGCCCTCGACGAAGGTGCCGAAGGTGAAATCCGCATTCAGGCGGGCGCCGACGACCAGCCCCTCCGCGCGGCGCACGCGCTGTGCTGCCGATGCAGGTCCACTGGGGGCAGCGGGGGCCACCACGGCGCGCATGGGCGAGCTGCGCGAGCCCACCTCTACGGTGACGATCGGGGCGTCTCCGGTGCTGCCGTCGCGCAGCAGCTCCCCGATCCGGGGCAGGAGGTGCTCATTGATCCATTCCACCGCGAAGCGGTTGGGCGCGAGGAGCTTCAGCGCGCCGGCGCCTTCCAGCGCCTGCAGGGGCCGCACCCAGGTATTGAATTGCTGCTCCGGAAGCTCGGCCTCCAAGGCACATTTGCACCGAGCCCAAAGCGACGCATCCACGCGGCTGCCTCCGCGACCACTTCAACGGGGAAAGGGCTGCGCAGTCTATACCCTTGAGCGTCAGCGCTGAAGGTTTTGAAGGGCACGAAGCACTGAGCCCGAAGGGCCGAGGCACGGGATGTGCCTCGCAAATGTATTGACACCTTGGCGCTCAACGCCTTAGCCTTGCCTCCCCTTTTTGGAACCCCACGGACCCTCTGGAGCCCGAATGAAGCGTACCTATCAGCCTAGCAAGCTGCGCCGCAAGCGCACGCACGGGTTCCGGGCACGCATGGCGACCCAGAATGGCCGTAAGGTGCTGGCTCGCCGTCGCGCCAAGGGACGGCGGAAGCTGATTCCTTAAACGGTCCCGAAAGGCTCCGGTCCAGGGCTGCCACTCTCGGCCGTTTCCTGGGGGTTTCCTAGGGCACTTGGACTCGCGCGAGGGGGTCTCAGAGAGTGCCATGGACGGCTGAGCACCGACTGTGCGGTACTCTTCTCAACCGGAGGGGGCGCGGCGAGAACTATGCACCGGCTCACTTTCCCGGCGCACAAGCGTCTGCGGCGCAAGTCAGAGTTCGACGCCGCGTATGCTCGCGGCCGGCGCTTTGGCAATGGATTCTTCGCGGTGACAGCAAGCAGCAACGACAAGCACGGTGCGCGGCTCGGCATGGCAGTTGCCGTGCGCACGGCCGGCAACGCGGTGGAGCGCAATCGCATCCGCCGCACCATCCGGGAGTCCTTCCGGCTGCACCAGCATGCCCTCCCGGCAGTCGATCTCGTCGTGAGCGCGCGTCCGAAAGCCCGCGGTGTACCGGGTGCGGAGCTGCACGCGAGCCTGGCGGCACTTTGGAAGCAGGTGATCGAGCGATGCGCCTCCTCGCCATTGGCCTGATCCGCTGTTACCAGTGGACCATCAGCCCATTCCTCGGCCCCTGCTGCCGATTCCAGCCTTCGTGCTCTCAGTACACCCTGGAAGCCATCGGCCGCTTCGGCCTGCTGCGGGGCGCGTGGCTCGGCGTGAGGCGCATCGCGCGCTGCCATCCCTGGCATCCGGGCGGCTTCGATCCAGTGCCTGTTTCCTCCGTCCGAGTCGCGGCGCCGGCGCGCCGAAAGAGCCCTCGGCCTCAAGTCTCCCGCCACGTTCATGAATAACAATCCGCGCTTATACCTCTGGGTGGGGCTTGCCTTCCTCCTGTGGCTCAACTACACGACCTGGCAGCGCGATTACCCGGCGCATCCGCCCGCCGTGGCCGCGGCGCCGCCGAGTCAGACGGTGCCGTCCAAACAGCCGAGCTCCCTGGCGAACAGCGTTCCCGAGGCGCAGCCGGCCAGCCCGCCGCCAAGCCCTGCGTCGACGCCTGCCACGGCGCCTGCCAAGGCATCACCGCCAGCGCCTGCTCCGACAGCAATCGCTGCCGGCATTCCTGCCGTAAAGCCTGAGGCACCCGCGAACGCGCCGCTGATTCAAGTCCACACGGACGTCTATGACATCGACATCAGCACCCGGGGCGGCACGCTGGAGCGCGTGCGCCTGCTCGACTACGCGGAGGTCAAGGGCCAGGCGACTCGCGTGCAGCTCGAGAACGATGCCAGCCCGCAGACGGTGTATCTGCTGCAGAGCGGTCTGACGGGACAGGGAGATGCGCCCTACCCCAACCACACCGCGCTTTTCAGCGCACCGCGGCAGTCTTATGACATGGACGGGGCGCGGCAGCTGCGTGTACCGCTCACGTGGAGCAGCAACGGCGTGACGGTGACCAAGACGTACGTGTTCACCAGGGGCTCGTACGGCATCGGTCTCGACTACACGATTCAGAATAACAGTGCAGCGCCCTGGCAGGCCGCACCTTACGCCCAGCTCTATCGCGACGATCCGCGCACCAAGAGCAGCTACTTCAATCCCAACAGCTACGCCTACCACGGGCCGGCCATCTGGAACGGCACCAAATACGAGCGGCTCGACCCCTCCAAGGCCGAGTACAAGCATTTCTCGCAAACGGTCACAGACGGCTGGATCGCCGCCACCCAGAACGACTTCGTGAGCGCCATCGTGCTGCCGAAAGGCGCCCCCTACCGCTTCACCTCGGAGGTTTCCGGGCCCGAGTATCTCCTCGCGGCGGTGGGTCCCAAGCACACGGTGGCGCCCGGCTCGACGGCAACCATCGATCAGACACTGTTCATCGGCCCGATGCTGCACGCGCAGCTCGAGAAGATCGAGCCCAGCCTGAAGTACGTCGTCGGGTACGGATATCTGACCATACTCGCCGGGCCGCTCTTCTGGCTGCTGAGCAAGGTGCACGCGATCACCGGCAACTGGGGCGTCGCGATCATCCTGGTGACGTTCCTCCTGAAGCTCGTGCTCTATCCGCTGTCGGAGGCGAGCGGCCGGTCGATGGCCAAGATGAAAGCCCTGGGTCCGCGGATCAAGAACATCCAGGAGACCTACAAGGAGGACAAGGAAAAGCTCGGGCGCGCCATGATGGACATCTACAAGCGCGAGAAGGTGAACCCGGTCTCGGGCTGTCTGCCCATGATCGTGCAGATCCCCGTGTTCCTCGCCTTCTACTGGGTGCTGCTCTACAGCGCGGAGATGCGCCAGGCACCGTTCGCCTTCTGGATCCAGGACCTGTCGGCCCGCGATCCCTACTTCATCCTGCCG
The DNA here is from genome assembly GCA_036393055.1 of Steroidobacteraceae bacterium. Taxonomy (GTDB): domain Bacteria; phylum Pseudomonadota; class Gammaproteobacteria; order Steroidobacterales; family Steroidobacteraceae; genus 13-2-20CM-66-19. The sequence continues at coordinate 3,107 of DASVWT010000187.1, forward strand.
GCAATCATGGCGGTGGCGATGTTCGTGCAGTACAAGCTCAATCCCACCTCGCCCGACCCCGCGCAAGCGAAGGTCATGATGATCATGCCGATCGCGATGTCGGCCATGTTCGCGTTCTTCCCGGCGGGTCTGGTGCTCTACTACGTCACGAACACCATCCTTTCCATCGCGCAGCAGTGGAAC
>DASVWT010000188.1:0-14809 GCA_036393055.1 Steroidobacteraceae bacterium
ATGACACCGACGTCCTTGCCCTGCGCCTCGGCGCATTCGCGCGCGCAGCCGGAGACACCGAGCTTCAGCTTGTGGGGTGAGCGCAGGCCTTTGTAGCGGTTCTCGAGCTCGATCGCGAGACCGACGCTGTCCTGCACGCCGTAGCGGCACCACGTCGATCCTACGCAGGATTTCACGGTCCGCAGGGCCTTGCCGTAGGCGTGTCCCGACTCGAAGCCGGCGGCGATGAGCTCCGCCCAGATGAGCGGCAGCTCGTGCACGCGGGCACCGAACAAGTCGATACGCTGGCCGCCGGTGATCTTGGTGTAGAGTCCGAACTTGCGCGCCACTTCGCCGACGGCGATCAGCTTCTCCGGTGTGATCTCGCCTCCCGGGATGCGGGGCACCACGGAGTAGGTGCCGTCCTTCTGCATGTTGGCGAGAAAGTAGTCGTTGGTATCCTGCAGCGGCGCGCGATCGCCGGCGAGGACGAACTCGTTCCAGCAGGAAGCGAGAATGGAGGCGACCGCGGGCTTGCAGATATCGCAGCCGAGTGGCTTCCGGTTGCCGTGCTTCGCCAGGACTTCTTGGAAAGTTCTGAGACCACCTACCCGGATCAGGTGAAAGAGCTGCTGCCGCGAATGAGGGAAGTGCTCGCAGAGATGGTTCTCGAGCGCGACACCGCGGCGCTTGAGCTCCGCGTCCAGGATCTGCTTCACCAGCGGCGCGCAGCCGCCGCACGCGCTCGCGGCGCGTGTGCTCGCTTTGATGGCGCCCACCGTGGTGCAGCCGCTCTCCACCGCCGAGCAGATCGCTCCCTTGGTGACGTTGTTGCAGGAGCAGATTTGTGCGTCCCGCGGCAGTGCCGCGAGACCCGCTCCGGCCGCAGTTCCGCCGGACTCCCGGGCCGGCAGAATCAATGATTCCGCATGCTCCGGCAGCGGCGTTCCATGCAACATCATCTGTTGAAGAGTGCCGTAGTCTGCGGCATCGCCGACGAGCACCGCTCCGAGAAGCCGCTTGCAGTCGCTATCGACGATGAGCCGTTTGTAGATCTCCCGCCGCTCGTCCACGAAGGCGTAGCTGCGCGCACCGGGTGTGGCGGCCTGCGCGTCCCCGATGGAGGCGACATCGACGCCGAGAAGCTTCAGCTTCGTGCTCATGTCGGCGCCGGTGAACGCGGCGTCGGCATTGTCCGCGATATGGCGCGCAGCCACCTCCGCCATCTGATATCCGGGCGCAACCAGGCCAAAGATGCGGCCCCGCCACAGTGCGCACTCCCCAATCGCGTAGATATCGGGATCCGAAGTGCGGCAGGAGTCATCAATGACAATTCCGCCGCGCGGACCGATTGTCAATCCCGCCTGGCGAGCCAGCTCGTCGCGGGGGCGGATGCCGGCGGAGAATACGATGATGTCCGCTTTCAGCATGCCGCCATCCGCGAACTCGATGAGATGCGGAGGATTCGGGGTGCTGCGGCACAACGATACGTCAAAGTCTGCGGGCGCGTGATTGTCCGCGGCGGCGTGACTGTCCGGCGGAGCGTCGGCAATCCTCAGGGTGTTTTTGCCGGTGTGGACGCGGACGCCGAGCGCCTCGATCTTACGCCGCAGCATGGCGCCGCCGCCCTCATCCACCTGCAACGCCATCAGGCGCGGAGCAAGCTCCACGACATGCGTCTCTAGTCCGAGATCGCGCAGGGCGCGCGCAGCCTCGAGCCCGAGCAGACCGCCGCCGATTACGGCACCCGAACGCGCCTGAGCCGCCGCGCCGGCGCGAATTGCCTCCAGATCTTCGATCGTACGGTAGACGTAACAGCCGCTGCGATCGCGCCCCGGTAGCGGCGGCACGAATGGCTGCGAACCGGTGGCCAGAATCAACTTGTCGTAGGCAATCCTGCCGCCGGCCGCCGTCACGACGGTGCGCGCTTGCGTGTCGATGGCGACCGCACGCTCGCCCAGGCGCACGCGGATACCGTGTGCCTCGAAGAAGCCCGGCGGGACGAGGTTGAGATCCCCCGCGCTCTTGCCGGCAAAGAACGAGGAGAGTTGCACGCGATCATAGGCCGGGCGCGGCTCCTCGCAGAGGACCGTGATGTCGAACGAATGCGCCGCGGGCAGCCTCTCCAGGAAGCGTTGCCCAACCATGCCGTTGCCCACTACCACGATACGCGTCCGCGCGGTCATTTCCTTTGCTCCAAAATCGGTCTGGAGTGACGAGGTGCAACAGCCATGCCAGGGCGCCGCCGCAGCCGCTTTCTGCGCTTGCGGGCACTTGCGTCCCACACCCGACCGCGAGTCCGGCATTTCGCTGCTCTCTCGAGGAGCACGCTGGTGTCTCGCCGCACAATGCCAGTGCAGACGCTCGGCCGACCGTCATGGAACCGTTGCAGTGTGAGCCTGCTGATAGTTGCGGGTATGCTTATCGCCGATGACTCACAAGCCCCTTGCCGGCCGCACTATCGCCATCCCCGAGGGTCGCGAGATCAAGGTCTTCGAGGCCCTGCTCGAGCGGCGCGGCGCTCGCGTCATCCGCTGCCCCTTGATCGCGATCCGCGATGCTCCTGACCCCACACCGGTGCTCGACTGGAGCCGGCAACTCGCCGCGGGCGGGATCGACGACCTCATCCTGCTGACCGGGGAAGGACTGAGACGCATCCTCTCGTGCATCGAGCGGCACGAGCCGACGCTCACGCCGCAGTTCCTGGCTGTACTCGGTAGGGTACGCAAGGTTACCCGCGGTCCGAAGCCCGCGAAGGTCCTGCGGGAGCTGGGAATGAAGCCGGAGGTTGCCGGGGAGCGGCCGACGACGGCGGGGGTGATCGCGAGTCTCGCCGGGCTCGAGCTTCGCGGCCGCCGTGTCGGCGTGCAGCTCTACGGTACCGAGCCGAACCGCCCGCTCATCGATTTCCTGGCCGATGCCGGCGCAGTGGTCTCCACGGTGGCGCCGTATATCTACGCCGATGCCGCGGACGAGGAGGCAGTGCAAAATCTGATCGCCGAGCTGCGCGCGGGCAGAGTCGATGCCATCGCCTTCACAAGCTCCGCGCAGATTGAGCGGCTGATCGCGGTCGGCTCGGAAGAAGGTGCTCGAGCCGCGCTCGCCAACACGTTGGTTGCGGCAATCGGGCCTGTGGTGGCAGACACGCTGCGCCGACACGGAATCGACGCGCGGCTGATGCCGGAGGAATCGTTTTTCCTGAAGCCGCTGACGAGTATGCTGGAGGAGGCGCTCGGAGTCCCGGATGGCGCTCCGTCCACGGCGGCACCTCGAGACGGTTGATCCGGGCCCGGATACCTGTGGTCGCGGACACATGAATATCCGACCCGCCAAGCCGAATGACGCGTTGGCAGTAGCCCGCGTCCATGTGCGCGCCTGGCAGGTCGCCTACCGTGGTTTGATGCCCGATGCGTATCTGCAAAGGCTTCGCCCGGAGGACCGGGCTCAGCGTTACGATTTCGCCAGCCTCGATCCGGCGCGGCCCAGAACGCTGGTCGCCATCGAGGCGGACACGATTCTCGGCTTCGCCACGATCTCGCCCGCCCGCGATGAGGATGCGGCAGGCCAGGGAGAGCTTTGCGCGCTTTATGTCGAGCCCGACTGCTGGGGCCGCGGAATCGGACGCGCGCTTGCATCGGCGGCGTGCGCCGAGCTTTACCGCCTGGAATTCAGGCGAGCCGTCCTGTGGGTGGTGGCAGGCAATGCGCGCGCGGAGCGCTTCTACCGAGCCGACAGGTGGGTCGCCGACGGGTTGCGCCGACCGCATCAGGTGTGGAATGTAACTGTCGAAACGGCGCGATATGGCCGGGCCTTGGCCGAGTAAAGTATGGCCAAAGTAAGGGTTCATTCAGTTTGGTCTTGACCAAACTAAACTGGTCCTGGACGAACTCCATAAGGCGCCTAGCCTGGCGCGGAGGGTCAAGGCCTCGGACGGCTCAGTGAGCCCATCGCTTACCTACTACACACGGAAGCTCAAGCCCCAAGAATCGCTGCAGCTCGTGCTCAACCTCACCCGCGCCGAGGAGCGCTCCGGCGTCAAGGTACTGCGCCTCGGGGAATGGCTGGAAGCGCTCGCGTAGCCATTCGAGGGGCGGTCGGCGCTGCCTACTCCGACGTGTCGTCTTCGACCAGCGTCCCCTGGTGGAAGAGGATCTTCCAAGCGTCCGCGGAACGCCGCCAGATTGTCGCCCGGCGCGTCCTGCGCTGGCCTTGCAGCAGGGTGTACGTCAACAGGTAAGTGTCGCTTCCCAATTCCCGGCAGGCGAAGTCGGTGGCTTCCCATGTGTCCTCGAGCGCAAGGTGGCTTGCCACCTGGTGGCGGTCCTCCAGCACATCGAGAACGTGACCGCGGCTGTAGCGGCGGCCGGAGGCGCCGACTTCCCAGAAATCCGGCGCGCTCGCGGCCTCGAAATCCGCGCGCGTGGTGCCGAGTTCCGGGCGATGGAAGATCGGCTCGCGGCTGCGCAGGTCTTGCAGCACCTCGCGAAGCCCAGGGTCGGTCGTCAGCCAGGGTTTCAATCTCGCCACCTCGCCGTTCAATGATGCTGGTCGCCGGGTTACACGTGATTATGCGCCGAAGCTGCTAGAGTGGCTCGACGGCATCCATTCCGCGCACCCATGAAGACAATCGGCCCGATCTGGAATCGTATCGAGGGGCGGCGTGCATGGTCACGCGCGTGCGTGCTCGCGCTGATGAGCGCAACAGCGCTCGCATCGACGGCCTTGGTGCATGCATCCCAGTTGAAAGATTCCGCGCTGCTTTCCGCTCTGCGGCACGGCGGCTGCGTGATCCTGATGCGGCACGCCAGCTCGCCGGATGAGCTGCCGACGGCGCGCACCGCCGCGCCCGGCAACCGGGATCTGGAGCGGCAACTGGATGCGAAGGGGCTCGCCGACGCGCACGCCATGGGCGCTGCGCTCAAGCGGCTGAGGATCCCGATCGGGAAAGTGATGTCGAGTCCCACCTTCCGCGCGCGCGAGACGATCGCCGCGGCGGGGCTGGGATCTTCCGAGGTGCTCGGCCGACTCGGCGATGCCGGTCACAGCATGAGCCTGTCGGCGGTCACGGCCTCGTCGGCCTGGCTGCGGCGCATCGTTGCGCTGCAGCCGCGCGCGGGCTCCAACACGCTGATCGTCACCCAGATGCCCAACATCAGAGACGCGTATGGGCAGATCGCTTCCGCCCTGAAGGGGGGCGGAGCGCTGATCTTCCGTCCTGACGGCCATGGCAACGCGCGATTGTTGGCCACCATGCAGATCGGCGACTGGCCGCGGCTGGCGCAGGCGAATCCATGAGCGTCATGCCGCCGTCGTCCGGCGCCGCCGCAGCAATCCCAGGGCAACGGGGATCAGCGATACGACGATGATGAGGATCGTGACCAGCCCGAAGTTGCGCTTCACCACCGGCACGTTGCCGAAGAGATAGCCGCCCCAGAGGAACAGCGTGACCCAGGCGAAGCCACCGACGATGTTGTAAGCCTGGAAGCGCACGTAGGGCATGCGGCCGACGCCCGCGACGAAAGGCATGCAGGTGCGGATGATGGGGACGAAGCGCGACAGCGCGATGGCGCGGCCACCATGGCGGACGAAGAAATCCTCCGTGCGGCGCAGGTATTCCACCTTGAGCAGGCGATAGCGCCCGCTGAAGGCTGGCGGCCCGATCAGCCGGCCCACCGAGTAGTTGGCCGTGTTGCCGAGAACAGCGGCAAGACCCAGAAGAACGAAGAGCAGCGGCGCATCGAGAATGCCGCTGGTATCGACCGCCGCCAGGGCACCGACGCCGAAGAGCAGCGAGTCGCCCGGGAGGAACGGCGTCACGACGAGGCCGGTCTCCGCGAAGATCACGGCGAAGAGAATCGGGTAGATCCACAGATCGACGTGCACCAGCAGCTCGACCAGATGACGGTCGAGATGCAGCACGAGGTCGATCAGCCACGAAAGCATTTTTCGGCCAGCTCCGGAAGCGGCGCCAGGGCGTCGGGGGAGCCCCGAAGGCGGGACTCCCCCGGGGCGATGGGAGACTAGCAGGGATTACGGCTCCGCGGCTCCGCCCGACGAGGGCTTACGCGCGGGGGCGCGGGATAGCCTCGGGCAGAGCCTCAGGGCAGGAGGACGTCGGTTGCAAGCCTCGGCGGTAGGTTCTTGGCTACCGTCTTGATCAGATGCCCGGAGTCTGTGCCGCCATGCGCCTCAGACTCGACGGTGCTGAGTGCCAGTTGCACCTCTGCATCGCGCGACTGCAGGGAGGGCGCGTCTTTGGCGCTCATGATGTCGGCGGGCGGGTGCTGTGGGCCACTCTCGACGATGTCCGGCATGATTCCCTTGCCCTGCACCGAGCCGCCGGAGGGCGTGAAATACCGGGAGGTAGTCAGCTTCACGGCGCCGCCGTACTGCAGCGGGATGACGGTTTGCACTGTGCCCTTGCCGTAGGTCCGATGGCCGATCAGCAGCGCCCGCCCATGATCCTTGAGGGCTGCCGAGACGATCTCCGCGGCCGAGGCGGTACCGCTGTTCACCAGCACCACGATGGGAGCCCCGTTCATCAGATCGCCCGGGGTGGCGTCCATCTCGAAGCGAGCATCGGGAGTACGCCCCTGGGCCGTGAGGATCACGCCACTATTGAGGAAGTCATCGGCCACGGCGACACCCGACTCCAGCACTCCACCGGGATTGTCGCGCAGGTCGAGCACGAGTCCCTGAAGTCCACCCGGATTGTCGCGCTGGAGCTTCGATATCGCGGCGGTCAGCTCATCCGGGGTGGTGTCGCTGAACTCCTCGATGCGCACGTAGCCGTATCCCGGCGACAGGCCCTGATAGGAAACGCTGTGCACCTCGACGTTTGCGCGGCGCAGCGGGAAGCTCATCAGGTGTTGCACGCCGGCCCGGCGGACCGTGAGAGTCACCGTGCTGCCGGAAACCCCGCGCATGTGCGCGATGGCCCCGTTCACGTCCGATCCGACGCCCTTGCCATCGATCGCGACGATCTCATCGCCGGCCCGCAGGCCGGCCCGATCGGCCGGAGAGCCCTGGATGGCACTGACGATCTTCACGGCGGAGCCGTCCGCGGTCACCTCGATGCCGACCCCGGGGTAGGAGCCCATGGTGCTCAGCCGGGTCTCCTCGAACTCCTCGCTATCGAGGTAGGCCGAGTGCGGATCGAGTGAGGACACCATGCCGCGTACCGCGGAGTCCATCAGCTTGCGATCGCTTTCCTGATCGACGTAATCGTGCTTGATGTGCTCGTAGACCTCGGCAAAGAGGCGCGCCTCCTGCCATGGCAGCGTGGTCGGCCCGGCGCTGCCGGCCTGGCTGCCCTGGCTGCTCGGGCCCGCCGCCAGCACGCCGCCCGCGAAAGCGGCGGAAAAGCCGAGAACAGCGCCCGTAACGAGAGCGATCAGCGTGCGCTTGCCGCTCGACATGTGATGAATCCCCCCGCAGGGAACAAACGATATTCAGAGAGTGGAACGATGCTACGGCGTGCCGGTCCGGTCAATGGGCGCCCGACCACCGGCGCGCATGACCCGACCAGTGAATGGAATGCCACCGGCGAGCGGATCAACGAGCCGCGCCGGCAGCCGCGAGCGCCTTGCCGGCGCCGGGCGCTGCCTCCGCGGAGGCGGCGAGCTCCGCCAGCACCTCATCGAGCGGCAGCGGCTTCGCGATGGCAAATCCCTGCCCGTAGTCCACTCCGAGAGTGGCGACGCGTGCGCGGATCTCTTCGGTTTCCACGTATTCCGCGACGGTCGTGAGCGACATGGTGCGCGCGAGCTGCGCGATGGCGCGCACCATCGACTCGGCACGCGGGTCGCGGACCACATCGCGGACGAAGCTGCCATCGATCTTCAGCATGGTGACCGGCAGCTGGCGCAGATAAGAGAGGGAGGAAAGCCCGGTGCCGAAATCATCCAGCGCTATGCCGCAGCCGAGCGTGCGGATCTTTTCCATGAGCTCACTAGCGCGCGCGATGCTGGCGATGGTGGCGTTCTCCGTGAGCTCGAAACAGAAGAGCTCGGGCGCCAGTCCGCTCGAGCGGATCCGCTCGATCAGGAAATCCCCGAAGCTCTCATCGTTGAGCGACTGGCCGGAGAAGTTGATGGCAAAGGAGAGCGGCATCCCGGAGAACGTACCGGCATGGGCCTTGAAGCGCTCTATGGCGGTCTCTATCACCCAGCGATCGATGCTCTGCATGAGCTGGTAGCGCACCGCGGCGGACATGAAGCTGTCCGGCCCGGCGGCGGTGCCGTCCTCATCGATCATGCGCACCAGAAGCTCGTAATGCGGCTTCAGGCGCGGGGCACGGCCGAACGGCTGAATGAGCTGTGCATCGAGCCGGAACCGCCCGGAGCTGATGGCGTCGTGCAATCTTCCGGCGATGTTGATGTCGGCGAATCTTCGTACCAGGCTGACGTCGTTGGCCCGGTAGACTTCCACCCGGTTGCGGCCGCGGTCCTTGGCGGCCTTGCAGGCGGTCTCCGCCGCCGCAAGCGAGTGCATCAGTTCCCCGGCGCTGGAGTCGAGCGCCGCCACGCCAATGCTGACGGAGACACGCAGACGCGAGTTGCCCTGCATGCTGCCCACCTTCTCGGCTGCCTCGCGCAGCGATTCGCCGAAACGCTCGGCATCGTCGAGACTGCCCGGCAGCAGCGCCGCGAAGCGATCGCCCGAGATCCTCGCCGCGAATGCCCCCGGCGGCAGCCGGCCACGCAACAGCTCGCCCAGCTGGCCGAGCACGGTGTCGCCGACCCGCATGCCGAAGTTGTCGTTGATGACGTGCAGCTGATCGACGTTGATATAGAGGGAGCTGAAGTCCGAGGAGCCGTCCCCGCCCGCAACCACCTGGCGCACGCGGCTCTCGAAAGCCGGGCGGGTAAAGAGTCCCGTGAGGGCATCGAAGCTGCCGACCGGCACGCCCCCGTGCGCCCCGTTCAGCTCCGCCACGGTCCGCTTCAGCTTGCCTATGACCACTCGTGCAAGCAGGTCGCGGCGCACGCACTCGAGAACCGGCGCGAGCAGAGCGCGCACGAGCGGGAAGGCACGGGCTTCGGGCTCTTGCGCACCGGCAGGCATGCAGACAACGGCGACCGCGGCGAGCACGTTCCGCGAGTCATCGCGGATCCAACAGACGTACGCCGGTACATCGCCCGGCAGCCTGTGCAGGTCACCGGTGCTCTCGGGGACGGAGCGAGCCGCGGCGAGCGCACCGGCGACGATGGGCAAGAGACCGGCGGCGGCGGCGGCATCGCTCGACCAGCGCAGCGCACCGCGCGCATCGAGAATGCAAATGCCGCGGATGCGCGGCAGCAGCGCACGGCAGAGCTGCGCGTAGGGCTCGAAGCCGCTCCAGGAGTCCGCGGGTTTCCCCAGGGGTTTTCCGCTCGTTTTATCGTCCGGAGGCCCGCTCATGCCGAGGCAACCGTGGCCTGATATGGAAAATGGCAGCCACTGTCGCCTGGAAGGGACTTCCGCAGCCTTGCGCGAGTTGGCGGTTCGCCGATCGGCCCCCCGCCGGCGTCCTCAAAGCTTGAACCCGCTCACAGGCTCAATGCCTCAGCCAGAGGCGGGGGTCGAGCGGCTTGCCCTGCTTGCGGATCTCGAAGTAGAGCTCCGGACGGGCGCTGCCGCCGCTGTCGCCGGCCTGCGCGATGACCTGCCCGGCGGTGACGTGCTGGCCCACGGACTCGTACAGCCGGGCGTTGTGGCCGTAGAGACTCATGTAGCCATCCCCATGATCGACGATGATGAGGAGCCCGAGTCCGGCCAGCCAGTCCGCATAGACCACCCGGCCCTGCGAGACGGCGTGCACGGGGGCGTTGCGCTGCGTCGCGAAGAGATCCCCCTGCCACTTCAGGCCGCCCGCGCGCACCTCGCCATAGCGCTCGATGATGCTGCCGGCCACGGGGCGCGGGAGCCTGCCGCGCAACCGTGCAAACGGGGAGTGGCCGAGATCCTCAGGCGGAAGGCTCGCGGCCGCCCGCTGCAGCTGCGCGAGCAGCGATTCGAGGTCGCCCTGTTGTTGCCGCAAGCGTGCGAGCCGCTCGGCGCGGGTCTGGGTCTGCGCCGAGATGCTGGCCAGAACCTGCATGCGATGCGAGCGCGCCTGCTCCAGCGCCGTGACCTGCGCCTGCTGATCCTTTGCGAGGCTCGCGAGCTTCGCATCCTGAGCCTGCAGCTCGCCGTCGAGCTGCCCGATCCGCTGCAGGTCCGCCTCGATGGCCTGGATCTGAGCCGCCCGGGCCCGGCCGAAGTAGCTGTAATAGACGAACATGCGGCCCGCCCGCGCGGGGTCTTCCTGATTCAGCAGCAGCTTCAGCGGCTCCCGCCGCCCGATCAGATAAGCGGCCCGCATCTGTCCGGCGAGGGCGCTGCGATTGCCGGCGAGGCTGGCTTCGCGCTGGCGCTTCTGCGCCTCGAGCTGCTCCCGGCGAGCGGCGCCCGCCTGCCGCTGCTGCTGCAGATCCTCGAGGGCGGCCTGGGCCGCGCCCACCGATTTCTCGGTGTCGCGCAGCTGGCGGGTGAGCCGGTTCCTCTCCGCCTGCCCGCGGCTGACCTGGCGGGCAATACGCGCAATCTGGCCGCGCACCGCCTCGAGCTGCGCCCGGGCGTGGCGGGCATCGCCGACCGAGTGCCCGTGCGCCGCATGCCTGCGGGCGGCGGACACCGGCGGCGCGGCTGTGAGCGCATGCACCAGCAACGGGGCGATCAGGCCGAGGATGCGGAGGCGTCGCATAGGAGCGCTATAATGCGCGCCCTTTTTTAGGGCTGCCGCGATCTTCGGGTGCCGTTCTTCATGGATCATCTCATCCCATACATTCAGGCGAATCACTGGCTCGTCGCCGCGACGCTGGCGGTACTCGTGCTGGCGGTCGTCTTCGAGGTGCGAGCGCGCGCCGAAGGTTTCGCCGCCGTCGCCCCACAGGATGCCATCCGTCTGATGAACCGCGGCGCCGTCGTCATCGACCTGCGCCCCGCGGAGCAGTATGCCGCAGGCCACCTCTCCGGCGCGCGCCGGATGGAAGGGGAGCAGATCCTGAAGGCCGGCGATACGCTGAAGCGGTTCAAGCAGAAGCCGCTCATCGTCTATGACGAGTCGGGTACGCTCGGCACGTCGGCCGCCCGGAAGCTGAAGGCGCAGGGATTCGAGCATGCCTTCAATCTTCGCGGCGGACTGGCGGCCTGGCGCGCCGACAATCTACCCCTCGAGAAGGGCGGGAAGGCAAACGGATGACCTCCCCGAAAGCCGTGATGTATGCCACCGGATGGTGTCCGTACTGCGCGCGCGCGCGACAGCTGCTCGCGCGCAAGGGCGTCGCCTTCGAGGAAATCGACATCGAGGCCACTCCCGGCGCCCGGCAGGAGATGATGTCGCGCAGCGGGCGACGCAGCGTGCCGCAGATCTTCATCGGCGCGACGCATGTCGGCGGGTGTGACGATCTCATCGATCTCGATGCCCGCGGGGGTCTCGACAAACTATTGCAAACTGGAGTGACAGATGACGAATGAAGCAGCCGGCGTCGCGCCGGCGCCCGAGGCCACCAACGGTCCGGTCCTCGCCCTGCAGAGCGTTTACCTGAAAGACTGCTCTTACGAGGCTCCCAACGGCCCGCGCGTCGATGGCAACTGGAATCCGCAGATCAACCTAGACCTGCATACGGGCGCGGCAACGTTGTCTGCCGACGTGCGGGAGATCGTGCTGACAGTGACTGTCTCCGCGAAGCAGAACGACAGCACCATCTTCCTGGTCGAGGTGAAGCAGGCCGGCATCTTCCTGATGCGCAATCTGGCGGAAGAGGACGTGAAGCGTGCCGTCGGCAGTGTCTGCCCCGGCGTGCTTTTCCCGTATGCCCGCGCGGCTGTGTCGCACCTCGTGACCCAGGGCGGATTCCCGCAGTTCCTGCTGCCGCCGGTCAACTTCGATGCGCTGTACGCAGCCAATCAGAACCAACCGCCGGGACAGACCAACTGATCGGCAACATCGGGCCATGAGCGCCGCGACGGGGAGCGGGTCACCGGTTGCGGTGGTGGGCGCGGGCTCCTGGGGGACGGCGCTTGCCATTCAGCTCGCACGCAGCGGCCGGCCGACGCGGCTCTGGGGGCGCGATCGCATGCGGCTTGCCGCCATGGCGCGGGAGCGGCGTAACGACCACTACCTCGATGCGGGGGCGTTTCCGGAAGCCCTCACCATGGAGCCGGACATGGCGGCCGCGTTGCGCGGTGCATGCGACGTGCTCGTCGCCGTGCCCAGCCACGCCTTCCGGCCGGTGCTGACCGCGATCGCGCCGCTGCTCACGCCGGAAATGCGGCTCGCGTGGGCGACGAAAGGTTTCGAGCTCTCCTCGGGGCTGCTGCCGCACCAGGTCGCGCGCGAGGTGTTGGGTCCGAAGCGCTCGGTGGCGGTGCTCTCCGGCCCGACCTTCGCGCGTGAAGTTGGGGCAGGACTGCCTACGGCCATGACCATCGCCTCGTCCGATGCGGCGTTCGCAAAGACACTGGCGCAGGATCTTTCCTCATCGCAGTTCCGCGCCTACACGTCGACGGATATCGTGGGCGTCGAGGTCGGGGGCGCCGTCAAGAACGTGCTCGCCGTCGGGGCGGGGCTGTCGGATGGCCTCGGATTCGGAGCCAATACGCGAGTGGCGCTCATCACGCGAGGCCTGGCGGAGATGATGCGGCTGGGGGTGGCCCTCGGCGCGCAGCGGGACACCTTCATGGGGCTCGCAGGCCTGGGAGACCTGGTGCTCACCTGCACGGACGACCAATCCCGCAACCGGCGGTTCGGCCTGGAGCTGGCGGCCGGGAAGACCGCAAGCCAGGCGCTCGCGGATATCGGGCAGGTGGTGGAAGGATACCCGGCGGCCGAGGCGCTTCACGCCGTCGCCGCCCGCGCGGGCGTGGAGATGCCCATCTGTGAGGGCATCTACCAGGTGCTCTACCAGGGGATACCCGCGCAGGATACCGTCCGGTCGCTGATGACGCGGCCGATCAAGTCGGAGACGGAGTGAATCGAGCCTGCGCAATGGCCATTACGCTGCGCTGTCCCTGCTTCGCGTAAGCCCAGGGCGGACTCCGGTCCGCCCGCTCGTCGCTGGCGCGACTCGCCCCTGGCGGCAGGGCACCGCGCTCACCCATGCGCGATACCTATCGCGGCGCCGACGACCGCGCCGATCAGCAGCACCAGGACGGGACCTGCGGATAGCACGAAGCCGAGCTCCCGCTTCTTCGGGTCCTTGACGTAGGCGAAGTAGTAGACGACGCGGCCGATGATATACAGCGCCCCGAGGCCCGCCGCGGCTCTGGTGCTCACGTAAAAGCCGAACATCCACATGGCAGGCACGTACAGGATCAGCAACTCCAGCGTGTTCATCTGCACGCGGTAGTAGCGCTCGAACACTTCGTTGCCGGTGGTAGCGGGGGCGGCAACCTGGTATTTCCCCCTCGCCCTGGCGACGGCAGCTCCAAAGACGAAGAACTGCAGCAGAGCGAGAGCGACGATGAGGTTGACGAGGGCCATTTGAATTCCCCAAACCGTGAGCTCCAGGATAGACGATCTCTCGCGCCGGCGCGGCTCTAAGGCACAATTGTCGCCATGAAGGAGAAGACTCGAGGCTATGCCCACCGGATCGACCTGGCCGCGGACGTGCGGACGGTCTGGCGGGCGCTGACGGACCCGGCGCAACTGACCGCCTGGTGCTCGCCGAAGGCCGCTATTCGCGCGCGGGCGGGGGGCCTGTTTCGGGCGTGCGTGGATCGCGTTACCGAGCTCGAGGCGCACATCGACATCTACGAGCCTGAGCGGCGGATGCGGCTCATTTACCTGCCGAGCGCGGCTCTGCCAGCCGCGGACAGCGCGCTGGTCGATGATTTCATCCTGGAGCCGGCCAAGGCTGGCGGCACCATTCTGCGCCTCCTGGGGTCCGGAGTGCCCGGTACGCCGGAGTGGGATGCCCAGTACCTCAGGCTGCGCACCGGCTGGCAGGCGGCCATGACACGCCTGAAGGCGCTGATCGACGGCGCCGCCCGGCGGGAGGGCGCGTGACCGGCTTCATCATCCGTGCCCTGATCAGCGCCATCGGGCTCTGGATAGCGACCCGCTGGGTGTCGGGCATCCGGATCGACAATGCCGGAACGCTGGTGCTCGCGGGCGTGCTGCTGGGCGTCGTGAACGCCATCGTGCGGCCCATACTGGTCGTCCTGACCCTGCCGATCACTGTCCTCAGCCTGGGGCTCTTCCTGCTGGTCGTCAACACGGCCATGGTAGCGCTGGTGGCGTCGATACTGCCGGGCTTCCATATCTACGGCGGATTCTGGTCGGCGTTCGCGACGGCGCTCATCGTGTGGATCATCGGCTGGCTGGCCTCGTGGCTGATCGGGCCGCGAGGCAGAATAGACGTCCACGTCCGCAGGCTATAGGGTGAGAGCATGAGCACGCTTCGGCTGAAATTCTGCGGACTGGACTTCGCCTCCCCCATCGTGCTGCTCTCCGGCTGCGTCGGCTTCGGCGAGGAGTACACGCGGATCGAGGGGTTCTCCAACCGGGACGCGGGCGCGGTCGTGCTGAAGGGGACGACGCTGAACCCCCGGCTCGGCAACCCGCCGCACCGCGTGTACGAGACCGCCGGCGGGATGCTCAACGCCATCGGCCTGCAGAATCCGGGCGCGCAGCACGTCGTGCGCCGCATCCTGCCGGAGCTGGATTTCACCGAGACGCGATTCATCGCCAACGTGTCCGGCTCCACCGTGGAGGAGTACGCCGAGGTCACGCGAATCTTCGATCAGTCGCCCATCGACGCGATCGAGATCAACATCTCCTGCCCGAACGTGAAGGAAGGCGGTG
>DASVWT010000189.1:0-10663 GCA_036393055.1 Steroidobacteraceae bacterium
CTTATTGGGCCTTCCGGCTCCGGCAAGAGCACCTTGTTGAATCTGCTGGGGCTGCTCGACTCGCCCAGTGCTGGAGAGGTATACCTGCTCGGTCAGCCCACTCGAGAGATGGACGACACCGGTCGCACGCGCTTGCGCGCAAGCGCCATCGGCTTCGTGTTCCAGTTTCACCACTTGCTTCCCGCGTTCAGCGCGATCGAGAACGTGACCATGCCGCTGATGTTGACGCGCGGGCGCCCCACCGCCCAAGTGATCGAGCGCGCGCGGATGCTGCTCGCAGCAGTGGGCCTCCAAGCCTTTCAGGACCGCAAGCCGAGCCAGCTGTCCGGTGGCCAGCAGCAACGGGTCGCGATCGCTCGCGCGCTGGTCACGCGGCCGGCGCTGCTGCTCGCCGATGAGCCCACGGGCAACCTCGACACAAAGACCGCGGCAGGCGTGTTCGAGCTGTTCCGGCGTTTCAACCGGGAATTCGGCTGCGCGGTTCTCGTCGTGACGCATGACTCGCGGCTGTCGGCAGCCTGCGATCGCACGATTGAGCTGGTCGATGGGCAGATCGTGAGCGATCGACGGGAGAGTCGATGACGCCGTGGGCATGGATCGACCAACGAGACGCGCGCTGGTTAGAGCCGAGGAACCCCCAGGGGAGCTCACGGGATCATAGGGCCGCGATTTTTGCCTTGGCCACCGGGGTCCCGTGGTCAGCGGCAGCCCCAGCGGGCCGGCGTCGGGCCCATTTGCCGGCGCTTGAGTCGGCTCGCACTCCTGCTGTTCACCCGGCACGTGGATGATTATCATCCACGATGTGGCGACCCCTCCGGGAGCGGCGCAATGAGCACGGCGTTGGTATGGATGCGGCGCGACCTGCGTCTCTCCGATCACCCCGCGCTTACGGCGGCCTGCGCGGCGCATGAGCGCGTGTTGCCCGTTTATATCCATTCACCGCAGGAGGAGGGAAGCTGGAAGCCAGGCGCGGCGAGCCGCTGGTGGCTGCATCGATCTCTCGCGGAGTTGGCCCGAACGCTCTCGCAGCGGGGCGGGCAGTTGTATCTCGCCGCCGGCGACAGCCTCGGTGAGCTCAACAGGCTCATCACCGAAAGTGGTGCCAGCGCGGTCTTCTGGACGCGGTGCTACGAGCCCGAGCTCATCGCGCGCGACTCGCTGATCAAAGCTGAGCTGCGCCGCCGCGGCACGATGGTCGAGAGCCAGCCCGGCAACCTGCTGCTCGAGCCCTGGCGGATCAGCGGATCGGGGCGGCGCCCTTACCGGGTGTTCACGCCTTTCTGGCGCAGGCTGGAGCCGCAATTGACGCTGTCGCGTCCGCTCATCGCGCCCCGTCCACGGCAATGGGCGAGGCTCCCTGGCAGTCTGCCGTTGGAGGCGCTGAATCTCGAGCCGCGCATCCCATGGGCGGACGGACTGGCACGGACCTGGCGGCCCGGGGAGGCCGGCGCCCGCGAGCGACTGCGGCGCTTCTGCGAGCGTGCGCTCCCGGAGTATCGCGCCTGCCGCGATAGGCCTGCGGATACCGGGACCTCGCAGCTCTCGCCGCATCTGCATTTCGGCGAGGTCACTCCGCGCCAGATCCAACATGCGCTGCATCGGCGCGCGGCATCCTTTGGCGCCAAAGGGAAAGCGAGCATGGCGGCTTATCTGCGCGAGCTCGGATGGCGCGAATTCGCCCATCACCTGCTCTATCACTTTCCCGGGAGCTGCGAGCGCAACTTCAATCGGCGCTTCGATGCATTCCCCTGGGTGCAAGCGGATGCAGCCCTGCTCGGGCGCTGGCAGCGCGGCTCGACCGGCGTGCCGCTCGTGGATGCGGGGATGCGGGAGCTCTGGAGCACCGGTTGGATGCACAACCGCGTGCGGATGGTTGCCGCGAGCTTCCTCACCAAGAACCTGCGCCTGCACTGGACTCATGGCGCCCGCTGGTTCTGGGATACGCTCGTCGATGCGGACCTCGCCAACAATACCCTCGGCTGGCAATGGGTCGCGGGCACCGGCGCCGATGCAGCCCCGTTTTTCCGGGTGTTCAATCCGCATACGCAGGCTGCCCGATTCGACCCCGAGGCCGTTTATCTCAAGCGCTGGCTGCCCGAGCTCGCGGCACTTCCGGCGCGGCTCCTGCACGAGCCATGGCGCGACCCGGGCGCCCTGGCTCGATGCGGCTACCCCGAGCCGATGGTCGACCTGAAGGCCTCGAGGCAATTGGCGCTCGAGGGCTTTCGAGCCCTTCCCCGGGACTAGATCGCAGCCGCCAAGAGACCTCTCGCGCAACCGTTCCCATCAGGCCAAATCTGCGGCCGGGATGCCCGCGGGCGCCGGCGGCAAGCTGGTGTGAAGGAGGCCCAGGGGGACAGAAACAGAGCCGCTCAGCAAACGGTAGCGCTGGAACCGACGGAGAGAGCGGCGTAGCTTGCACGGGTGTCTCGGGCCAAGAGGTGAAAGCCATGGCTGCGCAGAAGTGGCACCTGTCAGGCGATTACTTCGAGAACTGCAACTGCGAGGTGGTGTGCCCATGCCTCGTCTCCGCCAGTGCGCCCTTCACGGCGCGCCCAAGCCGGGGCGTCTGTGACGTTGCCCTGATCTTCCACATCGACGAGGGGCGCTACGGCGAGAAATCCCTGGACGGGCTCAATGTCGCCGTGATTGCCCACGCGCCCGGTCCCATGGGGGATGGCAATTGGACACTCGCCGCGTATATCGACGCGCGTGCCGATGACGAGCAGATGCAGGCGCTCGGTGCCATCTTCAGCGGATCCGAGGGCGGACCCATGGCCGCCTTCGCGCCGTTGGTGGGCAAGCACCTCGGCGCGAAGAAGGTACCGATTCATTACACCATCCAGGGAAAGAGCCGCTCGGCGGAAATTCCCGGCATCATGCACATGCTGGTCCAGCCTCTCGGCAGCATGCATAGCAGTGGGGAGATCTGGGCCGCCACAGGCCATCCGGTCGCGCCGGAAAAGATAGCGCTCGCCGTTGGTCGCGAGGGCAGCACGTTCTCCGATCATGGCATGCGCTGGGACAATTCCGGCAAGAACGGCCATTACGCGCCGATCAGGTGGTCGAACTAGCACTCGGCGCACGAAGCCGACATGTTCCTCGGATGGTCACTGCCGTGGCGGTTGAAGAGCCCGATGGACCGCGCCCGGATCGACCCTCTCAGGTTTCAGCGCAACATCATCCTGGGTCTTCTGCTCGCGCTCGCCGCGGCTGCCTGGGCGGTGCTCGTCTGGAAAGGCGCGGGCGCGGGCATGGCGCTGCACGCGGGCAGGATGGGCATGACTGCGTCGCTGTTCCTGGCGATGTGGGTCGTCATGATGGTGGGCATGATGTTTCCTGCCGCTGCGCCCATGATCCTTGCCTTCCATAAGGTCCAGTCCGGAAAGCGTCAGCGCGAGGAGGCATTCGTCTCCACGTGGGTGTTCGTGTCGGCTTATCTTCTGGTATGGACACTGACCGGTGTTGCCGCCTATGCCGGCGCGATCGCCGCCGGAGCCATTGCCAGCGGGATTGCGTTGTCCCCCGCTGCGACGGCGCGTCTCGGCGGGGCGATGCTCGTCGCGGCGGGCCTCTACCAGCTCACGCCGCTGAAGGGCCTGTGCCTTTCGCGGTGCCGCACGCCGCTCGCCTTCTTCATGACCTCGTGGCGCGATGGGCCCATGGGTGCGCTGCGCATGGGACTGCTGCACGGCGCCTATTGTCTCGGGTGCTGCTGGCTCCTGTTCGCCATCCTGTTCCCGCTCGGCATCATGAATCTCGCCGCCATGGCGGCCATTACGCTCGTGGTCTTCGCCGAAAAAAACATGCCTCGGGCCCGCGCGACCGCTCGCGCCTCGGCCGTTGCGCTGATGGCTTATGGTGCGGCGGTCACCCTGGCGCCTCAGCTCCTGCCCACCTTCCAGGTGGCCGCTCGCGTGGGCATGCCCGCGGGTATGTAACCACCGTTCCCGGGACGAGCGGCTGCACAAGCTCGGTTACAGGCTACTGCGGCTATCTGTCTTTTCGCAGCCATTGCTCTTCCCCGGCAGATCAGCGGCTTCGCTCGCCGCAAGCGGTGGACCGACGATTGAAAGATCGTGTTCCGCACCGATCCGGATCAGCGCCTCTCTGCTGAGATCGTACTCGCCGGCTGGAGGTATTCGCAGGTCTTGCGTCGGGGTGCCGACCGCTTCTATGAAATCCAGAAAGTCATCCGCAGCGTGCACGAGGAGCATCCGCGCGGGGACAGTACTGCTGACGCGGAATGTATGCTCGATACCCGCTGGCAGTACGACGTAGCTTCCAGGGCGCGCGACCATACGCTGATCACCACATTGTATGAGGAGCTCTCCATCGAGTAGCAGGAAGCTGTCATCCAGGTTCTTGTGTATATGAAGAGGAGGCGAGCCGCCGGAAGGAATCGTCAGCTCGATGACCGTTGGCGTGCGTGGTGCCCCGCTCGGGTTGCGGAGCACCGCGAGCGTGCCGAGAAACCACCAGGCTCTACCGGTCCCCGGCTCGGTCGAAAGAGACCGCCCATCTGTCTGGGTGTCCCGACTTGTTCGGCCTGCAGGGGGGGTGTTCATCTCACTTCTCCTCTGGGACGACTTGGCGAAGACGGCGGCGGCCGGAACCACGTGTGGCTCTTTGAAGAGTCTCGATGAGAGTATCGATCCCCCAACTGACGGCCGCCTGGGCATCGGCGTCGCTCAACCCGCTTTCATCGGCAACGCTCACCCACGAGGTCGCACTACAGAGATGGGCGATGAGCGCGGTTGCCCGTCTGGCGAGATCGGCGTCCAAGCCGGCAGTCGCCGGCTTGAGCGCTGATCGGATTGCCTTGACGCGCTGGCTGCGCATCGCGGAACGGGCGGCTTGACCGGCGCCCGTTCGTATCAGCGCGCGGGTCAGCGCGGGCCGGGCGGCCAGCCGTCGCGCGGCTTCGATGAAACTGCTGGCGATGTCCTCGGGTCCGGCTATCTCCAGGGGCACCCCGAGCGACCCGTACAAGTGTTCGCCGGCGCTTTGCAGCAGGGATGCGCGATCGGGGAAGTACCGATAGAGCGTGCGCAACGAGATCCCCGACGACTGAGCGATCTCCGCCATCGAGAGATCGTCCGGCGCCGTGCTCTCCAGCTTTGCGATGACTGACTCGAGCACCGCAGTGCGCAATTGCATTGCTTGCTGCTGCCGCAGCGGTGTGATTGCACCCACGGCACGATTATGCCAATTTGACACATTTGTGTCAAACTAACACGCGCCGGAATCCATGAGCTATAGCCGACTCCGCCGCTGCCGACCACGCATCGTTCGCAATTTCACGTACAGCCTTTGCCGTGATCGGGCCGGTTCCCCTGCGCCCTGGCCTCCGCCTCAGACATGTAACGGCCGCTCTTCGTCTTGCCGTACCAGCGATCGCCTGCACAGTGATACACCTTGGTGCTCGTGTTGACCCAAACCTCGCCGCCATGACTGCCGGCCATCGCCGCGGCCGAAGGTGCCGCTGCGCTTCGCCGCATGGGGGCGCTCTGAGTCATAGGTGCGCTCGCAGAAGCGCCGGGGCCTGTAGTCTCAGCCACGTTGGGGCCGCTTCGCTCCTTGACCGTCGCCCCTTGATGCGCTGGCGCCCGTGCGCTCTTCCTGGTGTCCCGCTTGGCCTGCCTGGTCCCTTTCTTCGCTGTATCGCTGGCGCCTTTTCGAGCCATGTCCCTGCTCTTCGCTCCAGTCTGAGCCTTGGCGACCCCTCCGTGACCGCGGCAGGCGCCGCGGCCCGAACTCGGGGACATGGTGCCGTCCCTACACATCACACCCGTCGCACCTGCCGCGGCTGCCGTCGCTACCTGAGTCCCGCCGAGCGAAGTGCCCAGAATTCCGATCGTGATCGAGGTGCCGAGCACCAGCACCGCTCGGCGGATTGTCATGCGCTTCATGAGGCCTCCGATTGCAACGGGTAACCCGGACAGCTGCGGTGCATCCCCCGCATCACCGCCTCTTCAGACAGTCGCTCATGTAATGCTTGCGGGCCGCGCCCTTCAGTCCCTTGGCGTTCGCGTCCGCGCTGCAAGTCTTCATCTTCCGCTGCTGGCTGTTCATCACCATGTGCTGCCTGCCTCGCTTGCTCAGGCAAGTGCTCATGAACTGTTTGCGGTCTGTGCCCATCAGATGCCGGGCACTCGCGTCGGTATTGCACAGTTTCATCCTCTCCTGCTGAGTGCCCTGTGCGCTCACCGTTACCGTCCCGCCGAGCGAGAGCAGCGCACCCAGAGCACCGAGAGCCAGAGCCTGCATTAGCCGATGATTCATGGAACTCTCTCCTATCTCAGACGGTGGGCGCGCCGCGATGGAACAGCCAGTGATAGACGACCAGAAAGACGACTGCCCCGGCCACGGCAACGATCAGGCTGTATGCATTGAAGCCGGTCACCCCGGGCATTCCGAAGATCCGGAACAGCCAGCCACCGACCACCGCGCCAACGATGCCCAGGATCACATCGAGCAGCAACCCCTCGCCGGCTTTGTTGACGATCTTGCTGGCAATGAAGCCGGCAATCAGCCCCAGAACGATCCACGCAATGAACGACATGTTGCCTCCTAGAGGCCCGGAAGGACCGCGAGTCAGTGATGTTGAGAAAGATGTGACATGATGAGGGCAAGCGCACCGGCGCCCATGCTTTTGACGAGCGTCGGATGCTGGGCGTAAAACTCGCCCGCCCTGTCGATGATGGACGGATCGTGCTTCGCCGCCGCGTCCGCAAGCTCGCGCACCGTTTCCGGCGGCACCTGCTGGGCCTGCTCCGGCGAGGCCGCCGCTCGACTTCCGGGCAGCAGCGCCGCCAGCCCACCAAACGCCGAGGCCGCTTCGGGTCCTGCCGCCGCCATCAGATGGCCGAGGATCCCGGCGCGCTGTGTCGCGTCGGATTGCGCAAAGAGTTGCGAGACCATCTCACCGAACGACGAGTTGCCCGAGCGAAAAGCCGCCGATAGCCCGCCCGACAGCGCCGACGGGGGCGCGCTCTCCGCGACCTTCGCGAAGTCACTCGTTGCGCTCGGCGGCGCGGATGACCCCGATGCGCCCGAGTAATTCTGCAGCAGGCTGCCAACTTGATCGATCCAGCTCATGGGTGCTCTCCGGTGACCTCCACCAGGGTCGTCAAGCTATCATTCCGGTGAGCCGGGCTACATACGTGGTTGCCGAAGACATCCGGACCACGGCTCGATGAGATTGCCGAGGTTTGGCTACCAGGAGCGCTATATGCCCGGTGCTTCGTCTCCGGAGCTGCGCCTTGGCCTCCGCGGTCGACACGTGAACGTCAGCAGGTTGCCGAGGGCGTCCAGCGCGCTGAGGGGAACGAGGCTATCGCCAGATACGTCAGTCGCGTCGTCCAATTTCGACGTTGCCTACTACGTGAAAATCAAACAGCTGGCTTTTGCTCCGGGCAGTTGCTCCGTAAAATGCCGGTTTCGTCTCCCAACTGCCCGATCCCAGTGTCAAAAGCTCACCCCATCGTGATACCGCGAGCCGTGCTCTGGCTGCTGCGCCTGGCCGTTCATCCGGTCCTCTCCGGGACGCTGCAGCGTGATGCTGTGGCGTTCGCCGCATGGTATGCGGCGGCAGGCGGCGCGCTGGAGTGGCCGGAGGAGATTGAGCGCATTCGTCGGCGGGCGCGGGCGCGCAAGCTCTCGCTGGAGCGGATGATGAAGCTGCTCGCGAAGATCGACTACACGCTCTCGGGGCATACCACTGCGGAGCATGCCCGGCTGGTGCTGGAGGGTTATGCCGTCCACGATTGGGTCGCGAGCCATGGTGCGGCCTTCACGGATCTCGCGCGGGCGCTGTACGATCGGGTGAATCCGCCGGGCGGCCAGTGGCTCGATGGGGCCTCCCCTTTCTCGGTGCGGCTGCAGGAGCTGGGGCGTGCGTTGCAGCTTGCTCCGCTGGAGCAGGACATCCTCGCGTTCGCTTTCCTGACCACCGCATCCACCGAGCTCTCCGGGATCTTTCGTCAGCTGGCGGCGGACCGCTGGACGGCAGGTGTGCTGTGGCCCGCCGTGTTCGCGACCTCGACCGAGGAGCTGGCCAAGGCCATGCGTCCGGGCTCCCCGCTGCGCCGCAGCGGCCTGCTGCAGGCGGATGGCCGCCGGGCGCAATTCGCGTGCGTGGCGCAGTTCTGGGTGGATCTGGTTGCGCGCGCAGACAGCCTCGAGGAGGCGCTTCTGGAGCCTGTGGAGGGGAAGCCGGGCTCCGGACACCTCGCGCGGCTCGCAGCGGAAGACCTCGAGATCGCCACCCGGATATTGAGGAACGGCAGCGAGCCCGGGGTCAACCTGCTTCTCTACGGGCCGCCGGATCTCGAGAGCGATCTCCTCCTGAAGGAAGTGGTCGCCGGATCGGGTCGGTCGGCCTGGCGGGTACGCCGCTTCGAGGACGCGCCGCGCGGCGTGTTGCCTTCGCTGGCATTCGTCTCGTTCCAGGTTCTTGCCGGCCGCTCGGAGCCCTCTCTTCTGGTGATAGAGCGGCCCTCGGAGGTATTGTCCTCGGCGCCGACATGGATGCGGGCGTGGTTCGGCATCGAGCTTTCGGCCGATGACGTGCGGCCCTTCGACGAGAACCTCTTGGCAACGAACCCGGTGCCTGGCGTCTGGCTTACCTCGGAGGTGGAGGCTCTGCCCGATGAGACGGTCGCCCGCTTCGTGTTTCACGCGCCGCTGAAGAAGGCCGGACGGGCGGAGCAGCAGCGCACATTGTTGCGGCGGCTCGAGGGTCTCGGCCTCTCGCAGGCCGCCGCCGGCGACATCCTGAATCTCGACGGCATCTCCAGCGCGCAGCTCGAATCGGCGGCGAAGGTGGCTCGGCTGATCGGCGCCTCGAGCAAGTCGGAGCAGGACCGCGCCATCGTGCAGGCCGTGCGGCGCAGTCACCGCGCGCTCGCGCGTGATCTCGGCGAGCGGCTGAGGCCATCCGTCACGACCTACTCGCTGGACTATATCAACGCCGCCGGCCGCTTCAGTCCACAGCAGATCCTCGCCAGCCTGCGCAGACGGCCGCGGGCATCACTGCTGCTCTACGGGCCACCGGGTACCGGCAAGACGCAGTTCGTGGAGCATGTTGCCGCGGAGCTCGACCGGCCGCTGCTCGCCAAGCGGGCCTCGGACCTGCTCAGCAAATGGCTCGGAGAATCCGAGCAGAACATCGCCGCCGCTTTCGACGAAGCGGCCGCGGAGGAAGCCATTCTCTTCTTCGATGAGGGCGACAGCTTCCTGCGCAGCCGCGAGCTGGCCCGCCACAGCTGGGAGGTGACCCAGACCAACGAGCTGCTGCAGCATATGGAGCGTTTCGACGGCATCGTCATCGTTGCCACCAATCTCTTCCGCGACCTCGATATCGCGGCATTGCGGCGCTTCACGTTCAAGCTGGAATTCCGCGAGCTCGACGCCGCGCAGCGCTGGGCGATGTTCCTGGTGGAGGCGGGGCTCACCGGCAAGGTCGATTCCATCGATCCAGACACCCGGGAGCGCTGGGAAAAGCGGCTCCTCCTCATGCCGCTGCTCACCCCCGGCGATTTCGCCACGGTGAAGCGCCAGGCCCTGGCGCTAGATGCCAGCCTCACGCCCGAGGAGTGGCTGGGGCAGCTCGAGATCGAGTGTGCCCTGAAGGGCAGGGCGGCAGCGGATGCGCTGGCGGATCCCGGGCGGCGCGCCGCGTAAACGTAATGCTTCAGCTCAGCTCGACGAGCTGCTTGCCGAAATTACGACCTTTCAGAAGGTCGATGAAGGCTTGAGGTGCGGCTTCGATACCTTGCGCGATACTCTCGCGGTACTTGATGCGGCCGCTTGCCGCCAGGGCCTTCAGCTCGGACTGCGCCGCAGGCCACAAGTCCATGTGCTCGCTCACGATGAAGCCTTCGACTCTCATGCGATTTACGAGAATGAGACTCGGCGTGGACATCGGGATGGGCTCGTCGTTGTAGCCGGCAATCATTCCGCACATCGCAATCCGGGAGAAAGCATTCATCTGAAGCATCACGGCATCGAGAATGATGCCGCCGACGTTCTCGAGAAATCCGCCTTCTTCGACCGGCACATGACGTTGGACGTGAGCGGCTACCTCGAGAGCTGGCGCAATCCGCAGGTGGAGACGGCTCTGTCCGGCTTCAACATCACCGCCACCGGCTCCGACGCCAGGATCTACGGCCTCGATGCTCAGCTGCAGGCGCCGCTCCCGTGGGACTTCGACATCGTCCTGAATGCCGGCTACACCCACGGTACCTCAACGACAGTGCCATCACGGGTTTCCCGGCCGGCAGTGCGATCCCGGACACCCCCGAGGTCACTGCCTCCGCCGTCCTCAGCTGGCGGCATGACCTCTCCAGCAATCTCTCACTCTTTGGCTCCATCGAGGAGAGCTATGTCGGCGATCGGACAGACGTGCCTCTGATCGTGACCGCCACGCTGCAGAACATCAACCAAGTGCTGATGACGCTGCCTGCCTACAGCCTGACGACCTTGCGTTTCGGGATCACGGGCTCCAGGGACAACGGGGATAGCTGGGCGGCGGCCCTGTTCGTGGACAACCTCACGAACAATGCGGTTCTGCTCGATCCGCAGCCGCAGCTCGCGTTGCAGACAGGGGCCTACACCCGGTTCACGATCACCCGCCCGCTGACGGCAGGTATCGATGTGA
>DASVWT010000190.1:0-13914 GCA_036393055.1 Steroidobacteraceae bacterium
CGCGTCCGCCGCGTCACCGCGGGGGTCCAACCCCGCCTGCCCGCCGACTCCCCCGCCGTTTCAGGCAAGTAAGAGGTAACCCATGTCCGCCAATCCTGCCGAGGCACGTCCCGCCGAGCTCGACGAGCTCACCGACGACGGTGCGCCGGGAGCCAGCCGCGACGTCAACCTCGAGGTCATCCTCGATGTTCCCGTAACCCTGTCCATGGAAGTCGGACGCACCCGCATCCCCATCCGCAACCTCCTGCAGCTCAACCAGGGCTCCGTGGTGGAGCTCGAGCGTGCAGCCGGCGAGCCGCTGGATGTCTACGTCAACGGCACTCTCGTCGCCCATGGCGAAGTGGTAGTGGTCAATGAGCGGTTCGGTATCCGCCTGACCGACGTGATCAGCCCCGCGGAGCGGCTTCGCAAGCTGAAATGAGCCAGCTTTTCGCCGCACCGCACGCCGCGAGCCCGATCGTGGCCGCCGCGCCCGGCGCGGGCCAGGCCGGCGGGGTCGTCTCCGTGACCTTCGCACTGCTCATCGTCCTGGCGGCGATCTTCGTGTTCGCCTGGCTCGCGCGCCGCGTGCGCGGCTTCGGCAACCGTTCCGGCAACGCGCTCGATGTCATCGCCGAAATGCCCCTGGGACCGAAAGAGCGCGCCGTACTCCTCAAAGTCGGCACCGAGCAGATCCTGATCGGCGTCGCCCCCGGCCGCGTCAGCGCGCTACACGTGCTGCGCGAGCCCGTCGAAGCCGCAAAACCAACCACGACAGTCCCTGCCGCAACGTCCTTCGGCGCCCTGCTCAAGCGGAGCTTGGGCAAGTGAAGTTGCTGCGCAAAGCACTGCCATTCGCGTTGGCGCTGCTGCCGTCCATCGCGGCCGCCTCTCCGGGCATCCCCGCCTTCAGCGTGCAAACCGCCGCCGGTGGGGGCCAGACCTATACCCTGACTCTGCAAGTGCTCGCCCTGATGACGGCGATCACCCTGCTGCCGGCGATCCTGCTGATGATGACGGCCTTCACCCGCATCGTGATCGTGCTCAGCATCCTGCGCCAGGCCCTCGGCGCCGGCCAGACACCGCCCAACCAGGTGCTGCTCGGCCTGGCCCTGTTCCTCACCTTCTTCGTGATGTCGCCGGTCATCAACCGCATCGACCAGGTCGCCTACCAGCCCTACGCTGCGGGCACCATCGATGCGCCGACGGCTTTCTCCCGTGCGGAAGTGCCTCTGAAGAAGTTCATGCTGCACCAGACGCGAGAGAACGACATCGCCACCTTCGTGCACATCGCCGGAGGCCAGGGTTACCAGACTCCGCTCGACGTACCGCTCACCGTGCTCGTGCCGGCATTCGTCACGAGCGAGCTGAAGACCTCGTTCATCATCGGATTCCTGCTCTTCATTCCCTTCGTGATCATCGATCTCGTGGTCGCGAGCGTGCTGATGTCGATGGGCATGATGATGGTTTCGCCCGTGCTGATCTCCCTGCCCTTCAAGCTGATGCTGTTCGTCCTCGTCGACGGCTGGACGCTGATCATGGGCACGCTCGCATCGAGCTTCTATCACTGAGGGCCCGGGCATGACTCCCGATACCATCATGACCATCGGCACGCGCGCGCTCGAGATCGCCCTGGCCCTGTCGGCGCCGTTGCTGCTCGCCGCCCTGATCACCGGCATCGTGATCGGCGCGTTCCAGGCCGCCACCTCGATCAACGAGATGACACTCTCCTTCATTCCCAAGCTGATCGCCATCGCGGTCACGCTGGCCGTCGCCGGCCCATGGATGCTCAAGACACTCGTCGATTACACCCGCGGACTCATCGTGAGCATTCCGGGGCTCATCAACTGAGAGCGCAAGCGGCCATGATCACCCTCACCTCGAAGGAGTTGAACGGCTGGCTCGCGGAGCTCTTCTGGCCCTTCGTGCGCATCGGCTCCTGCTTCATGGTGGCACCGGCATTCGGTTCCGTCACGGTACCGATGCGCGTGCGGATCATCCTTGCGGGCGCGGTGGCGCTGCTCGTTGCGCCGCTCGTGCCGGTTCCCGACGTGACGCCGCTCTCCGCAACGGGCGTGATCATCACCGTGCAGCAGGTGATCATCGGCGCGGCGCTCGGCTTCAGCCTGCAGATCCTCTTCGATGCGGTCTCCCTCGGCGGAGAGGTGCTCGCCAACAGCATGGGCCTGTCCCTCGCCTTCAATCTCGACCCGAACAACGGCGCCAGCACCCCCGCGCTCGGACAGCTCTACTCCGTGCTGGTCACCCTGTTGTTCCTGGTGCTCAACGGCCATCTCGCGCTCATCCGGACGCTGGTGGACGGGTTCCATACGTTGCCCATCGGCACCGCGGGGTTGGGCCCCGCCGGCCTCTGGTCCGTGGTGACCTGGGGATCACAGCTCTTCTCGGGCGCGCTCGCCGTATCGCTGCCGGCCGTGACGGCGCTGCTCATCGCCAACCTCGCCTTCGGCGTCGTCAGCCGCGCCGCACCGACACTGAACATCTTTTCCGTGGGACTGCCCGTGGCGCTCGTCTTCGGGCTCCTCGTCACCATCGTAGGCCTGCCGACGCTCGAGACGAGCTTCATCCGTCTGCTGGCGGTCGCACTGGCCTTCCTGCGCCACTTGAGCGGAGCCTGACACCGTGGCGGAAAACGATCAGGAACGGAACGAGAAGCCGACAGCCAGGCGCCTGGAGAAGGCGCGCGAGGAAGGTCAGGTCCCCCGCTCACCTGAGCTGAGCGCAGCCGCGGTGCTGCTCGTCACCGGCGGGGGCCTGCATTTCCTGGGCGGGTCAATCGGCGCGACCCTCTACGACATCATGAGATCGGGTCTCGCGCCCGGGGCGGCTGCCTCCCTCGACCCGGGGATCGCGCTGTCGACCGCCTCGGCGGAGATGCTGCGCGCGCTGATCGCCTGTGCGCCGCTGCTCGGGCTCACGCTGATCGCCGCGCTGCTCGGGCCGCTCGCCCTCGGCGGCTGGAACTTCAGCCCGGGAGCGATGGCGCCCGACTTCACCAAGCTCGATCCGATAGCCGGCTTCGGCCGCTTCTTCACCGCGCGCGGCGCCGTCGAGCTCGTCAAGGCGTTCGCCAAGTTCCTGGTGGTCGGCATCGTCGCCGTCGCGGTGCTGCACGGGCAGGCGGCGCAGCTGCTCGCGCTCGGCGCCGCGCCGCTGCACGAGGGGATCGCGCAGGCCGCGAGTTTGACTTCGGACGCGCTGCTCGCGGTGTCCGCGGGACTCGCGCTCATCGCGGCCGTCGATGTGCCCTGGCAGCTCTGGCAGCACTCGAAGCAGCTCAGCATGACCCGCGAGGAGATCCGCGAGGAATACAAGGAGAGCGAGGGCGCGCCCGAAGTGAAGAGCCGCATCCGGCGCACCCAGCGGGAGATGGCCCGCCGCAGAATGATGGAGGAAGTGCCGAAGGCGGACGTGGTGGTAGTCAACCCGACCCACTTCGCGGTGGCGCTGCGCTATGACGAGGGCCGCATGCGCGCGCCGCTCGTCGTCGCCAAAGGTACCGACCTCATCGCCGCCCGCATCCGCGAGATCGCGGCCGCGCACTCGGTGGCGATCTTCGAGGCGCCGCCGCTCGCCCGCGCTCTCTATCACAACGTCGAGATCGGCGGCGAGATTCCCGCGACGCTCTACGTGGCCGTCGCCCAGGTCCTCACCTACATCTATCAGCTCAAGGCCGCCCGCACCCGCGGCGCGCGGCCGCCCGAGCCCCCTGCCATCGACCCACGCCTCGATGCCACGCGCCATTGATCCATGAACGCAGCCACCACCACCTCGAGCCCCGCCCTGCCGACCTGGCGCGACCTGTTGCGCGCCGGGATCGGCGTGCCCGCGGGTGTCCTCGCCGTGCTCGCCATGGTGATCGTGCCGCTGCCGCCCATGGCGCTCGATGTGCTCTTCACCTTCAACATCGCGCTCTCGATCGTCATCGTGATGGCGGTGTTCTATGTCTCGCGCCCGATCGAGTTCGGCGTGTTTCCGACCGTTCTGCTGCTCGCCACATTGGTGCGCCTGGCGCTCAACGTCGCTTCGACCCGCGTCGTCCTGCTCCACGGATACGCCGGTCCCCAGGCCGCGGGCCACGTGATCGAGTCCTTCGGCGAGTTCGTGGTCGGCGGCAACTTCGCCGTGGGTGTGGTGGTGTTCATCATCCTCACCATCATCAATTTCGTAGTGGTCACCAAAGGCTCCGGACGCATCTCCGAAGTCAGCGCCCGCTTCACCCTGGATGCCATGCCCGGCAAGCAGATGGCGATCGATGCCGACCTCAACGCCGGCCTCATCACTCAGGAGGAGGCGCGCACCCGCCGCGCCGAGATCCGCGCCGAGGCCGACTTCTACGGCGCGATGGACGGCTCGAGCAAGTTCGTCCGCGGCGATGCCATCGCGGGCATCCTGATTCTGCTCATCAACATCATCGGCGGCCTCGCCATCGGCACCATCGGCCACGGCATGGCGGTCGCGGACGCGGTCCACACCTACACCCTGCTCACCATCGGCGATGGCCTGGTGGCGCAGATCCCGGCGCTCCTGCTGTCCACCTCCGTGGCGCTCATCGTAACCCGCATGTCGCGCTCGCAGGACATGGGCGGGGAGCTGCGCCGACAACTGTTCGGCAATCCCAAGGCGCTCGGGGTGGCCGCAGGCCTGCTCGGTGTCATGGGACTCGTCCCCGGGATGCCCAACATCCCCTTCCTGCTCATCGCGGCGCTCTGCGGCACGACCGCGTACCTCATCAACAGGAAGCGCGCGGCGGCCGCCGTGCTCGCCACCAGGCCGAAGCCCGCGCCGCAGGCGCCGGAGAGCCGCGAGCTGACCTGGGAGGACGTGCGTCCGGTCGATCTCGTGGGCCTCGAGGTCGGCTACCGCCTCGTCTCCCTGGTGGACAAGCACCAGAGCGGCGACCTCCTCGGCAGGGTGCGCGGCGTGAGGCGCAAGCTGTCGCAGGAGCTCGGCTTCCTGATCCCGGCCGTGCACATCCGCGACAATCTCGACCTCGCCCCCAACGTCTATCGGATCAACCTGAGCGGCGTGCCGGTCGGCGAGAGCGTCGTCTATCCGGACAAGGAGCTCGCGATCAATGCGGGGCGCGTCTTCGGACCGCTGCAGGGCATCGCCACCCGCGACCCGGCCTTCGGCATGGAGGCGGTGTGGATCGATGCGGCGAGCCGCGATCACGCGCAGGCGCTCGGCTACACGGTGGTCGACCCGAGCACGGTCATCGCAACCCATCTTTCCTTCGTCATCCAGTCGCATGCCAACGAGCTGCTCGGGCACGAGGAGGTGCAGCAGCTTCTCAACGGTCTCGCCAAGAGCGCGCCGAAGCTCGTGGAGGATCTGGTGCCGCGCGTACTGCCTCTTTCCGCCGTGGTGCGGGTGCTGCAGAGCCTGCTCGCCGAGCGTATCCCCATCCGCAACATCCGCACCATCATCGAGACGCTGGCGGAGCACGCGCCGCGCTCCCAGGATCCGGCGGTGCTGCTGGCGCTCGTGCGCATCGCGCTCGGCCGGCAGATCGTACAGGACATCGCCGGCATCGCCGCCGAGCTGCCCGTCATCACTTTCGAGCCGGAGCTCGAGCGGCTGCTTTCCGGCTCGCTGGCCGCCAACAGCGCGAGCCCCGGACTGGAGCCTGGTCTGGCGGAGCGGCTGCAACAGCGCGTCGCCGAGGCAACACGGCGCCAGGAGGCATCCGGCGAGGCGCCGGTACTCCTCGTACCGCCGCCGCTGCGCGCGCAGATGGCGCGGTTCCTGCGCGCGGCGCTGCCCAACCTCTCCGTGCTCGCCTGGAATGAGATTCCCGACAATCGCAAGGTCCGCGTCGTCACCGCGGTCGGCAGGTAAAATTGATGCCTTCCTCGCACATAAAAGCGAAGACTCCAGGAATTACGCGGTTGGCATTCCAACCGGAGCCCACTGAATGGGCTCTTATCCGACGCTCGCCCGGAGCCACACGCGTTGAACACCGCATGGCCCCGGCGCCGTCGCACGCACCGGCAACAGGTGCGCCGCTTGAAAGCACCGACGTCATTGCCGGCGGCGTAATCGCCAATCAGACCGACAGCAATTTGGTAACACGTTCCCATTGCGGGGCAGCCGTATGAAAATCATCCGCCATGCAGCGCCCGACATGCGCCAGGCCTTGCGGTCGATCCGCGAGCAGCTCGGCGAGGACGCCGTCATCCTCTCCTCGCGCCGCACGCCGGAGGGGGTCGAAATCACCGCTGCTGTTGACTTCGACGCTTCACGCATCGAGCAGACGACGGCGTCTATCGCACCGCCAAACCTCCACGAGGAGCCGCCAACGCCGGCCTCGAGTCCTACGCTTCACGAGGAGCCAACGTCCGCCGTCACGTCAGTCAACGACGCCATGGGGAACGAACTCAAGTCGCTACGCCGCATGCTCGAGACGCAACTCGCGCAACTCGCCTGGAGCGAGCGTACGCGCCGCGCGCCCGTGCACACCGAGCTGCTGCGCGAGCTGACCGAGATCGGCATTGCGCAGGACCTTGCCGATCACATCGTCGGCCAGCTCGATGAACGGGTGGACCTCACCCAAGGCCGCCGCTTCGCGATCGCGGGCCTGTCGCAGTATCTGCTCGTGGCGGGCGATTGCTGGCTGGAGACCGGCGGCCGGGTTGCTTTTGTCGGCGCCACGGGCGTCGGCAAGACCACCATGCTCGCCAAGCTCGCAGTGCGCTGGATCCTGCGCCATGGTCCGCGGGATCTCGCGCTCGTCTCATCCGATACCGTACGGATCGGCGCCCAGGATCAGATGCAGGCGCTCGGGCAGCTGCTCGGCGTGCCGGTTCACGTGCCGGAGCGCTTCGAGGCCCTGCCCGACCTGCTCACACGCCTCGAGCGCTACCGCCTGGTGCTGATCGACACGCCGGGCTCGAGCCTGCGCGATGCGCAGCTCGCCTCTCGCCTTGCGGTGCTCGCCAACTGCGCTTCGAAGCTGCAGACCGCGCTCGTGCTCGCCGCGAGCACCCAGGCCGGCGCTCTGGAGGAGGCGGTGCAACGCTTCCGCCCGGCCAACCCGGCTTCGTGCCTGCTCACCAAGCTCGATGAGGCAACGAGCCTCGGCGGGGCGCTCTCCGTGCTCATCCGCGCGCGGCTGCCGCTTTCCTACACGAGCGACGGCCAGCGCGTGCCCGAGGACCTGCGCCCGGCGCGGTCGCTGGAGCTCGTATCCCAGGCCGTACGGCTCGCCAAGGCGACCGGCGCGGCCGCCGACGAAGATCTGCTGCGAAGACGATTTGGAAGACTGTCACATGCGACGACCTGAGCTCAGTCTGATCAACAACTCCAAGCTCGAATCCCTCGGGCAGCCCGTGCAGGTGATCGCAGTCACCGGCGGCAAGGGCGGTGTCGGCAAGACGAGCGTGTCGGTCAATCTGGCCACGGCTCTCGCGGCGGCGGGCCGGCGTGTGGTGCTGCTCGATGGCGATCTGGGACTGGCGAACGCCGACGTCTTCCTCGGACTGTCTCCGCGGTACACGCTCGCGCACGTGATCTCGGGGGAGCGCACCCTGGATGAGGTGATCGTCGAGGCGCCGCAGGGCTTTCAGGTGGTGCCAGCGGCATCCGGCGCGGCCGACCTCGCCGGCATGGGAGCCGCCGAGCACCTGGGCCTGGTGCGCGCCTTCAGCGCGCTCGCGGCCCGCCTGGATGTGCTGATCGTGGACACCGCGGCGGGAATCGCCCCCGGTGTGCTGCAGTTCTCACAAGCGTCCCAACACGTCCTGGTCGTGATCTGCGATGAGCCGGCCTCACTAACCGACGCCTATGCGCTCGTCAAGGTCCTGAGTCGCAATCACGGGGTCGGCCGCTTCCGCGTGCTCGCCAACCGCGTCCGCGCCGGCGGCGCGGGCGCAGAGCTCTTCCGCCGCTTCGAGCGCGTCACGGCACGGTTCCTCGATGTCGTGCTGGAATTCGCCGGCGAGATTCCCGAGGACGAGTACCTGCGCCGCTCGGTGCGCGAGCAGCGCCCGGTGCTCACGGCTTATCCGGCGAGCTCCGCGGCGCGGGCGTTCAAGAAACTGGCGACCGCTGCCGATACATGGCCAGTGCCGCCCGGTCCCCGCGGGAACATCGAGTTCTTCGTGGAGAGGCTGGTGCGACGCAACCCGGTGCGGCTGGAAGTGGTGCCATGAACGCGGCCAGCGCATACGGAGTGCGCCGCGGCAGGGACGAGGCGAGCGAGCTGGTGATGCGGCATGCGGAGCTGGTGAAGCGGATCGCCTACCACCTGGTCGGCCGGCTGCCGCCCTCCGTGGAGGTGGACGATCTGATGCAGGCCGGGATGCTGGGGCTGCTGGAGGCGGCCTCGAACTACGCGCCGAATCGCGGCGCTAGCTTCGAGACCTATGCCGGCATCCGCATCCGCGGCGCGATGATCGATGCGTTGCGCAAGCTCGACTGGGCACCGCGCTCGGTGCATCGCAAGGCGCGCGCCGTGGCCGCCGTGGTGCAGGAGATCGAGCGGCGCACGGGACGAGATGCGCGCGACACGGAGATCGCCGAGCGGCTCGGGGTGCCGCTCGATGAGTATCACGCGATCGTGCAGGACGCGGCGAGCTGTCGCCTGGCGGCGCTGGACGATACGACCGCGGCGAGCGCCGAGGGCGCGGCGGACCCCTTCCGGGAGACCGCGGAGGAAGGATTCCGGGAGGCCCTCGCCCAGGCGATCGAGGGATTGCCGGAGCGGGAGAGGCTGGTGATGTCGCTCTACTACAGCGAGGGACTCAACCTGAAGGAGATCGGTGGGGTGCTGAAGGTGACCGAATCGCGCGCCTGTCAGCTGCACGGGCAGGCGCTCGTGCGACTGAAGGCGCGGTTGGCGGATTGGCGCGACGGCAAGGCCGGCGCGAGTGCAATACGAGGCAGGCAGTGAGCAAAGACATGAAATTCCTGGTGGTCGATGACTTCTCGACCATGCGGCGCATCATCAAGAACCTGCTGCACGATCTCGGCTACCCGAACGTCGCCGAGGCGGACGACGGCAAGACGGCGCTGCCGATGCTGCAGGCGGGCGGCTTCGATTTCCTCATCACCGACTGGAACATGCCCGGCATGCCCGGGCTCGAGCTCATCAAGGCCGTGCGGGCCGACGCCAAGCTCGCCAAGATGCCCGTCCTCATGCTGACCGCGGAAGCCAAGCGCGAGCAGATCATCGAGGCGGCGCAGGCGGGCGTGAACGGCTATGTGATCAAGCCATTCACCGCCGAGACCCTCAAGGAGAAGCTCGACAAGATACTCGGCGGGGGGAAGTGAGGCCGCCATGTCGAACTTCCAGATCCTCAAGTTGGAATACGGCGCCTGTGTCGATGCACTGTCGGAGGCGCTGCGCGGCGGCGATGAGGCCGCCTTCTTCACCGCGGTGGATCACATCGTGCGCATGCGCGAGCCGCAGACTCTCACCGAGATACGCAAGCTGACCGGCGACCTGCAGAAGGCGCTGGAGCGCTTCAGCATCGAATCACGGCTCGCGGACATCGCGGAGAACGAGATCCCCGACGCCAGGACCCGTCTCACGCACGTCATCAAGATGACGGACGAGGCGGCGCACCGCACGCTCGATCTCGTGGAGAAGTCGGGGCCGCTCGCCGAGCGCACTGCGCGCGAAGCCGGCGCGCTCCTCGACTCGCTGACGACCTACCGCGACCGTCCGGCGGGCGGCAGCGGCTTCGAGAGCGCGGTCCGCTCCATCGACGCCTTCCTGCCCGTGGTGCGCGCGGTCGAGGTGTTCCTGCCAGCCGTGCGCGCCGACTCCGAGAGCATCCGCAAGAATCTCGCCGACGTCCTGCTCGCGCAGGGCTATCAGGACCTGACGGGGCAGATCATCCGCAGCGTCATCAAGCTCGTCGGGGAGCTCGAAGAGACCCTGGCGAGCCTCACCAAGCTTTCCGGAGACGTCGTCGAGCACGCCACTCTCGGCGAGAGCCCGAGCAAGGGCCACGGACCGGTGGTGCCCGGAGTGACCCGAGGGGAAGTCGCCGCAGGCCAGACAGACGTCGATGAGCTGCTCTCGGGCCTCGGCATGTAAGGTGCGGACATGGACATACTGAGCATCATCGGACTGGTGCTCGCCGCCAACGCCGTGCTGCTCGGCGCCGTGCTGCGCGGCGCCGGCCTGATGGCGCTCGTCTCGTTCGAAGCCTTCATGGTGGTCGGCGTCGGTACGATCGCCGCGATCTGCATCCAGACGCCGCTGCCGGTGATGAAGCATGCCCTCAAGATCTTCCCCTGGGTCTTGCGTCCGCCCTCGCGCGACGGCCGCCAGATCATCACCAAGATCGTCGACTGGAGCAACACGGCGCGCAAGCAGGGCCTGCTCGGCCTGGAGCCGCTGATCGAGCGCGAGAGCGATGCGTTCGTGCAGAAGGCGCTGCAACTGGTGGTCGATGGCAGCGAGCCCGAGGCCATCAGCAACGCCATGTACGTCGAGCTGAGCATGCGCGAGCACGCTGACATCACGGCGGCGAAGATGTTCGAGGGAGCCGGCACCTACTCGCCGACGCTCGGCATCATAGGCGCGGTGCTGGGCCTGATGGCCGTGCTGCAGAATCTCACCGATCCCTCCAAGCTCGGTGCCGGCATCGCCTCGGCGTTCACCGCGACGATCTACGGCATCAGCCTCGCCAATCTCTTCTTCCTGCCGGTCGCCGGCAAGCTCAAAGGCATCATTCACCGCCAGACGCAGCATCGCGAGATGGTCATCGACGGCATGATGTCGATCGCACAAGGCGAGAACCCGCGGGCGATCGAGGCAAAGCTGCAGGGGTACCTCCACTAGGAGCCCGCTCATGCGCCGCAGAATGAGACGACACGAGGAGGAGCACGAGAACCACGAGCGCTGGGCGATCCCGTACGGCGACCTGCTGACGCTGCTCCTCGCCTTCTTCGTGGTGATGTACTCGATCTCCTCCGTGAACGCCGGCAAATACCGCGTGCTGTCCGACTCCCTCTTCGCCGCATTCCGCGGCGAGCCCCGGACCGTCGAGCCGATCCAGGTCGGCCACAAGCGCGTCGGCTCCGGCGCGGACATCCGCGTGAGCCTGGTACAGCAGGCGATGCTCAAGGGGCAGCCGCGCTCCCTGCTCGCCCCGGTGCCCATCGCGATGTCCACGCCGATACCGAACTCGACGGCGCCCTACCGGGCGGTCCCGCCGCAGGGCAGCACCGCCGGAGTCAAATCCGCCAGCGGGCCCACGCATCCCGAGGACACGGAAGCCGCTGCTCGGGCGCAGGCGGCCGCGATAATGCTGACTCGGGTCGCCGACGACGTCGTCAAGGCGATGTCGGGGCTGGTCAGGCAGAACCTCGTGGTCGTGCGGCGCAAGCAGTACTGGATCGAGGTCGAGATCCGTACCGACATCCTCTTCCCCAGCGGCAGCGCGCGCCTGGCGCCGAGCGCGATCGGCATCATCCGCCGGCTGGCCGACGTCCTCGCGCGATTCCCCAACCCGGTGCGGGTCGAGGGCTTCACCGACAACATCCCGATCCGGACGGTGCAGTTCTACTCCAACTGGGAGCTATCGGCCGCGCGCGCCGGCAGCGTCGTGCACGTGCTGTCGGACCGGGGTGTGGCGAGCGACAGGCTGGCGGTGGTCGGATTCGGTGAGCAGCACCCGATCGCGAGCAACGCCACCCCGCAGGGACGCAACGCCAATCGCCGCGTGACGGTCGTCATACTTTCCACCGCCTCCGATCAGCGCACGGAGCCGGGATGGATGCCCAACACCGATTCGGGTAGCGGGTCCGCGAGCGCCCAGCCAACGGCAGACGCGATGCCGGTTGCCGCGAAGCCGGCCGCCAGCGCGCCCGCGATCACGGTCACATCGAGTGGCACGGTTCCTGCACGATAACTCCTGACACGCGCCGCTTCGCGCCGGAATTCCGACACGGGCGCGCGTGATGTGACTTGCATCACAGGAGCCCTCGCGCATGACCCTGCCATCCACCGAATTCCTGCTCATCGCGGGGCGCGCGGTGTTTCTCGTCTTCTCGTTCGTGGTGGCCGCCGTCAGCTTCACCGCCTGGCGGCGCGCCACGCGGCGTCAGACCATCGAAGTGCTCGCGCAATCACAGCTCCTGCTGCAGCGGCTGGCGGAGCTGGAGGCACGGGTGGACGCGGCCAGATCGGCCATCGCGGAGCTCGGCGAGCGCCTCGACCGGCCGGCCGCGGCCGCCCCTCCCCAGGCACCCTCGCCCGGGTACCAGATCGCCATCCGCCTGGCGCGCGGCGGCGCGAGCCGCGAGGAGCTGATGTCCGGCTGCGGACTGACGCTCGCGGAGGCGGAGCTCGTCAGGCGCCTGCACGGCCCGCGCACACCGGAACTGCGTCAAGTTTCATAGGGCTCAACTCAAGAGCCGCGTCACACGAGCCGATACCGGCGCTGTACCGGGAGTCATGCCCCGAATTCGCGCGCCGACCAGATTATGAAAACCCGCAAGCAGAAGAAGCCGGTGAGCAAGCGCGCAAGCCACCGGCCGACGAAGCGCAGCGCGGCATCCCGCCGGCCGGCCGCCGCGCGCGGCCAGGCCACCACGCCCGCCACGGCCGCAGCCTGCGGATCCGTCCAGGGCGGTACGCCCGCCGGGCGATCGCTGGCCCTGGCCGCGGAATGCACCGTGGCCGCGGCGGACTCGCTCAAAACGGAGCTCGTGCGCCGGCTCGATGAGTCGGGGCCCGTCATCGTCGATGTGAGCGCCCTGCAGCGCATCGACACCGCGGCACTGCAGCTCCTTGCCGCCTTCGTCCGCGACCGCCGCACCGCAGGTCGCGCGGTCGAATGGCACGGCCGGGCGGCCGCGCTGGATTCGGCCGCGGCTCTCCTTGGTCTCAACGCAATGCTCGAGCTTCCCGGCGAGGTCGGCCGATGACCGTCGATCTGACTCAGTTCCATGACGCATTTTTCGAGGAGAGCTTCGAGGCGCTCGATGCCATGGAGGCGGCGCTCCTGAAGCTCGACATCGGCTCGCCCGAGCCGGAGCTGATCAACACGATCTTTCGCGTGGCGCATTCGATCAAGGGCGGCAGCGCGACGTTCGGATTCTCGGAGATCGCTTCCTTCACCCACAGCCTCGAGACGCTGCTCGATGAGCTGCGCAGCGGGACGATGCCGGTGACCGTGGCGGTATCCGACCTGCTGCTGCAATCGGTGGACGTCCTGCGCGCCATGCTGCGCGCAGTGCAGGCGAAGCAGCCGATCGACTCGCAGCGCGTCTCGGATCTGCAGTTCGACCTCGAAGTCGCGATCGCAAAGAAGAGCGAGCCGGCCCCGCTGGCACCCGCGCCGGCCAGCCCCCCGCCCTGCGGTGCATCGACAGCGGACCACCCGGCGGCGCGGCCGGATGAGTCGGCTGCGCAAGCGCCGCGGTGGCTCATCCGTTTCCATCCCTATCGCGAGTTGCTCGCGCGCGGCAACGACCCGCTGCGCATGTTGCGCGAGCTGGCCGCGCTCGGCGAGCTCGAGGTGCGGATCGACACGCAGACGCTGCCGCCGCTCGCCGATGTCAATCCCAACGACTGTTATCTCGCCTGGTCGCTCGAGCTTCCGGGCGAAGTCGCGGAGGAGGCCATCCGGCAGGTATTCGAATGGGCCGAGGGCGACTGCGATCTGAGAATCGAGCGCCTCCCCCGTGAGATACGGGACGCGGCCACGCCGGCACCCGCCTCCCCGGCGCCGGCGCAAGCGGCCGCACACCCGGCGGCACCTCGCGCGGATGTTGCCTCGAAACCGGAAGCCTCCGTCAGCCCGGCCGGGGACTCCGGCTCCATCCGGGTGAGCGTCGAGAAGATCGACGAGCTGATGAACACCGTCGGGGAGCTGGTGATCACCCAGGCGATGCTGAGCCAGCTCGGCTCGCATTTCGACGGGCCTGACGCCGGGAAGCTGCGCGCCGGCCTCG
>DASVWT010000191.1:0-2885 GCA_036393055.1 Steroidobacteraceae bacterium
TACGACAAGTGGATTCCCGGCACGGCTAACGTCTATCGCCTGGAGCTCACCATAAATGTTCCCGATCGCGGGCCGCTGCCGCTGGCCGACATTCCGTATCCGATGCCGGCCGCCATGCGCGAGCAGATCCCGGGGGTGACCGGGATGACGCGCTACTTCATTCGCGGCGTGACGCTGACGAGCGGTGACCGGCAGTACACCCAGCAGGTCGCGGTGGTGGATCCGGGCTTCTTCCAGCTCATCCGGTTACCGCTCATCAGGGGAGCCCGCGGCTCGCTCCTGGGGCAGCCGGACTCGATAGTCCTTTCCCAGTCGGCCGCCAGGCAATACTTTGGCGGCGCCGATCCTATCGGGCGGACGCTCACGGCTGCCAACGGCAATTGCGACGGCGCCGGGAATTGTCCGCAGGTCTCGCTGCGGGTCACCGGGGTAGTGCGCGATCTGCCGTACAACACCCAGCTCACCGGCGACGCATTTATTTCCACCGCCTCGCTGGCGAATCCCATCTCTCAGGACGAGCGGGAGCACTGGTTCGACCAGAGCGGCTACGGCTATGTCCGGCTGGCCCCGGGAGTCCGTCCGGGGGCGGTGGCGGCAGCCATGGCGACAGTCTTCGACCAGGACGTGACGCCGGAGCTGTCAAGGATCGCCGGCATGCACCTCCTCGGTAGCCACGTGTACAAAGCGCACCTGACTCCTTTCACGCGGGTGCATCTCGACTCCTCCCAGTGGAAATTCAACATGACCACGCCGGGGAGCTGGAGCACGCTCTATGGCGTTGCGATCATTGGCGTCCTCACTCTCTTCGCCGCCTGCTTCAATTTCATGAATCTGACGACCGCCCGAGCGACGCTGCGAGCGCGTGAGATCGCGTTGCGAAGGCTCCTGGGCGCGGGAAGGGGACAGCTCATCCTGCAGCTTCTCGGCGAGGCGGTGCTCATCGCGCTCGTGTCCCTGATAGCCGCGCTCGCGCTGGCGGAAATTTTGCTGCCTCTTTTCGATGGGTTCCTGCAACGGCCGATTGCGCTTCACTACCTGAGCGATTGGAGCTTGCTGCTGCTGCTCGGCGGCGTTGCCGTCGCCACCGGCCTGATCAGCGGAAGCTACCCGGCGCTGGTGCTCTCCCGGGTTCGCCCGATCGCGGGTCTGCGCGGAGGCGATGGGGGATCGCCGCGCTCGGGCGGGGTGCGGAACGTGCTGGTGCTGCTGCAGTTCGCGGTCTCGGTCGGCCTGGGCATTGCTGCCGGCGTCGTCTTCAGTCAGGTCAACTACGCGCGCTCCATGAGTCTGGGATTCGATCACGACAATGTCGTGGTCATCGGCGGCAGCGGTGCACTGGTAGGCGAGAAACAGGCGGCGTTCGTGCGGGCTCTGCGCGCGGATCCGGGCATCGCCGCGGTGGGGCTGTCGAATTTGGTGCCGTTCGAGTCCGGTCAATCGGTATCGACCATCCAGATTCCCGGCCAGCCCGGGGTATTTACCATCAACACGACGGTGATCGGACCCCAGTATCCAGAGGTCTACGGCATACGGTTGCTCGCCGGGCGCCTCCTGTCGGCCGATCGCGGCGCGGACCGCCTGAACAGCATGGCGGTCGGCGGCGGTGGCGATCCGCTGAATGAAGGCCGGAACGTCTTGGTCAACGCGGCGGCAGCGCGACACCTCGGATTCACCCCGCAGCAGGCGGTCGATAAGATCGTTCTCTACAACCACAACCATGTCCGTATCGTGGGCGTGCTCGCCGATGCCAGGCTCCAGGGAGCGCTGCAGGCGGTGGCACCCATGTTCTACGTCTACGTCCCGAGCTCTTCGATGAGTGTGTCGGTACGGCTGCGTCCCGGCGAGATCCCCGCGACCCTGGCCTTCATCGACCGAACGTGGCACGCATTCATGCCGACCGAGGCCATCCAGCGCTGGTTCCTGGACGGAAGCTTCGACCAGCTTTACCGCCAGGACGTTCGGGAGGGCAGGATGTTGGCAATGTTCGTGATCGTCGCCGTTCTCATCGGCTGCCTGGGACTGTATGGACTCGCGATATTCACCGCCGAGCGACGAACCAAGGAGATCGGCATTCGCAAAGTCTCCGGCGCGCGCACCCGCGATATCGTGGGCCTGATGCTCTGGCGGATCTCGGTGCCGGTACTGATCTCGAATCTCATCGCCTGGCCGTTCGCTTATGTGTACCTGCGGCATTGGCTCGACGGTTACGCTTATCACATCCCGCTCACACCTATCTATTTCCTGGCGGCTGCCGCGGTGGCGCTGCTCATCGCCTGGGCCACCGTTTGCTGCAACACGCTGCAGCTCGCGCGCACCAGCCCCGTCCGCGCGCTGCGATACGAGTAGAGCCCGCCTGGCCATGAGTGAGCGCATGCAGTCGAGTGCGCACGGCGCGGCAGGGTGGCTCGTGCTGGGGTGTGTCGCGGCCTGTCTGAGCGG
Source organism: Steroidobacteraceae bacterium (assembly GCA_036393055.1). Taxonomy (GTDB): domain Bacteria; phylum Pseudomonadota; class Gammaproteobacteria; order Steroidobacterales; family Steroidobacteraceae; genus 13-2-20CM-66-19. Next base: position 2,440 of record DASVWT010000191.1, read on the forward strand.
TTGCGCGACGCGGCCGCCGCAGGCGCTGTCGCCGCCGATCGTTCCGCAGGCATTCGTCGGGAAGGCCGCACCGCAGGCGCCCGTGTGGCCGCGCAGCGGCTGGTGGCAGGGGTTCGGAAGTCCGGAGCTGTCGCGTCTCATCGATCTCGCTCGCACCGACAACCGCGATCTGGCGGTTGCGGCCGCGCGCCTGCGGGCGGCGAGGGCGGAGGTGACGATCCAGCGGGCGGCGCTCTTTCCGGCAATCGACGCGCAGGCGCAGGCGAGCCGCTCGGGAGTGGGGCAGGCGGCATTGTCGGTCAACGGGCAGCAGAGCTCCACCACCCGTAACTCCTTCGCGCTGGGGGGCGGGGCAAGCTACGAGCTCGATGTCTGGGGACTGTCGCGCGACAACCTCCGCTCGGCCGAGGAGGCGCTCAAAGCCTCACGGTTCGCACAGCGGGCAG
>DASVWT010000192.1:0-13822 GCA_036393055.1 Steroidobacteraceae bacterium
CCTGCTTCAGCACGAAATCCCCGGTGGCATGGCCGAAGCGGTCGTTGATGGACTTGAAGTGATCGAGGTCCAGCAGCAGCAGCGAGACTTCCTGCCCCGACTTCCTCGCATACGCCAGCGCGGTCTCCGCACGCTCGATGAAATGCAGCCGGTTGGAAATGCCGGTGAGCCCATCGAGCCGCGAGAGATTCTTGAAGTGCAGCTGCGAGCGCTTGGTCAGCAGCGCCCAGAGGCCTATGAGCGCCAGGATCAGCGTCAGGATCACGCCATAAAGGCGCGTCGCCTCCATCTGCTTCACCGACAGTTTGTGCTCGAGCTCGAGCACGCGGTTCTTGCGGCTCAGCGCCTCTATCTCGAGCTTTCTGGCGATGTTCTTCTGCTTCACTCTCTCGTAAGCGAGCTGCCGCGCGGAAACGTCATTGAGATAACCAATCTTGGCGCTCAGGTACTTCTCGTGATACGCGAGGGCGCTCGAGTAGTCACCGTTCTGTTTGGCGTACTGATAGAGAATCCGATATGAAGTAATGAGCCATTGCGGAAACTCTCCCGGGATCGATAGCTTCTCGGCATGCAAGGCAAACCGCTTGGCCGCGGCCATGTTGCCCGTCTTCTGATTCACTACCGCCAACAGGGCGTCGAACGAGGCAATCTGCCGGCTATACCCCATTCCCGTGACTTGCGGGTAATTCCTCTCGAGAAGCGCACGGGCCTCACTGAGCCGCCCGTCATCGATGTAGCGCGCGGCCAGCTTGGTCCTGATCTCGTTTGCGTAGGCCGGCTGGCCGATTTTCAGACAGGACCGTATCGTCGGCCGCACTTGCGAGTCGAATTCGGCAAAGCGCCCGCTGTTGAACAGAGCGTGTAGTTTCTGCTGCCCTCCCATGCACTCGCCTTCGCCGGCCCAATTCTGATCGATGACGGCCTGAGCCGCATCCAATGCCAGATCGTATTGACCGACCTGGCTGTACAGCTCCGCGGCATCCAACAGTACCTCCGCCCGCGCACGCTGGTCGGAGACGTCCGGCAGGAGACTCTGCGCTTCGCTCAATTCCTGGAACGCCGCATGGTAGCGTCTCTCGGATGTGAAGAGGTCGGAAAGCGTGGCGTACGCCCGCAAGCGAATCACCATGCTCGGCGAGTTCGCCGCGAGTTGCGACAGTTGCGCGATAGCAAAGGCATCCCTGCCTTCATACGCACTCTGCCACCCCTGAAGAAAGAGAAAATACTGTTGCTGTTCTTTGGACAATCCGGAAAATCCAGCGCCAATTTGCCGCATGAGGGCGCGGAACTCGGGCGGCTCTCGCAGCTTGATGGAATCAGCCCTTGCTATCAGGCTGGCCTGGGCCGGCGCTGCTTCGACCCGGGAACGACCGGAGGCCAATGCAAGCGCCAGGCAAGCCGCTGCGACAGCTCGGCGCCACGGCTGAAGGCCCTTTCCGCCTTCCCGGCGGAGTCGTCCGAACCGCATTACCTGACGTTGCCCTTCCATTTCCGTCCTCGCCCTCTACTTCGCCGCGTCCCCTCGTGCAGGATCAATGAGCTGACAGACAGAGGCGCCGCGTCACAAGACCGCCCGAATTTCCGCTTGGGCATGGGCGGAGGAGGAAACCGGCCCATCCTCAGGTTCAATAGGCCCCGGTGTCGATATGACGCCGGTTAGAGCATGAACTGGCTCGCCTCGTAATGTTGACAGCCAGGCGAATACACCCAGGTGTCCGTAGAAGGCGCCGCAGACGCGCTTGCCGGCCCGGACCTCGACGAGCATGACATCCACCATTTCGCGGTAGGTCTCCAGCCGGGACTTGCCCTCGGGGTAGTAGCGCTGGAGGCTGCGCACGTCTGAATTCATCTTCGCGAGCCACAGCTCCATGACACCGTCGGACAGCGCCGTGAAAACGACGCCATGTCGATATGGCTTCGGGCCAAGGGCGTGATATGCGACCCCAGCGTCATGCCGACGCCGACGCATACGAGACTTCCATCACCGCTCACGCGACCCCCAGAGCAGTCCTCAATGTTTTCGGGTGCGCCCGACCACGCCAACTTTGTAGGTTGTAAGGTAGGATAGCCTAGCCGATGGGCGCCTCGGGGGCAAACTTTATGTCACATCGCCGCCGGCGCGGCAGGGCGGCAGCCCATCGGTCAGGGATCAAAGCCGCGGCGTGGGCGTGGTCACATGGTCGTGCTCGTATGCTCGCTGACATACCGCGCATCGATTGGCAGTCGGATAGGCTTCCAGGCGCTCACGCTCGATCGGCTGTCCGCAGCTCACGCACGTACCGTACGTGCCGAGGGCAATCCGCTTCAGCGCACGCTCCACGGCGCGGATTTCCTGCACGTCGCGCGTGACCTCCGCCAGGTTGACGTCGACCAGCAGGTCGGCGAGCGATTGATCCTCCAGGTCGCCAACTCGGCCGGCAATGTCGGCATAGCCCTCGTTTTCGGAGCGGGACAGAGCCTCGCGGGTCTCGTCCCGCAGCTCGCACCATCGGTCCCGCAGCTTGTGCTCGAAATGCGAGTACTCGCCGCGCTTCGCCGGGCTACCGGCTCGAGCGGAATCGTGGGTTTGCTGTGCCATGCCAGCATTCAGCAACCGCGATGCCTGGGGGGCCCACGGCTTGGCCAGCGATTTGCGATCAGCCTTCGAGGCTCGCCGGCTCATCGGAAGACGCGTGGTATCATCCCGCTCATGCCACCGTTCGTGACGGATCTGCGCTACCTGCTGCCCTGGCAGTTCTCTCCGACCATTTTCATCATCTGCGTAGCCGCCGTCGCGCTCTACGTGCGCGGGCTGGCGGCGCTGAAACGTGGCCCCCACCGGGTTGGATTCTGGCGCGCGTTCACCTTCTTCCTTGGCGTCGCGCTCAGCTATGCGATGCTGCAGACCTACGTGGACTATTTGTCGGCACACATGTTCTGGATCCACAGGTTCCAGCACCTGATCCTCCATCACCTCGGGCCGGTGCTCATCGTGCTTGCGGCCCCGGAGCGCGTCTGGCGGGCCGGCATGCCCGAAGGCCTCCGATCGATCCGGATCCCGGCCTGGATCGGGCGTCCAGTGCAGCTCTTCTTCCGCATACTGCAGCATCCGGTCATCGCCCCGACGCTGTTCGTCGGGCTGATCTTCTTCTGGCTCACCCCGTCGATTCACTTCACGGCGATGATCGACACGCGGCGCTATGACCTCATGAACTGGAGCATGCTCGCCGACGGTCTTCTCTTCTGGTGGCTGATGCTGGCGCCGCGCCAAGCGCAAGGCAGCGCTGCGATCGGCTACGGCTGGCGGCTGGTCATTCTCTCCCTCGTGGCGATTCCGCAGCTCCTGCTCGGCGCCTACATCACCCTCCATACCACGACGCTCTATGACATCTATGCCATCTGCGGCCGCGCCTGGGCCATCAGTCCGCTGGACGATCAGCAGATCGGCGGCCTGCTCACCTGGATACCTGCCGCGATGATGTCCCTGGTCGGCATCATCACCGTGCTGCATCACATCCTCCACGATCCCGAGTCCACGGCCGTGCGCCCCCGCGGGCAGTTCACCCCTGCCGTGCAGCCTCGCGGCGCATGAGCCAGGAGACTCTCGCGTGTCAGGACTTTTCTCAGGAATGACTCGCCGCCGCCTGCCGGCCGCGGCCGCCACCCTCCTCCTCGCCTTGATGCTGGCGGGCTGTGCCGGCAACGATCCGCACTTCATCCTGAAGAATGTGACCGGTCTGGTGTCGCCCCTCGAATTCCAGCTGACCAATCAGGACGGCCAGCCGGTCACGGCCGTCAATTACCGCCACGATCTGGTACTGCTCTACTTCGGTTACACGCAATGTCCCGACGAGTGCCCCACGACACTCACTACGCTTGCCAACGCCCTGCGCACCCTGGGTCCCGGAGCATCGCGGGTCCGGGTACTCTTCGTCACGGTCGATCCGCGGCGCGACACCACGGAAGTGCTCAAGCGTTACGTGGATAACTTCGGCCCGCAGTTCGTCGGACTGCGGCCCGATGAGCAGGAGCTCACCGACCTGAGCAAGCGCTACCGCATCGCCTATCACTACGAGAAGCCGGACCAATACGGCAATTACGAAGTCGACCACAGCAGCGCGGTCTTCATCTTCGACGGCGACGGCCGCGCACGCCTGCTCGCTCTCTCGGACAACACGGCAAAGCAGGTAGCCTCCGACCTGCGCCGCCTGCTCGCAAGCACCTGAAGGAAGGCTGAAGCGATGCGAGTCCTCGCCACGGCCGTGGTGCTCGGGTTTGCTTTTTGGACATCCTTCCCGCCGGCAGGTGCCGCCGCGGGAAACAGCCGCCTCGACTCGCCGGTCGGGCTCTGGCAGCCGCTCGACAGCTCCGGCAAGCCGCTTGGCCTGATCCGGATATTCGAGGTCGAGGGCCTCTACTATGGCCGTATCGAGCCGAGCTCTCCCAGCGATGACCGCAACGCCCGCTGCACACATTGCACCGGCGAGCGCCACGGCCAGCCCATCATCGGACTGGTGTTGATGCGCCACCTGAGGCCGGAGAACGGGGAGTACGTCGGCGGAGACATCCTGGATCCCGACACCGGTCGTATCTACGGCTGCACGCTACGTCTCACGGACGGAGGCCACCAGCTCATCATGCGCGGCTTCCTCGGGTTTTCCCTCCTCGGACGCTCGCAGACCTGGCAGCGGGTGGACGGCCACCCGCGCTAGGCTGGTCAAGCGGCTACCGCGCTCCTGCGGCCTTCTTCAGCTCCGTCGCCTTGGAGCGGATGACACCCATCAGACTGTCCCAGGACTTGACGAAAGCGTCCGCCCCGTCCTTCTGCAGCTTCGCCGCGAGAGCGGAGAGGTCCACGCCTGCCTTGGTGAATTCAGTCAGCACCGCCTCACTGTCGCCGCCATCGGCGCGGATCGCCTCACCCACCTTGCCGTGATCGGCAAAAGCCTTGAGGGTATTCTCCGGCATGGTGTTGATCGTCAGCGGCGCCACCAGACCCTCGATGTAGAGAACGTCCGAGGCCGCGGGATCCTTGGTACCGGTGCTCGCGAACAGCAGCCGCTGCGGCCTCGCCCCGGCATTGAGCACCCGCAGCCAGCGCGGCGAGGCGAGCAGCTCGCAATAGGAGCGGTAGGAGCGCCGGCCGACGGCGAGTCCCAACCGATTACGCAGCGCCGCCGGCACCTTGTCGGCCACGGCGACATCCCAGCGGCTGAGGAAGACGGAAGCCACGGAGGTGACGTTGGGATCGAGGCCGGCCTCGATGCGCCGCTCGATCCCGCGCAGCCAGGCGTTCGCGGCGGCAACGTACTGTTCCGCGGAGAAGAGCAGCGTCACGTTGATCGGCACGCCGGCGAAGGTAGCCGACTCGATCGCCGGCAGTCCTGCCGTTGTCCCCGGTATCTTGATGAAGAGATTGGGGCGCGCTGCGCGCGCATGCAGATCCCGTGCCTCTGCCAGTGTGGAGTTGGTGTCGTACGCCAGGCGGGGCGAGACCTCGAGAGACACCCAACCGTCGACGCCCGCGGTGCGATCGTGTACCGGCCGAAAGAGGTCGGCGGCGCGCTTCAGATCATCGAGCGCCAGCTCGAAGAAGAGCTTCTCGTCCGCAAGACCGCTCTGGGCGAGCTTGCGGATACTCTCGTCGTATGCCGAGCCGCGCTTCATCGCATGATCGAAGATCGTCGGGTTCGAGGTCAGACCGGTGATGGTCAGCTCTTCGATATAGCGCTTCAGCGTGCCGCTCGAGAGCAGATCCCGTGTGATGTTATCCAGCCACAGGCTCTGGCCTGCGCGATTGAGCTCCAGGGTCGCGCTGCGTGGCCCCGTCCCTGCGCCACGCCCTTCGGGCCGGCTTTCGCCGTCCAAAATCATTCCAGACGATTTAGTCATCTTCAACTCCTCAGACTGATTTCAGCGCATCGCCGACGATCCGCTGCGCTTCCTCGACGATGGTCGCGAGGTGGCGCTCGCCGCGGAAGCTCTCGGCGTAAATTTTGTACAGACTCTCCGTACCGGACGGCCGGGCGGCGAACCAGCCGCTCGCGGCGACGATCTTCAGGCCGCCGATCGGGGCACCGTTGCCCGGCGCACGGGTCAGCTTGCTCGTGATGGGCTCGCCGGCGAGGGTGGCGGCGCGCACCGATTCCGGTGAAAGGCTGGCAATGCGTGCCTTCTCTTGCGCAGTCGCCGGCGCGTCGATACGCGTGTACCAGGGCGTACCGAGCTCCGCAGTGAGCTCTCGGTAGTGCTCGCCCGGATCCTTGCCCGTGCGTGCCGTGATCTCCGCGGCGAGCAGTCCCATGATCAGACCGTCCTTGTCGGTGGTCCACACGCTGCCGTCGCGGCGCAGGAAGCTGGCGCCGGCGCTCTCCTCCCCGCCAAAGCAGAGCGAGCCTTCGAGCAGTCCAGGCGCGAGCCACTTGAATCCCACGGGCACCTCGCGCAGCGGCCGCTCGAGGCGGGCCACCACCCGGTCGATCAGACCACTCGAGACCAGGGTCTTGCCGACCGCCGCAGTACGGCTCCAGCCGGGCCGGTGGGTGAGCAGATAGCGGATGGCCACGGCGAGATAGTGGTTGGGATTGAGAAGGCCCGCCGCAGGCGTCACGATGCCGTGTCGGTCGGCATCGGTGTCGTTGGCGAAGGCGACGCGGTAGCGATCCTTGAGCTGCAACAGACCCGCCATGGCGTAGGGGCTCGAGCAATCCATGCGGATCTTGCCGTCATGGTCCACCGTCATGAAGGCGAAGGTCGGATCGACGCCCGGATTGACGATGTCGAGATCGAGGCCGTACTTCGTGTTGATCGGCTCCCAGTAGTGCACTGCCGCGCCGCCGAGAGGGTCGACCCCGACGCGAAGATTGGCGGCGCGGATGGCATCCATGTCGATGACGTCGGCGAGATCGTCCACGTAGGGCGCAATGAAGTCCTGCGCGTGCGTGGTTGCAGCGCGCATTGCAGTCTCAATGGACACGCGACGCACGCCCGCACTGCCTTCGCGCAACAGGGCGTTGGCACGATCCTGTATCCAGCCGGTGACGTCGCTGTCGGCCGGTCCGCCGTTCGGCGGGTTGTACTTGAAGCCGCCGTCCTCGGGCGGATTGTGCGAAGGCGTGACGACGATGCCGTCGGCGAGCTGCTCGGTCCGGCCGCGGTTGTGCGCCAGGATGGCTCGCGACACGGCCGGGGTCGGTGTGACCCCGTCATCGGGCTGGATCACTGTCTCGACGCCGTTGGCGGCAAGCACCTCGAGCGCCGCGCGCTGCGCAGGCCCCGAGACCGCGTGCGTATCGCGGCCCATGTAGAGCGGCCCGCCGATGCCATGCCCCTTGCGGTACTCGCAGATCGCCTGGGTGATGGCGAGGATGTGTGCCTCGTTGAAGGAGCCCTTGAGCGGCGAGCCGCGGTGCCCGCTCGTGCCGAAGCTGACCCGCTGCGCGGCATCCGCTGGATCGGGCCTGCGGCTGTAGAACTCGCCCTCCAGCCGAGCCGGGTCGATCAGCAACGCCTTCGGCGCTGGCTTGCCTGCGAGGGGAGAAAGAGCCACGATCCGACCTCCATCGGGCGGCGCGGCCTCGCCCATCCGGGCCCGGGCCGCACCACGTTTGCGCACCATCAGACCGGTCATTATATGACGCGGCGGGGCCAATACGTCCGGTTCACCGGCCTGAAGCCGGGGCCGGGGCATTCCGGTAGACTGCGCGACCCATGAAACTCTACTCGTGGAACGTCAACGGCATCCGCGCCGTCATCAAGAAAGGTGTCTTCCAGACCTTCATCAAGGCGCACCGGCCGGATGTGCTCTGCCTGCAGGAGACCAAAGCCGAGCGCGGACAGATCGAGATCGATCTGCCGGATTACCGCGAGTACTGGAACTCCGCCGTGAAGAAGGGCTACTCCGGCACGGCGATCTTCAGCCGGGAGGAGCCGATCGCGGTCACCAACGGCTTTCCGCAGGCGTTCGCGCGGCGCTTCAAATTCGCCGACGAGCTCGAGCGCGACAGCAGCGAGGAAGGCCGGCTCATCACCGCGGAATTCCCCAAGCTCTACGCCGTCACCGTCTACACGCCCAATGCCAAGGACGACCTCAGCCGGCTGGCGCTGCGGCACAGGCACTGGGATCCGGCATTCCTCGCCTATGTGAAGCAGCTCGAGAAGAAAAAGCCCGTGGTCTTCTGCGGCGACCTCAATGTCGCGCACACCGAGCTCGACCTCGCCAATCCCAAACCCAACCGCGGCAAGAAGGGCTTCACCGACGAGGAGCGGCAGGGCTTCCAGAATTTCATCGATGCCGGCTTCATCGACACCCTGCGCCTCTTCGAGCAGGGCAACGGTCATTACAGCTGGTGGAGTCACTTCGCCAACTCGCGCGCGCGCAATGTCGGGTGGAGGATCGACTACTTCCTGGTGTCGGCGACCCTGCGCAAATCGGTCAAGGCGGCGCAGATCCACGCCGATGTCATGGGGAGCGATCACTGCCCGGTCAGCGTGACGCTGGACCTTTAGAAGATCCCGGGCTTACCGCCCGCTGCTATGAATGCCTGCATCGCGCTGAGCTTGCGCGGCGGCAGCACCGGCCGCGGCTGCATCGCGGCTGCGAGCACCATGACCTTCGGATCGCTCGGCACCATCGCTGGCCAGGCCGGCAGGCCCGCGCCGTTCGGATCGCCGCTCTTCACGAAATCGAGCCAGTAACCCATCACGCGCTGCGAGATCTCCCGATCGACCGCGGTGAAATGCCGCTGCGGCGCCGCATCGAAGGTGCCGAACACGTACGGCAGCTCCGAGGAATGGAAGATCCCCCAGCGGCTGGCCCGAGTCCCGGGCTCGAGGTGATCGAACAGATAGCCGTATGCCGGGCTGCGCGCGTGCGCGCTCCATTTCTGGTCCCAGGCATAGAGCGCCGCAAGGCCTAAGTCGCGGTGCAACTGCCGCGCCGAGCGCGCCCGCTCGGCGGCGGTGGCCGCGGGATAGAAGCTGGCGAACCTCGGCGCCAGGGTGCCGAATTTCTCCTCGAGAAGCGCCTTCCAGGCGGCTTGGCTCATGGATTTCACGATGGGCCCCGAGAAGGCGGAGGCATCGTCCGCATCGATGCCGGTGAGGACGGGAACATCGGCGAACGCGCCCGGGACGAGTAATGTTTCCGGCGCGGCCGGGAGCAGCACCCCATCCGCGATGGGGACGAGGAGCGGTCCGTTCATCCCAGGCGGCGCGTGCGCAGCCAACTGCCGCGGCGTCAACGCGCGAAGCGCCGCCAGCGACCTTGCGCCCACGGATCGCGCGAGCTGCTCGCCCGCCTTCTCCGCCGCGCCCAGCGAGGGTGTCGGCACCGTGTCGGGTAGACCGCTCTCGGCGATCGCGCGCCGGAAGAGTCCGGTGGCGAGCGGCGAGACGATCAGGTCGTGCACCGCCATCGCACCCGCCGACTGGCCGCCCAGGGTGATGGCATCGGGATCGCCGCCGAAGGCGGCGATGTTGCGATGAACCCACTGCAACGCGGCGATCATGTCCTGCAGGCCGTAGTTGCCTGGCGGCTCGTGCTCACGAGCCGCCTGCGCGGCAAGCGCCGGCGTCACGAAGAAGCCGAACAGACCCACCCGGTAATTGATCGTGACCACCACGATGCCATGCGCCGCGAGCCGCGCGCCGTCATAGACCGCCGCGGATCCGGAACCTGCCACGAACCCGCCGCCCGGCACCCAGACGAGCACCGGGAGGTGATGATGCGGATCCGGTGTGCTCGTCCAGACATTGAGATAAAGGCAATCCTCACTGATCCGGCCCTGCGGCATGTACTCGTGCGTCCAAGGACCGGTGCCGGACGGAGTCATGTGCTGCCAACAGCTTGCCGCATATTTCTGCGCGGGCCGGATCCCCTGCCATCGGGGCGCAGGCTGCGGCGCGCGCCAGCGATTGGCCCCGACCGGGGGAGCCGCGTAGGGAATCCCCAGAAACGCATCGACCTGTCCCTGCCTGACCCCGGCCAGCGCACCCTCGGTCACGCGCACGACCACAGGAGCCGACGCGGCACGCGAGGCCGCTGGCAAGAATCCAGCCGCCAGCAGCATCAGCAATCCCAACAGCATCGCCGCACCGAGCGTGCCGCCCCACCTCACTCGCCCGTCTGGCGCTCGCCGCATTGAGAGCCCTTTTCCGCCATGGTTCACCGCCGCTGGATGGCTTGACATGTGAACGCTACCATACTCACCGTGTGCGTACGATGTCCAATGAATCCATCCGCTCGGCGCTGGCCCCGTCGGGAAAGCTGCGCGCCACGATCAATGTGGGAAATCCCATTCTTGCTGGCCTCGACAAGAGGACCGGTGAGCCGTACGGAGTGTCCGTCGATATCGCGCGCGAGCTCGCGACTCGCTTGAATACAGATCTCGAACTGATCGTAGTCGACGCCGCCGCCAAGGCGGTGGAGACCGTCACGGGAGGGGGCGCTGACGTCGGGTTCTTTGCCATCGATCCGGTACGGGGAGCGGGAATTGCGTTCACCTCTCCTTACGTCCTCATCGAAGGATGTTATCTGGTCCGCGATGACAGTGCGATTAAGGATAATAGCCAGGTGGATGCTCCGGGCATACGCGTCGCGGCGGGCGCTGGCAGCGCTTATGACCTCTTCCTGACCCGGGAGCTGAAGCGCGCCACGATCGTGCGCGTGCCGACCTCTCCGGCTGTCGTCGATGCCTTCGTCGAGCAGTCCCTTGAAGTCGCGGCCGGCGTCAAGCAGCAGCTCCAAGCCGACGCCGCGCGCCATAGCGGCCTGCGGCTGATCGACCAGCCCTTCATGGTCATCCGGCAAGCCATGGGCGTCGCCAAAGGTCGCGGCGATGCCATTGCGCCGTATCTGCGGGCCTTCGTGGATGAGCTGAGGGCGTCGGGGTTCGTACGCGAGGCGCTGACCCGCCACCGCATCGAGGGCGCTACGCCGGGCTGAGGCGCCGCAGGCAGCACGTGATGAGCGGCAGGCGCAACGAGCGGATTCGGACAGACCCGAAGGCGCCCTGGCCGGTACTCACTGGCGGATTCGGCTGAATTGAGGTGGAACCCATGCGTCTCGCGGCGCCACCCGGCCCGCTCCTGCTCCTCGCCGCGGCCCTGACGATGGCTACTGTGGGCGCCCATGCGCAAACTCCCACCGTCCTCGGCTACTGGCGGACGCCTTCAGGAGCGGTTGTCCGCGTTGCTTCATGCGGTCGGACGCTGTGCGTCGAGATCGCTGAGCTCTCCCGCGGTAATCATCCTCTTACCGACGTGCGCAACCCCGACCCCAAGTTGCGCAACAGGCCGCTCTGCGGGCTACGCATCGGAGAAGGATTTCGGGAGACGGATCCGCAGCACGCCAGCCGAGGTCGTCTCTACGACCCGAAGAGCGGACGGACCTACAGCGGGCAGATGACGGCCGAAGGGGACCGCCTCCATCTACGCGGATATCTGGGTGTGCCGATCTTCGGACGGACCGAGACCTGGTCGCGCACTTCCAAGCCGCCGCCCTGCTGACGTCCTTGGATCCTCATGCGGGCGCAGTAGACGCGCCAGCATGCATTCCAGATGTGACGGTGAGAGACCGGACGGCGGCAGCGAAATCCTGACGCTCTCGCCGTCGATGACGGAGCTGGTGTGCAGCACGGCGAGGGCTCCCGCGCGGCGGCCGAAGCGCAAGGAGCGTCCGAGCGGCGTGGCGGGATCGGATGAGGCCATCTGCTCCTCGAGCGCTGCCAGCATCTCCTCCGAGAGCCGCCAGTCGGCGCCGATGTGCCAGGCGAAGGCCGCCGACTGCGACTCGAGTATGGCCGCGATCACCAGCGGGTCGACTTCTTCCCGCGGCGGCGATGGCGGGCAATGCTCGAGCACCGCGCGGAAAAGGACGATCTCGGCGAGCCCGCTGATGAGGCTCAGCAGCTCTGCCGCGAACGGATTCGCCCGCTCCACGAGAGCGGCGTGCGGGATCGCCGCGTGCGCCGAGCGCACCGCGTGCTCCCAGACGAGCTCCGGGAAGCGCGGCGCTCCCCCGGCGCCGGAAACCCGGAAAATCGGCTGCATCAGCGCCGCCGCCATCACCGAGCGCAGGCCCTCGCTCCCGAGCATCACGATCGCCCGCTCTATGGTCTCGATCGGCTGCGGCGTCACGCGATAGAAGGAGCTGTTGGCTACCCGCAGCAGGCTGCCGACCAGCGCCGGATCGCGCGCGACGATGGCCACGAGCTGGCGCACCGCGGCGTCCTCGTCATTGATGGCACGAATCAGCTCGGGAAGAAGATTCGGGCGGCGCGGGAAGTAATGCCTCTGGGTAGCCGGATCGCCGATCGCCGCCAGGGCCGCAGCCACTACGCGCTCGTGCGCGGGATCCGGCGGCGCATCCGGGGCATGGACATCCAGCCCCAGCTCGAGCTCCCGCAGCCTTCTCAGCGCCTGGGCGCCGTCGAGGGATTGGATCGCGGCTGCCTGCAGCACGGGAGGCTCGGGCATTTCACGAAGGTCGAAGGTCTCTTCCCCCTCGCCCTCACTCTGTGGCGAGCGGTAAGCGCGCGCATACGCGATGAGCGGAGCCGCCGTGCGCCGCAGAGCCGGCCACACGGCGAATCCGCAGGCTATTAGGAGCAGTAACGAGAAAAACCAGATCACTTCTATGGCCGCCCCGCCTGCATAAGTGGCGTCGCTCCCGGCGGTCTATAGTTTTCGGCCACGGGCCGGAATTACCCAGGCCGGCCGACGGGTTCTGTGACCCGCCGCACGTGGCGGGCCTTTGACCGGCAGCCGCGACGTGCTGGACCGCGCGACTGAGATATCGCTACCATGGCCGTGATCCGCGTGACCATGACCGGTAGCGCGTCATGCGCGACCTTCGCTCGGGAGATACTGCATGAAAGAAGACCTGCTCATATCGCGCCGCGCAGCGCTGAAGGGTTCCCTGGCGCTTACGTTGGCCTCGGCGCTGCCGGCGGCTTCGGCGGCCTCGAACGGCTTGTCCGCAGTCATAGACTCCGGCAAAAGCGGCCATCCGATCTCCGAGTACATGTATGGCGGTTTCATCGAGCACATCGCCAACCTGATCAACTACAGCTTGTGGAGCGAGGTGCTCGACGACCGCAAGTTTTACCACCCGGTCGACTCCAGGCCACTGCCGCCGCCGGAAGGCTTCACGCGCCGCATGATGCCGCAGCCCAACAAGTGGGTGCCCATCGGCCCGGATTCCGACGTCACTATGGACGGGACTGCGCCGTATGTCGGCCAGCACAGCCCCGTGGTGCGTCTGGCAGGAGCAAGCCCCCGCGGCATCGCTCAATCCGGCCTGTCGCTGGCCCGCAAGGGATATACCGGCCGCATCGTGGTGGCCGCCGATCCCGCCGCGGAGATTTCCGCGACTCTGATCTGGGGCGAGAGTGCGGACGAGCGGCAGACCGTGCGCATCGGCGCTGGCTGGGATTGGTCGACGATACCGCTGAGATTCTCCTGCCGCGCCGATACGACGGCAGGCCGCCTCGAGATCGCCGGCAGGGGCACCGGCACCTTCCGCATCGGGGCCGTGTCGCTGATGCCAGCGAATAACATCAACGGATTCCGCGCCGATACCATGGCTCTGATGAAGGAGATGGATTGCAGGATGCTGCGCATGCCCGGCGGCAACTTCGTCTCGGGCTACGACTGGAAGAACACCATCGGCGATCCCGATAAGCGCCCGCCGGTGATGGATCCCCAGTGGCACGCCGTACAGCCCAATGACGTCGGGGTGGATGAGCTGCTGCGGATGTGCCGGGAGATTCTCGGCGTGGAACCGGAATGGTGCGTCAATACCGGCTTCGGCGAGCCGCGCTCCGGTGCCGAGCTCGTGGAA
>DASVWT010000193.1:0-32009 GCA_036393055.1 Steroidobacteraceae bacterium
CTGCTTACCCATCCAGTCTTCGTGACACTTGCCGGCGGAAGCTGTCGATTCGGGATGACGGAGCAACATTCAATAGCCTCAATGCCTCAATCGATCTGGAACCCAGAATGCAGGGGATTCGGGCGGTTCGGCGGTTGGTTGAGGGGGCCGGCGCGGATTTGACCTATCGATATATCCCGAAAGATCCAATCCATACGCGATTTCACTGGACTGAGATTCAGATCCAGGCAGGTCCGGCGGTGCCAAGGAATCCTTGTGGTGCTTCGAGCCCGCGACGTATTTGATGGATCGTGTCGGCGCGATGAAATTTGTAGATAACCTATCGGTACCGGCGTCTTGCGAAACGTTCAGGCCTTCGTTTCGAAGGCGACACATTCCTTAGCTACTCGGCGGGATCGGAGATGATCGAGCGACTTCTCAGGCGGCTCGGAGGCCGAAAATTGCATATAAGAATCGGGTCAGAGGCGAGAGGTCTCTTCGATTTGCCCCTCCATCAGGTCGGAAACAATCCTGACGTCTCGGTCACCCAGGAGTAAGGGCGCCCGGCACCGGCAAGCGTGCCGCGTGCACCGGTTCGAGCGGAGTGCAGGATGCCGGTCGTGCGTCGAGCATCAGAAGCGCCATGTTTCAGATCAGAGTAACCGTCCGGTCAGCTCCGGTCTGTGCCGCATGGACAAAGATAGTGCGACGCCGGCACTGGACCGTTCGCACGCTTCCACCCATGGCTATCCCCGACTACCCGCAAAAAGTGAAACCAAAACTGGAACCAATCGCCACCTGGAAAGTGGAACCAATGGCGTTTGCGGGAAGAAAACATCAGGAAAATCAATGGTCGGGGTGACAGGATTTGAACCTGCGACACCTACGTCCCGAACGTAGTGCTCTACCAGGCTGAGCTACACCCCGAGAAGGCGAATCCGCGGACCCTGTGAGGCTCGAGGCGGCAGGGAGGGCCGGGCCGCGCAGTGTACTGAAGCGCCCAGCGCGCTTCAATCACCTTCAGGTCGTGTGCTCCACCGCAAACCGCGCCAGCGACACCAGCCCTTCCTTGTAGATGCCCTCCGGCAGCGGCTTCAGCGACAGCAGCGCCTGCTCGGCCGATTCCTTCGCCAGTCGCGCCGCGTACTCGAGCCCCCCGGTCGACTCGATGGCCGTGATGATGGGCTCGAGCTGGGCCAGGTCGCCCTTCTCGATGGCGATGCGGATCGCGGCCCGCTGGGCGTCGGTGCCGTTACGCATCGCATAGATGAGGGGCAGGGTGGGCTTGCCCTCGGCGAGGTCATCGCCCAGATTCTTGCCGCGCTCGGCGGGATTCGAGCGGTAGTCGAGCACGTCGTCCACCAGCTGATAGGCCGTGCCCAGGTGGCGGCCATAGGCGGCTAGCGCCCTGCGCACCTGCTCCGGGCTGCCCGCCAGGACGGCGGCGACCTCCGCGCCGGCCTCGAACAGCTTGGCGGTCTTGCGGTAGATCACCTGCAGGTAGCGCTGCTCGGTGGTGTCGGGGTCGTGCGCGTTCATCAGCTGCATGACCTCGCCCTCCGCGATCACGTTGGTCGCATCCGCCATGATTTCCATGACCGGCTGGGAGGTCAGCGAGGCCATCATCTGGAAGGCGCGGGAGTAGACGAAGTCGCCGACCAGGACGCTCGCCTGGTTGCCGAAAACCTGATTGGCCGTATCCCGGCCCCGACGGAGCGAGGAGCCATCGACCACATCGTCGTGCAGGAGCGTGGCGGTATGGATGAACTCGATGAAAGCCGCCGCCTCGACATGCGCCTCGGGCCGGTGGCCGCAGGCGCGGCCGGCCAGCACGACGAGCAGCGGGCGCAGCCGCTTGCCGCCGCCTGAGATGATGTGCTCCGCAATCTGGTCCACCAGCGGGACGGCGCTCTTCAGCCGCGCGCGGATCACCTGGTCGACGGAGCCGAGGTCCGACTGGACTAGCGCGCGGATTTCTTCCAATGTCATTAGCGGACGGACCTCGAGTACAGCCACGCATCCTATCCGACAAGGGGGCTGCCGAGAATGGTGGATCAGGCGTTTGACCCGCCGAGAGGGCGCCAGTAGAATGCGCGGCCTTTCTCAAGACCCCCGTTTCCCTCAAGCCTATGTACGCAGTGATCGCCACCGGCGGAAAGCAGTATCGCGTCACCAAAGACGGCGTGCTGCGCATCGAGAAGCTGGACGCCGAGGCCGGCGCCACGGTCGAGTTCAGCGAGGTACTGCTCGTGGGCGAGGGCGCCAACGTGAAGCTCGGCAAGCCGCTGCTCGCGGGGGGCAAGGTGGTCGCCACCGTGGTTCGCCACGGTAAGGGCGCCAAGGTATCCATCGTCAAGTTCCGGCGCCGTAAGCACTACCTGCGCCAGAAGAACCACCGCCAGCCGTTCACCGAGATCAAGGTGACGGACATCAGCGCGGGCTGAGGCAGCACACATGGCACATAAAAAGGCTGGCGGCAGTACCAAGAACGGCCGCGATTCCCACTCCAAGCGCCTCGGCGTGAAGCGCTTCGGCGGCGAGAGCGTGCTCGCCGGCAACATCATCATCCGTCAGCGCGGCACGCCCGTGCGCGCTGGCGCCAACGTGGGCACCGGCACTGATCACACCCTGTTCGCCAAGGTGGCGGGCAAGGTGCAGTTCCAGCGCCGCGGCGCGGAGCAGCGGCTGTACGTCAACGTCCTTCCGGAAATCGGCGTGACCGAGGCGCCGGCCGAGACGGCCGAAGCCTAACCCTTCCGCTTGGCGACCGACTGCTGAAAACCCCGGCCCCGCGCCGGGGTTTTCGTCTGGGAAGCTCTCATGAAATTCGTCGACGAGGCCAGGATCAAGGTGCAGGCCGGCAGCGGCGGGCGCGGCAGCACCAGCTTTCGCCGCGAGAAATTCGTGCCTTTCGGCGGACCCGATGGCGGTGACGGCGGTAACGGCGGCAGCGTTCTCCTGCGTGCCGCCCCCGGGATCAACACCCTGGCGGACTATCGCATCGAGCGCACCTGGAAGGCGCAGCACGGGGAGCCGGGCAGCGCGAACGACTGCACCGGCCGCAGCGGCGAGGACCTCTATATCCCGATGCCGGTGGGCACGACCGTGCGCGATGCGGAGACCGGCGAGCCCTTGGGCGATCTCGCCCGTGAGGGCGATGTGCTTGCGGTGGCTCACGGCGGCAAAGGGGGCTGGGGGAATCAGCGCTTCAAGTCGAGCACCAACCGCTCCCCCCGCCAGTTCGGTCCGGGCCTGCCCGGGGAGAAGCGCACGCTGGAGCTCGAGCTCAAGGTCATTGCCGACGTAGGCCTTCTCGGCCTGCCGAATGCCGGCAAATCCACCCTGATCCGGGCGGTTTCCGCGGCACGCCCGAAGGTGGCGGACTATCCGTTCACCACCCTGCATCCCAACCTGGGCGTCGTGGACGTCGGGCAGCACCGCAGCTTCGTGATGGCCGACATCCCGGGGCTGATCGAGGGGGCGGCGGAAGGGGCGGGGCTTGGAATCCGGTTCCTCAAGCATCTGCAGCGCACGAAGGTGCTGCTTCACCTGGTCGACATCGCTCCCCTGGATCCGGATGCGGACCCCGTGCAGGAC
The DNA here is from genome assembly GCA_036393055.1 of Steroidobacteraceae bacterium. GTDB lineage: Bacteria > Pseudomonadota > Gammaproteobacteria > Steroidobacterales > Steroidobacteraceae > 13-2-20CM-66-19. The sequence goes on from DASVWT010000193.1 coordinate 3,577, forward strand.
GCCCGGGCCATCGTCAAGGAGCTGAAGAAGTTCAGCCAAGAGCTCGCGGCGAAGCCCCGCTGGCTGGTCATCAACAAGAGCGATCTGCTGCCCGAGGCAGAGGCGGAAAAGCGCGCACGCGCCATCGTCCGCAGCCTACGCCATCGTGGGCCGCACTTCCTCGTGTCCGGGGCCACTGGCCACGGAACCCGGGAGCTCTGCGAGAAGGTTATGGAGTTTTTGGAGCAGCAGGCTCGCGCGGGACGCGACCCCGCATCACCTGCAGCAGAAACTGCCGGCGAGCGGCCGGCTTCAGCTTGAGCGGAACCGGTGCCGTAGTCGGCGGAGCAGTCCAGCGGACTTTCTCTTGACCATTCATCGCTGTCGGCCTCACGGCATTGCGCGAATACGGGCCGCCAGCCGGCTCTTGTGTCGCGCCGCCTTGTTTCGATGGATGATTTGCTTGTTCACCAAAGTGTCGATGACCGGAACAGCCTCCTTGTAAGTGGCCTGAGCCGTCTGCTTGTTCCCTCCGGCAATCGCCGCCGTTACATTGCGCACGGCCGTACGCATCCGCGAGCGCAAAGTAACGTTGCGGGCGCGGTGTTTCTCGGCTTGACGAGCCGCCTTCTCGGCGGACTTGGTGTTGGCCACGTGGTCTCCGTTGAGGAAAAGGAATCTTTCCCCCTGGTCGGGGGGGCGGTAGTCTGCTCAGGTAGCCGGACGTTGTCAACGCTGGCCGAGAACGTAGCCGGATCAGGACGGTCTCTTCACATAAGATGCACCCGTCCTGATGCACGTCGGGGTGAAGCGTCCGCTCTGCTAGTACTCTGGCCACCCGAATGCGGCGCCAAGGACCGGCACGAATCCTGTATTCTTTAACCTTTTGACATCAGCGGCTTAGCGGCCCCATGGAGCTCATTCGCGGACTCAAAGGCCTGAACGACCACCATCGGGGCTCGGTCGTCACCATCGGGACCTTCGACGGCATGCACTTGGGCCACCAGGCGCTGCTCACGAGGCTGGGGGAGCGCGGCAGGCGCCTCTCCCGGCCGTCCATGGTGCTGACCTTCGAGCCGATGCCGCGCGAGTTCCTGCTGGCCGAGGGCCAGGCGCCGGCGCGCCTGACCTCCTGCCGGGAGAGATGGCGCATCCTGGAGCGCCTGGGATGCGACTTCCTGTGGCTGCTGCGCTTCGGGCCGCCGCTACGCAACCTCTCCGGGGAGGCGTTCGCCGACCTGCTCGGCAAGGAGCTGCGGACGCCGCTGGTGGTCGTAGGCCATGATTTTCGCTTCGGGCGCAATGGCGAGGCGACCGCCGCGATGCTCTCGTCCGCCGGGCAGCGGCTCGGATTCGAGGTCGATGTGGTGCAGCCGGTGACCGTGGACGGGGAGCGGGTGAGCAGCAGCGGCGTGCGCGAAGCGCTCGCGAGGGCGGATTTCGAGCAGGTGCGCCGATGGCTGGGTCGGCCGTACTCGATGACGGGTCGGGTGGTGCAGGGCAACCGCCTTGGGCGCACCCTTGGTTTTCCGACGGCGAACCTGCAGATCGAGCGACGGCGTCCGCCGGTGCAGGGCATCTTCGCGGTACGGGTGCGTGGCGCGACGGACGCAGAGTTGCCCGGCGTTGCGAGCCTCGGGACGCGTCCGACGGTCGACGGTGAGCACACGCTGCTCGAGACGCATGTGTTCGATTTTTCTGGCGATCTCTATGGGCGCGAGATCGAGGTGGAATTCGTGGCGAAGCTGCGCGAAGAGGAGCGGTTTCCGTCGCTGGAGGCGCTGGTAGCACAGATGCACCAGGACGCGGCCCGGGCTAGACAGATCTTGAATGGCTGACATTTCGAATGACTGATTACAAAAGCACGATCAATTTGCCGCAGACCGCGTTTCCGATGAAGGCGGACCTCGCCCGGCGGGAGCCGGCCATGGTCGCCGCCTGGGAGGAGCGCGACATCTACGGCAAGCAGCGCCAGGTCGCTCGCGGGCGCCCACGCTTCGTACTGCACGACGGGCCGCCATACGCCAACGGCGTCATCCACATCGGTCATGCCCTCAACAAGATCCTGAAGGACATCATCGTCAAGTCCCGCGTCCTCGACGGCTTCGATGCGCCCTACATCCCGGGCTGGGACTGCCACGGGCTGCCGATCGAGCTGCAGGTCGAGAAGAAGCACGGCCGCCCCGGCCAGAAGCTCGATGCGGCGGCGTTCAGGGCTGCTTGCCGTGCCTTCGCGCAGGAGCAGGTGAACCTGCAGCGCACGGATTTCAAGCGCCTGGGCGTGCTGGGTGACTGGGACCATCCCTACCTCACGATGGCCCCGCCGTACGAGGCGCAACAGCTGCGCGCCTTCGGCCGCATCATCGAGAATGGCCATCTTTACAAGGGCGTGAAGCCCGTGCATTGGTGCCTCGACTGCCGCTCCGCGCTGGCCGAGGCGGAGGTCGAGTACGAGGAGAGGACCTCTCCGGCGATCGATGTTGCCTTCCGCATCACGGACCTGCGCGATCTCGAGCGGCGCATGGGACTTGCCGCCGGCCACTTGGGCAACGCGCCTGCCGATGTCGTCATCTGGACCACGACCCCATGGACGCTGCCTGCGAACCAGGCTGTCGCGTTGCGCGACGAGTTCCGCTACGTGTTGGTGGAGGCGGAGCGCGGAGGTGAGCGCTCGCGGCTGATCCTCGCCGCGGAGCTGCTCGACTCCTGTCTGCAGCGCTTCGGGATGAGGCAGCTTGCCGTTCTGGCGGAGGCCGAGGGCCGCACCCTGGAGGGGCTGAAGCTTCAGCACCCGTTCGAGGACCGCCAGGTGCCGGTCATCCTGGGGGAGCACGTGACGCTCGATGCGGGCACGGGCGCGGTCCACACCGCCCCGGGGCACGGTCACGAGGACTTCGCTGTGGGCCAGCGATACAACCTGCCCATCGTCAATCCGGTCGGCAACGATGGCCGCTTCCTGCCGGATACACCCCTCGTCGCCGGCCTCAAGGTGGAGGAGGCCAACGGCGTTCTCCTCGAGGCGCTGCGCGAGCGGGGCAGGCTGGCGCACCACGAGCCGTTCCAGCACAGCTACCCGCACTGCTGGCGGCACAAGACCCCGGTCATCTTCCGCGCCACCCCGCAGTGGTTCATCAGCATGGAGCGGCAGGGCCTTCGGCAGCACGCCCTGCGCGACATCAGGAAGGTGCAGTGGACGCCCGAGTGGGGCGAGCAGCGCATCACCGGCATGATCGAGAACCGGCCCGACTGGTGCATATCGCGCCAGCGCACCTGGGGCGTGCCCATTCCGCTTTTCGTCCATGCCCGCACCGGCGAGCTGCATCCGCGTACCCAGGAGTTGATCGCGCAGGTGGCGGCCCGCGTCGAGCGCGAGGGCATCGAGGCCTGGTTCTCGCTAGATCCGGCCGAGCTCCTCGGTGCGGATGCGGACCAGTACGAGAAGGTGAAGGACGTCATGGACGTGTGGGCCGACTCCGGCCTGTCCTTCGAGTGCGTGGGTGCGGAGCGGCCCGAGATCGCCGCGCCCGTGGATCTTTACCTCGAAGGCTCGGACCAGCACCGCGGCTGGTTCCACAGCTCGCTTCTCATGTCGGAGGCGCTCTACGAGCGTGCTCCGTACCGTGGTGTCCTGACGCACGGCTTCACGGTCGATGAGAAGGGTCGCAAGCAGTCGAAGTCGCTCGGCAATGTGGTCGCGCCGCAGAAAGTCATGAGCACCCTGGGCGCGGACGTGCTGCGTCTCTGGGTCTCCGCCACCGACTACGCCAATGAGATGAGCGTGTCGGATGAGATCCTCAAGCGCATGGCGGACTCGTACCGCCGCATCCGCAACACGGTGCGCTACCTGCTCGGCAACCTGCACGGCTTCGATCCGAAGCGCGATACGCTGCCCATCGGGGAGCTGCTCGCGCTCGATCGCTGGGCGCTCGCGCGCACCGCCGCTCTGCAGGCGGAAATCATCGAGGCTTACCGGCGCTACTCCTTTCACCTCATCTACCAGAAGGTGCACAACTTCTGCAGCGTGGACCTGGGCGGCTTCTATCTCGATGTGCTCAAGGACCGGATGTACACGACCCCCGCGGCGGGCCGTGCGCGCCGCTCCGCGCAGACCGTGATGCATCACATCGCCGAATGCATGGTGCGCTGGCTCGCGCCGATCCTGTCGTTCACGGCGGAGGAGATCTGGGGCTTCCTGCCCGGCGAGCGCTCCGAGTCGGTGTTTCTCGAGACCTGGCATCAGGTCCCCGAGGTGTCCGCGGCGGATGTCGAATGGGCCGCCCTGCTGCAGCTTCGCGCCGATGTCACGCGCGAGCTCGAGCGGCTGCGCGATGCCGGCGCGATCGGCGCGCCGCTCGATGCGGAGGTCGATGTCTACTGCGTGCCGCAGGAGTACGCGCGCTTCAACGCCCTGGCAGATGAGCTGCGTTTCTTTTTCATCAGCTCTCACGCCCGCGTTCATAGGATCGAGGGTGAGCCGCCCGCCGAGGCGGTGCCCGCCGCCAACATCGGGCGAGGCGGAGTCTGGATCTCGGTGAAGCCGACCTCCGACCCGAAGTGCATCCGCTGCTGGCAGCGCCGGCCGGACGTGGGATCGAACCCCAGGCATCCGGAACTCTGCGGCCGGTGCGTCAGCAACGTGGATGGACCGGGCGAGGAGCGCCGCTTCGTATGAATGCAGCCAACCAGCAGGAGACCGGCATGCCCGATCGGGCTGAAGGTGTCCCCGTGGCGCGCGAGCCTGGCGGCCTGCGCTGGCTGCCGGTCACGTTGGCGGTGATTGCCCTCGACCAGATCGTCAAGCTCTGGATCGTGCAGCACCTGGCGCTCTACCGCACCGTGCGCGTCCTGCCGGTGCTGGATGTCACCTTGACGTACAATAGGGGCGCCGCCTTCAGCTTCCTCGCCGATGAGTCGGGGTGGCAGAAGTGGCTGTTCGCAGGCCTCGCGGTGGTGGTCGCTTTCGGGATCGTGCTCTGGCTGAGGCGCCTCGGCGCGCGCCGCCAGCGGCTCCTCTGCCTCGGCCTGACGCTGATCCTCGGCGGCGCGCTCGGGAATCTCATCGATCGGCTGCGGATTGGCCACGTGGTCGATTTCATCCTCGCGCACTGGCACGGTGTTTACTTTCCGTGGGCGTTCAACATCGCCGACTCGGCCATCACGGTGGGAGCGGTGCTGTTGGCTCTCGATGCGCTGCTCGAGACCCGCGGCGCCAAGAAGGAGAATGTCTGATGCAGGTGCTTCTCGCCAATCCCCGCGGCTTCTGCGCCGGTGTGGACCGTGCCATCGATATCGTGGAACGAGCGATCTCCTTGTTCGGCGCCCCGATCTACGTGCGTCACGAGGTGGTCCACAACCGGCACGTCGTCGATCGCCTGCGCGATCTCGGCGCGGTCTTCGTCGAGGAGTTGAAGGAGGTGCCCTCCGGCGCCACCGTGATCTTCTCCGCGCATGGGGTCTCGCACGCGGTGGAGGATGAGGCGAAGGAGCGCGGCCTCACCGTGTTCGATGCCACCTGCCCGCTGGTCACCAAGGTGCACATGGAGGTGCAGCGCTACGCTCGCGAAGGACGCGAGGTGATCCTCATCGGCCACGCCGGCCATCCCGAGGTGGAAGGCACCACGGGACGGTTCGACACCTCTTTCGGCGGGCGGATGTATCTCATCGGCAGCGCGGCCGATGTGGACAAGCTCCAGGTCCGCGATCCGGCCAATCTGGCATTCGTCACCCAGACCACGCTCTCCGTCGATGACACCGCGGAGATCGTCGCGGCACTGCGGCGGCGCTTTCCGATGCTGGCGACACCACGCAAGGAGGACATCTGCTACGCAACCCAGAATCGGCAGGATGCCGTGAAGAAGCTGCTCGTCGAATGCGACGTGCTGGTGGTGGTAGGCTCGAAGTCGAGCTCGAATTCCAACCGCCTGCGGGAGCTCGCGGATCGCGCCGGCATCCCGGGCTATCTGGTCGACGGTCCGGACGACCTGAAGCGCGAATGGTTCGAGGGCAAGCGGTCCGTCGGCCTCACCGCCGGCGCATCGGCCCCGGAAATCCTGGTGCAGCGCGTCCTCGAGCAGCTGCGCTCCTGGGGTGCGCAGGTGCCGCGCGAGGTTGCCGGGCGCGAGGAGAGGGTTACCTTCGGCCTGCCGCGCGAGCTGCGGCGCGCCGGCTCAGACGAGGCCACGAATCCGCCCGGCTAACGGGCATACAGCGACTTCTTGAGCTTCCAGCGCTTGTGCGACCAGGGCCAGTCGGCCGGCGCATCGCGGATCTGCTGCTCGACCAGGCGCACGTAGCGCTCGGTCAGCTCGCCGGGCCGCAATGACTCTCCGGGCGAGGAGAGCGGCGTGAAGCGCAGCTCGTAGAAGCCGCGCGCCGTGCGTCTCATGCCGATGAAGAACACGGGGAAGCGCGTGACCCGCGCGATCTCCTCCGGCCCCATGTAGAAGGCGGTGTCGCGGTTGAGAAACCGCGTCCAGTGCTTGTGCTCGCTGGTGGTCGGCTCCTGATCGGCGACCATGGCCACGGCGCGCACCACCTTGCCCCGCCTGATGATGTCGGCGAGCAGCTCCTTGGCCGGGATCAGGCGGCTGCCGAAGCGGCTGCGCACCTTCTTCATCTCGCGCTCCGCCCAACTGTCGACCAGCGGCTTGTAGGCGGCGTCCAGCGGAAAGCCCAGCTCCAGCGAGAGCGCGAGGAGCATCCACTCCCAGTTGCACTGATGGGCGGCGGCGAACAGCACCGAGCGGCCCTGCTCGAGCAGTGCCCGGGGCTGCTCCATCCCGAGGATGCGCACGCGCCTGCGGATCTCCGCAGAGGAGATCGTCGCCGACTTGATGACCTCGACCAGGACGTCGGCAAAGCCGGCATAGTATTGCCGGCGGATGTCGCGCATGCCGGCCTCGCCGAGCTCCGGGAAGCACAGCGAGAGGTTCGTGCGCACCACCTCCTCGCGGTGGGGGAAAACGCGGAAGGCGAGCCAGCCGAGAAAGTCGGCCAGCCGATAAAGCACCGCAAACGGCACGTACGACAGAAGGCGTACCCACCACGCGGAGCGGGGAAGGGGGGCGGCGGCCGGTCCCGCGGCATGCGGAGCGGGACCCGAGCCGTCGGTGGGCTTTTCGGTAGAGACCGGGCGCAACATGGTGCGCGCAGGGTACCTATGGCAGGATGCGATCGCCACCCCGGCTGGCTGTGTGGAGCGAGCGATGCCCATTGCCGACTACTTCAGCCCCGACTACGCCGCCGCGCGCGAGCGCTTCCGCTCCGCAGCCGAGCGCGCCGCGGCGGCTGCGGTGAGCTATGTGCTGCCCGAGCACCGCGGCCCGAGCGGGGAGACTTTGAGCCTGGATATCGCGCGGCTAGGCGCCACGGAGGCGCAGAGCGCTCTCATGGTGATAGCGGGCACTCACGGTGTTGAGGGCCTTGCGGGCTCCGGCTGTCTGGTCGGTCTGCTGCAGGACCGGCTGTCCGAGGCGCTGCCAACGTCCGGCTGCCTCATCCTGCTCCATGCCATCAACCCTTACGGATTTGCATGGTTGCGGCGTGTCACCGAGGACGGTGTCGACCTCAACCGCAATTTCGTCGATTTCAGCAAGCCGCTGCCTTCCTCGCAGGCTTACGAGCCGCTGCACGAGTGGCTGGTGCCGAAGGCCTGGGAGGGAGATATCCGGCGCGGCGCCGATGCGGCGCTGGGCGCGTACGCGCAACAGCACGGCATGGCGGCCCTGCAGGCCGCGGTCAGCGGCGGCCAGTACACCCGGCCGGGAGGGCTGTTCTATGGCGGAACGCGTGAGACATGGTCGGCGGGGATGCTGCTTCGGGTGCTGCGCGAGGTGTTGCCAACGACCGTACGCAGGCTGGCGGTGCTCGACCTGCACACGGGATTGGGGCCGTCAGGGTATGGCGAGCCCATTCTTGATACGGCCGATCCGCAAGCGCGCGAGCGCGCGCTGCGCTGGTACGGGCCCGACATACGCGACCTGTCAGCGGGTGAGTCCGTCTCGGCGCGCCTCACGGGGACGATCGCGCGCGGCATCGAGCGCGCGCGGCCGGAGCTGGAGCTGACCTGCATCGGGCTGGAGTTCGGCACCCGGCCGGTACAGGAGGTCCTGACAGCCCTTCGCGCCGACCACTGGCTGCACCTGCACGGCAAGGCCGATTCCGCCGCAGGCGCGCAGATCGGACAGCAGATGCGCGAGGCGTTCTATTCCGACAGCCCGGCGTGGCAGGCGGCCGTCTACGGCCGGACCGCCGACCTCGCCTTCAGGGCGCTGCGCGGGCTGGGCTGACGCGCCACACCTATATAACTCTGCTACCTCTGCTATCTGGACGCTACGCGCGAGGCGAGTGCATTACGCAGCGTATCGGCACCAGGGCTGCTGACATTGCCCGCCAGGATCTCGGCGGAGGAGACTGGCCGCTGGTAATAAGCCTGGTCCATGTCGGTGTCGGGTGAGATCTGTTGAACGCCCACGGTCAGCCCGCCGTACAGGCCCTTGGTATTCGTCCACACGATCACATCGTCGCGGCCATTGTGGACGGTGTTGGCCTGCGTCTTGCCCGACCAATTCACCACCGTCAGACCTGCAGTGCCGTTCAGCGACCAGCTGCCGGTGGAGCGCTCGAAGCGGTTGACCGCCTTCTGGGTCATGAGAATCATGGCGCTCGCTCCGCCTTCACCGCCCGCCTGGGCGCCGATGCTGCCGCCGGCGATGCTGTAGAACGCCGGTGAGCTCCATTCGCTGTCGTGCTTGGCGAGAACCACGCCGCCGCCGCCCTGGCCGCCTACGACGAAGCCGCCCTTGCCGTAGTGCGGGATGATGAAGATGCCCTTCGCCTGCTGGAGCACGGTTGCGAGGCTCGGATCCTGCTTCATCTGCTGCACCAGGCCCACCGCGTCGCTGACACGGTCCTGAGCATCGCGCGCGGTGTCGTGCTGCGAGCTCGAGCCCGCAAAGGCAGGGACGGCGCTCACCAGGGCCAAGGCCGCGACGGCGGCAGAGAACGGAGTCGTCAGACGGTGAACGGCATGTCGCATCATCAATTCTCCTCGTAAGTCACGCTCTGCTTACGAATGCGTGGGTCCGGGGCGGGTTCCGCGGAGGCGCAGGCGCAGCGGCGGATACGGTGGCGATATTTTCTGACGCGCCGTCGAGCTCGTATCGGCGGCCGTGCGATGCTCAATATCCCTGTGTTTTGGCAGGGCGTGCTTTGGGCGAAGGACGTTCGCCGGCGGACGCGCGCAGCGCCCCGAGGCGCCCGAAGTGTGCCTTCAGCACCAGAATCGACAGGGCGAGCAGCGCCGTCACCGAATTGGCGATCACGATCGGCCAGGAAGATATCCACACCCCGTAAATGATCCAGAGCAGCAAGCCCACGATGAACATCACATACATACCCGTGGAAATGTCGTGAGCCGACCGCGAGCGCCAGACGCGCAGTAATTGCGGCACGAACGAGCATGTGGTGAGCGTGGCACCTGCGTAACCCAGGTAGACCGCGAGAGGCTCGAGCATGTTAACGAATAGCCATGGGCAACGGATCTACCGAGGGATCGGTGGCTGTGGACGGGTAGGATCGTCTCCCTGGCGCTCTCAGCCGGTAGTACTCACATCCTGGTATGAGTACAATGCACGGAAATTGAAAATAATTTCAAGTTCGTATTTTCGGTGAAACCCGTATCGGTGACAAGCGCCTGCGAATCAGGAGCGCAAAGGGGGTCGGCAAGCCAGTGACGAACCGAATGGGATTCAGCAGCGACATGATGAGGTCCGATCTCGTGACCGTCCATCTCGTTTTCAATGCTCACATCGATCCTGCCTGGCTTTGGCCTTGGCAATCCGGAGCGGACGAGGTGATGGCGACTTGCCGGTCCGCCTGCGATCGGCTGGAGAGGCATCCCGACCTGATTTTCACGAAAGGCGAGGCGTGGACCTACGATATCGTGGAGCGCCTCGATCCTGCCCTGTTCCAGCGCATCAGGCGCCACGTGGCCGCGGGACGCTGGGAGATCGTCGGCGGCTGGTGGATCCAGCCGGACTGCAATCAGCCGAGCGGCGAGGGGATGCGCAGGCAGATCGCGCTCGGCAAATCCTATTTCGAGAGCCGCTTCGGATCGTTTCCGCGGGTGGCCTACAATGTCGACTCCTTCGGCCACGCGGCTGCGCTGCCGCGATTGATGCGCGCTCATGGCCAGGATCGCTATGTCATGATGCGGCCGCAGGAGCACGAATGCGCGCTGCCGGCGCGACTGTTTCGTTGGCGGGGCTATGACGGCGATCCGCAAGTCGTGACCTTCCGTATCGCCGGTAACTATGAGACCAGCCGGCCCATTACCGTCGAGCATGTTCTGGCGGCGCTGGAGGGGTTGCCGGCGGGCGTGCGCCATACGATGTGCTTCGTGGGCATGGGCGATCACGGAGGCGGCCCCACGGAGCGCCAGATAGAGTGGTGCCGTGCCCATGCGGATGGGATTCCCGGATGCCGGCTCGTGTTCTCATCGCCAGCGCGCTTCTTCGACGCCGTGAAGGACGCTTCCCTCCCGTTGGTGACGGGAGAGCTGCAGCATCACGCGGTCGGCTGTTATAGCGTGACGCGCAGCATCAAGCTTGGGGTCAGAGACGCCGAGCATCGCCTGCGGCAAGCGGAAATAGTTGCGGCACTAGATCCTGCTACGCAAGGCGATGCAGGGGAGCGGCTGCAGCAAGGCTGGCGCTACGTCTGTTTCAATCATTTTCACGATACGCTTGGTGGGACGTGCGTTCCGTCCGCCTACCCCCAGTTGGACGATCAATTGGGTTCCGCAAAGACGATCGCGGATGAGATTTTGCAGTTCGGCTTTCGAAGCAGACTTCCGAGCCTTCCGGACGACCCGCGGCAGCGGATCGTGCTGCTCAATGCGTCCGATAGTCCGTTCCGCGGTTATGTGACGCTTGCCCCGTGGACCGAAGAAATGTGGCAGCCGCATTGGCGGGTGATCGACCCCGCCGGCGCCGAAGTCCCTTACCAGATCGTTGAGCAGGAAGCTCTGGCGCGCCATAGTCCGCGCATCGTGCTGCGCGCCGCCTTGCAAGCCCGCGAATTGCTGCCGCTGGCGCTGGAGCGCTCGCCAGTCTCACCGCCTGCTCCGGGAACGCTGGCGCATGCGCAGAACCATGGCGGGACATTGACTTCGGGTGCCGTGGGTGTGGATTTCGCCAGCGGGCCGACGTTGCAATTGGGCCGGTGCACGCTGAAGCCTGACCTCGTTGCCATCGAGGATCGGACTGGCACTTGGGCGCACGGCGTCGACCGCTTCGGCGATGTCGCGGTGGCGCAGGCGGTCTGGGGCGCTGCCGAGCCCGTCCACGCCGGCCCGCTCATGAGCTCGACCGTGCAGCGGGGCCAGTTGGACCGCAGCGATCTGATCGCCGATTGGCGCGTCTTCGCGGAAGAGGAGATCGTGCATCTTACGCTGCGTGTGCATTGGCATGCGCTGCATCAGATCCTCAAATTGATCCTGCCCTTTTCGGAGGATATCGAGGAGCGCGTGGACGGCGTCCTCGACGGTACGCTCAGCCGCGGACAAGAGCGGCGCGAGCGACCGCTGCGCGATTTCACTCTCGTGCGGCTGAAGTCCGGCTTGCTGGTCGGGGTCGTTTGTCCCGACATCTTTGCGATCGATGCGCAACGGCGCGCATTGCGCTTCACTCTGCTGCGCAGCCCTTTCATGGCACATCACCATCCGAGTCACCCGGCAACGCCGCCTCATGCCGTGCCGGCCGATCAGGGGCTTCACACCTTCCGGCTCGAGCTCATGGCCGGCGACGGGCTGAATGTCTCCTTCCTGGAGGGGCGTGCCTTGGCCCTGCACCGACCGCCGCTCATGAGCGACTGGACGAAGGGCATGGCGTCGCGCGGCTCTGGCTGATCGCTACGCTCGGGTACCCGCCCGGATGCGCCGCAGGCCCCGATCGGACTTGCCCCGATCGCGCGGGGGGTCCTCGAGATAGAGCGCACGGTGCCACATGGTGGTCAGGAATTCCGCGACGTCGTCCTCGGTGGGATGTGCCTCCCGAAGCGCGGGATTTCCAAGCACGTAGTACTCATGAAGGAAGTTATCCACCATACCGGCCAGGGCGTACGCGAGAGAGAGATATTCCGCGCTCGACTGCAGGGCGTTCGGGAATTGCCGAGCAATGTTGCGCGCGATGCGCCGGTTCCATGCTAGCGTGAGATCACGCCATATCTGCGAAATGGGCGCCAGATCCCCTTGCGCCTCCAGCATGCAGCGGATCGCGCCCGGGTTGCTCACGTAAAGCGCAACCATGCGCCGGTTGGCGTACCGGATGGACTCCAGAGGCTCTTCGCGCGGATGCGCGGAGATGTCGGACCGGAAGGATTCGAGCATGTCGGTGAGGACTTCTTGCAGGATATCCGTCCGGCTGCGGAAATAGTGATAGATCAGGCTGACGCGAACGCCTGCTTCCACGGCGATGTCTTCGAGCCTGATCTGGTGAAACGAATGGCGCTGCAGAAGCGACGAAAGCGCCGCTTTCAGGCGCTCCCGGGTGGCGCGGCCCCTGTTGGTGGTCGGTGGCGGGGGTTTCAGCAGGACGGCGTTGCTGCGCTGGCGCTGGATTGGCGCGCGCGACGCCGTCGCCGACCTGATCGAAGCAAGGGATGCGCCTTTGGATTTGGTCGATCTGGGCTCCATGCGGAACATCTTGCACAGAACGCGATTGGGTGTCAAAATCGAAACTGAATTCAAATTCAATTACGAGAGACAGCACATGTCCAGCATGAATCGTCGGGGGCAATTGGGGCGTCACATCGCTGGCGCATTGGTGGCGGGGGGCGGCATCGTCGCTCTGTGCGCACCATTCGATCCTGCCGTCGCGCAGTCTCAGGTCGCTGACGACTCGCAGCTCAATACGGTGGTGGTGACCGCTGAAAAGCGCCCCGAGCCCATCCTCTCCGTGGCAGGCTCCATCACCGCGTTGACGGCAGGTCAGCTGCAGACGGCCGAGGCGGTGAACCTCGAGGACTATGCGGCAATGGTCCCCGGCCTGAACCTGATTTCCCAGCGCGAAGGACAGACGCAGCTCGTGCTCCGCGGAATCACGACCGGCTCGTCCACCCCAAATGCCACCGTTGCGATCTATGAGGACGATACGCCTTACGGCTCATCCACGGCGTTCGCAGGCGGCAATCAACTGACGCTCGATCTCGATCCGTCGGATATCCAGAGAATCGAAGTGTTGCGCGGACCGCAGGGGACGCTCTATGGCGCAAGCTCGATCGGCGGTGTGCTCAAATACGTCACGACGCCACCCGACCTGGTGAGGTATCGCGGCCGCCTGGAGGTGGACGGCGATGCAGTGGATCGCGGCGGCAACGGATACGGTCTGCGCGGCATGGTGAACGTTCCACTCGCGAAGGACACCCTGGGTCTCAGGGTCAGCGCCTTCGACCGTCTCGATCCGGGCTACATAGACAATCCGCAGCTCGGCCGGCGCAACGTGAATGCCACCCGGGTATATGGAGGACGCGCGTCGCTTCTCTGGCGTCCTGTCGATCGCCTGAGCGTGCGCCTGACGACCCAGTATCAGAAACTACATAGCGGCGGGATGTCGGAAGAAGACGTGAGCGGAGCTACCCTGCAGCCCCTTTATGGCGATCTGGTGCAAAAGCGCTACTCGAGCGAGCCGCTCGACATCCAATATCTCCTCTCCAGCGGCGTCGTCACTTACGATCTGGGTTGGGCTACGATTCTATCGGCAACCAGCGTCTCGTCCTTGAATGAGACGCAATCCAACGACCTGACGACGACCTACGGACCGGTCCTCGGGCCGCTATTGAAAGTTCCCGACCTCGGCATTGCATTCGATATCCCCATCGACCAGCACAAAGTGACGCAGGAGCTGCGGCTCACGTCGCCGAGCGATCTGGCGCTCGAATGGCAGGTCGGGTTCTACTATACCCACGAGCGAAGCTCTCACGGCGAGCAGTTCGATCCCTTCTTGACCTCGAATGGGGCGGCCATCCCCGTCAATCTGCTGAGCGGCTCGCTCAATGACCTGTACACGGAATACGCGGGTTATGGCGACATCGACTATCACTTCACAACTGCGTTCGACGTGATGGCCGGTGTCCGCTACGGCACGAACCGGCAGAACTACAGCCAGCCCGAAAGCGGTGCTCTGGTCGGCCCGGCGGCCACGATCCGGGCGACATCGTCGGACGACAGTACGACGTTCCTGTTCAGTCCCCGCTACCATGTCAATGAAAACAACATATTGTATGCGCGCATCGCTTCCGGCTATCGTCCCGGTGGACCAAACGCACTGACGCCAGCAGAGGCCGCGGGAGGGGTCCCTTCGAGCTTCCGTCCGGATACCCTTACCAACTATGAGGCCGGCTACAAGTCGAATCTGCTCCAGCACAGCCTGACGCTGGATCTCTCGGTGTTCTACATCGACTGGCGCGACGTCCAGATCCAGACACTCTTCAACGGCTTCGACGCGTCGGGAAATGGCGGGACGGCGAAAAGCGATGGCGTCGAGCTGTCGGCGATCTACGCTCCGGTGCAAGGTCTGACGTTGAACGGCGACTTGGATTACACTGATGCGAAGTTGACCGCGGACGCGCCGGGGGTCGATGCCAAGTCGGGCGATCGATTACCGAATGTGCCGAAGCTGGCAGCATCCCTGGGCGCGGACTATTCGTTCCCGCTCTTTACCTCCTGGCAGGGGTTCGTCGGCGGCGATCTGCACTACGTCGGCGACCGCGTCTCCGGCTTCGTTACCGGCGTCCCGGCGGGATTCGAGCGCCCCGTGATGCCGTCCTATGAGATCTTCAATTTGCGCGCGGGCCTCAAGCAGGAGGCATGGACCATAGAGCTGTATGCCAAGAATGTCGGCAATTCGCACGGCATAACCTCGCTCCGGTCGCTTGCCTTCAACGGCTTCTCGGACCCGTATGCCGCCGCGATCCTGCGACCCCGTATCATCGGCATTTCCGTATCGACCCAATACTGACGAGGAGTCGGATGAGAGCGCTCGAAACACGCGGACTGAAATTCTCGGCCGCAGCCGAGGTGCTGCTCTTTTTTGCGCTGGTATACGCCATCACCTGGACGATCTGCGGCGCATATCTGCTCGCGCCGAAGGCCGCGACTGCCGTGCTCGGCCCCATGAAGACCGGCTCGGTGGTCTTCTTTGCGGCGGTCTACGCGCCCAGTGTCACCTCTATCGTCTTGACGCTGGTCCTCGGCGGTTGGGCGGCGCTGCGCCGGCTCGGCGCTTCCGTCGTGCGCATAGCCGGCCGGTGGTGGTGGATAGTCCTGGCGCTGGTGGGCTATCCGCTGTTGTGGCTCCTCGTCGCGATGATTGAGGCGTTGGCGAGCGGACGCGGACTGTCGTCGGTGCCGTATGGCAACTGGTATTCGGCGCTTCCGCTGGTGATCGCGGGCGGTTTCGTGTTTCACGATGCGGGCCCGCTGGGAGAAGAGCTGGGTTGGCGCGGATTTGCCTTGCCGAGGCTGCTGGCGATCATGGAAGCCCGGTGGGCGGCACTGACCCTGGGAGCGGTGTGGGCGCTGTGGCACTTGCCGGCTTTCTTCCTGTCGGGGCTGTCGCAATCCAAATTCCAGTTCGGCAGCTTCTTCTTCGTGGTCGTCGGCTTTTCGGTCTTCATGACCCTTCTCTTCATTCACACGCGCGGCAGCGTTCTTCTGGCCGGGATCCTGCCGCATATGTGGATCAACGGCGTCTCGAAAGCGGGCATTCATCCGATCGACTGGGTGATCATCGCAATCGCCGCGGCGCTGGTGGTGTTCGGCGGCCGTTTGTGGCGCTCCGAGGACATACCGGCCATCACTTCTCTGCGTGGCATGACCAAAGGACCGCTGAATGCCGTCTGAACGAAAATATACCTGCGACGATCTCGAGAAAATGCAGGGGTCGGAGCTGGGAGTCTCCCAATGGCTCACGGTAACGCAGGACCTCATCGACGGGTTCGGGAAATCCACCCGGGATGACGACTGGCTGCATCTGGATCCTGAGCGAGCCGCGAGAGAAACGCCGTACGGAGGTACGATTGCGTTCGGGTTTTGGACACTTGGCATGCTCACGCACTTTTCGCACGAGATTGGAATGTGGCCGAGCGACATCGCGTATGGCCTCAACTACGGCCTCGACAGGGTGCGCTGGATCAGCCCGGTACCTGTGGGGTCACGGATCCGCAATCGCTGCGTGCTGACGGGATTCGATGAGCGCGGCGCGGGGCAATTCCTGATCCGCACCTCGAACACGATAGAGATCGAAGGGAAGGATCGGCCTGCGCTCATCGCGGAATGGCTCGGCCTTTTCGTGCGCTCGACGGGGTGAGCATGGCGGGCCGCCGGAGTCTGCAGGGCATCTCAAGCCTTGTTGCCGAGCGTGTCTCGAAGGGCTCGATGGCTTCCTGCGGCGTAGCAGCCATCTGCGGGGAGCGGCACGAGAGCTTGGTCTTCGGCGAGGTCAGCGCCGCCGAGGGAATTGCCGCTGCGACGGACACGCTGTTTCATATCTGCTCCTGCTCCAAGGCTTTTACGGCCGCGGCGCTCGCGGAGTTGGTCGCAAACGGCGTGACGTCGTGGGACAGCCCCGTGCAGCGGATTCTTCCGGAATTCGCCGTGAGCGATCCCTGGATCGTGGAGCACCTCACGATACGGGATCTGGCTGGAATGCGGCTGGGACTGTCGCGCGCGGGTATTGCGGAATGGGGGTTTCGTCCGGACGCCCCGGTACTGCAACGGCTGGCACGGGCCAGGGGAATGGCATTGGATACGCCATACCGTGATCGTTTCAGCTACTCGAATCTGGGCTACATCGCCCTGGCTGCGCTAACTGCCAGGCTGGCGGGCATGGACTATGCACGGTGCATGGAGCAACTCGTTTTTGCGCCGCGCGGACTCAGGCGCGCGCGGTTGCGCCCGGAGCGAGATGCGGCGCTGCCGCATCTGCCGGTCGATGGCCGCATGGCTCCGGTCCCCGAGCTGACGGGCGAGAGCTCCGAGGGCTCGGCACGGGTCCACATTTGCGCATCGGATGCAATGTCGTGGCTTGCGTATCTTCTTCGCGCTGCCAGGGGCGGGGAGGGCGGGGCGATGGCCGAGCTGTTCAGGCCGCAGATTCCGCTACGCCCCACGGCCGAGGCCTGCGATGGCTTGCCGGTGGCATGGGCCTATGGCTTCGGTTGGCATATTTCCGCATTCAAAGGCCGCACGGTGTTCAATCACGGCGGCGGTGGACGCGGATGGCGCGCCCAGGCGATCCTCGATCCGGAGCGGGACAGTGCCGTCATGGTCTTTGCCGCGCATGAAGGGGTGGGCGTCGAAGCACTGGCGCTGACACTGATCGACCTCATGTCGGGCGAGGCGAGGAGTGAGTGGGAGTCGCTTCTTGCGGCACGTGCCGCGCGGGAGGCCGAGGCGCGCAATGCTACGATGAGCCTGCGGGACGGCCACGCGGGCACGCAGATCGACATCGTCGAGGCAGCCGGCCTCTACGAGAACGCTGTCACGGGAAGAGTGCGAATCGATGAGGACGGCGATGGCTCGCTGCGCTTCGCTGCCGCCGACGCGCCGGCCTTCGATGCGAAGCTCATCCCCGTCGGGGGCGACATGCTCGAGTTTCGCTTCATCAACCCGGCGATGCGCCTGATGAAAAACGATCCGCCCTTTCAGGCGCGGCTCGTGCGCGATGCAAGTGGTCGGGTAGCGGCTGAAACCACCTATTTCGGCACGCTGGTGAAGGTGTCTTGAGCCGGGGCGAGCACCCGGAGACCGTACGGGGCGCAGTCGCGAGGATTAAGTTCGCGATCTTCGCGTTGCCGGCGTTGCCGCTGGCGATCATCCTGTTTCCGGCTTATGCGATCCTGCCGAGCTTCTACGCGGCCCATACGCATATTCCGTTGGCCGTCATCGGGGCCATTCTTCTGCTCTCGCGCCTGTTCGATGCGGTCATCGATCCATTGATCGGCTATCTCAGCGACAACACCCGCACCCGCTGGGGGCCGCGCAAGCCCTGGCTCGTCGCCGGGACGATCGCCTCGATGATCTGCGTCTATCCGCTCTACGTGCCCGCCGCTCACGTGGGGCCTGTCTATTATGCGACGTGGTTTCTTCTGTTCTATCTGTCGTTCACTCTGATCGAGATTCCGCACAAGGCCTGGGGAACGGATCTCGTGCGCTCCTACATGCAGCGATCCGAGGTATCGACGTATCTCGGCATGTCTTTCGCGCTTGGCAATGTGGCGTTCGCGGTCGTGCCGTTCTATCCGGCCTTTGCGGGGCACGGCTACGACAGCGAGACACTGCGCGCCGTCGCGATCATGGTCATCATATTGCTACCGCTCACCGTCGGCAGCGCGATCGCACTGGTGCCGCAAGGCCGGGTCGTGGCGCGTCAGCGGACCAGTTGGCGCGGTCTGATCCGCGGCGTGTTGGGCAATCGCCCCTTCCGGCACTTCCTCATGATCTTCGTGCTCGCCGGATTCGGGCAAGGCATGTTTTACGGGGCCGTTTACCTGTTCGTCGATTCCGTTCTCGGTCTGAAGCTGTATTTTCCGCTCGTCCTTCTGGCAGATGCGCTATGCACGTTTGCGGCCGTGCCGGTTTGGTATCGTCTCATCGGCCGCTTCGAGAAGCACCGGGCTTGGGGCATCGGCATGGTCGGGTCCGCGCTCGCGGTGGCGGCGATGGCGGTTGTCCCGCCCGGTCGCGGCGGCCTGGCGCCGCTCCTGGCGTTGGTGGTCCTGCGAGCGGCAACAGGGGCTGTGATCTATGTCGCGCCGCACGCGTTGCTGGGCGATGTGGTGGACTACGACATCCTGCGCACGCGCTGCAATCGCGCCGGAAATTACCATGCGCTGATGGCGCTCGTGACCAAAGCCAACGGTGCGGCGGGCGGTGGACTGGCACTGGTCCTGGTGGGGATCTTCGGATTCAGGGCGGGCGTCCACAACTTGCCGTCCGCTCTCGCGGGCTTCAAGGTGGTGGTGTTGATCGTGTCGTCCGTTGTCGTCGGTGGCTCGGGAATCGCGTCCTGGTTCTTTCCGCTCGACCGCCGTCGCCATGAAATCGTCAGGCGGCGTATCCTGGCGCGGGCGAACATGGAGCAGCCATGAGAGCGTTCACCGCGGGGTTCGGAGCCGAGACCAATACATTCAGCGGGCTCTATACCGGCCTGGACGAGTTCCGCGACGCCTTTCTCTTCGCTCCCTACACCCATCCGCCGGAGCTGACCGAGGTGTCTGCGCCGCTGTTCGTTCTGCGGGAGAGGCGGGAGCGATGCGGCTGGGAGGTCATCGAAGGCACATACGCCTTCGCGCTGCCGGGCGGCAGGGTGGGTGCGCGGACTTACGAGCTCTTGCGCGATCGAATCCTTGCCGAGCTGCGGGCGGCGTTGCCGGTCGATTTCGTCGCGCTTTCCATGCACGGGGCCACGGCGGCCGTCGGATGCGATGACTGCGAAGGCGATCTGCTCGGTCACATCAGGCGAATCGTAGGCCCGGATGTTCCGGTAGGAGTGCAGATCGATCCGCACACGCATCTTTCACCCGCGATGACCGAGAGTGCGGACATCATCGTGGCCATGCGCGAGTATCCGCATACGGATTTCCTGGCGCGGGGGCGCGAGCTGATAGACCTTCTCGAGCGGGCCGCGAAAGGCGCCATCCACCCCGTTACCGCCGTCCACGATTGTCGCTTGATCGGGCGCTTCCATACGATGCGCGAGCCCATGCGCGGCTTCGTCGATCGCATGCAGCATTTACTCGACAATACACCGCAGCTGCTGTCCATCTCCTTCGTCCATGGCTTTCCCTGGGGCGACACAGCCGACATGGGCGCAAAAATGCTCGCCATTGCGAACGAGGACCGGGCACTCGCGCAGAGAACGGCGTCGGCCCTCGGTCGCGAGGTCGAGGGGATGCGTGACAGGACGTTTCTGCCGCCGATCGGCATTGCGGAAGCTATCGATCAGGCGTTGCGGGCCGCTGGCCGCCCGGTTGTGATTGCAGATATCGGGGACAATCCCGGTGGCGGTGCGGGTGGCGACTCCACGATCCTTTTGCGCGCGCTGCTCGAACGCGATGTCGAGGCTTGCCTCGGGCCGCTGTGGGATCCCATGGCGGCGCGTGCGCTGCTGGCTGCCGGTCCAGGCGCGAGAGTAGCGGTGCGGATCGGCGGGAAGGTGGGTCCGGCCAGCGGACTGCCGCTGGATGCGGAAGCCGAAGTCCTCGCCATCGATCCGACTGCGTATCAGACCTGGTCCGGTACGCGGATGAAGCTCGGGGCGGCGTGCGCCGTCCGCATCGGCAAGGTACGCATCGTGGTCTCCTCCATACGGGACCAGGCCTATGGCCCGGATCTTTTCAGCAACCTCGGAATCGAGCCCCGCGAGCTCTCCATCGTCGCCGTGAAGTCGGCCCAACATTTCATGGCCGGCTTCGCGCCGATCGCGCATACGGTTCTCCTGGCTGGAGGAGGCGGTCCGCTGGAGACCGACTTTCGCCGCATTCCGTACCGCAATATCCAACGGCCGAAATGGCCGCTGGACGCAATTTGAGGGTCGCTTCGACTCACATGACGCCCGATTTTCCACGGCTCAACGACTATGTGGATTGGTACGCGCAAACCACGCCGCGGATGCTCGCGATCGCAGGGCGAGAGCGGCTGACGTACCTGGAGCTGCAGAAGCAGGTTCGCGCCTGCGCGGATTCGCTTGCGGCCTGCGGCGTGGGTACCGGCGACCGTGTGGTCATGCTCTCGACACCGGGCGGCGCGTTTCTGGTCTCATTCCTCGCCAGCGCCTCGCTGGGCGCGATCTGGGTCGGTCTCAATCCGCGTCACACGGCCGCCGAGCTCGACGCCGCTGTTACCACCCTGTCTCCAAAAGTGATCTTCGCACGCCAAGCGATCGAAAGCAGGAATTACGAATCCTGGGTCGCAACGTTGCCGCAGTCCATCACGAGTTTCCTCTTGGCGGATGGAAGTGCGGCGGCGCTCGCGGGCTTTGCCGAGCGAAACCATGACAACACGAAGGTCCCTGGAACCACGCCTGCGCATGCCTCGCCCGACGCGCCGGCGCTGATTGTCTTCACGTCCGGATCGAGCGGGCGGCCAAAAGGGGCGCTGATCAGCCAGCGCGCCCTCATCGGCGCTTCGCGGGTGCAGCTCGCCCAATGGCCGGTCAGCCCGCTTCGCGTGCTCAACAACCTGCCCATCAATCACATCGGTTGCGTGGGCGATCTGTGCTGTTATGCCTTGATCGGCGGCGGCACAAATGTCTTCTGCGAGCGTTTCGACCCCGCCGAGTCGATCGCATTGTGCGAGCGCGAGCGGGTCACCATGCTCGGCCAGGTGCCGACGCAGTTCATCCTGACACTGAATTCCCCTCATTTCCGTGCCGAAGCGCTCGGATCGCTGCAGCTCATCATATGGGGCGGTGCCCAGGCTTCTGCGGAGCTCGTTGCGGCTCTGCGCGATCTCGGCAAACCCATCGCTACCTCGTACGGGCAGACGGAGTCGGTAGGCTCCGTCACGTTCACGCCGCCGGATGCCACGCTCGAAGAGCTGGCAAAGACCGTGGGCTGCCCCGTCACGCCGTACGACGTGAGGATCGTGGATGAGAACGGCGTGGTTGCGGCGACGTCGCAGCCGGGCGAAGTCCAGATCCGCTCGCCTTTTTGCATGAATGGCTATTGGCGGGATCCGGAAGCCACGGAACGCGCATTCACCCCTGACGGGTGGCTGCGCACCGGCGATGTGGGTGCTCTTGCCGAAAACGGAATGCTCCGCCTCATCGGTCGAACTACGGAGACATTCAAGTCCGGCGGCTACAACATCTATCCCGTCGAAATCGAGCGGGCCATCGTGTCGCATGCGGCCGTGGCGGATGCGGCCGTGGTTGCGCTGGAGGATCCTCTCTTCGGCATGATCGGCGCGGCGCTGGTGCAGCAGCGGCCGGGCCAACAGCTGACGGCTGCCGCGCTGCGGGCACATTTGGCCGACCGTCTGGCGAACTACAAGATTCCGAAGCGGATTCTGATCGCCGCCGAGCTGCCGAAGCTGCCGGTCGGGAAGATCGACAAGGCGGCGGTGCGCGAGATCCTCGCGCACGCAGGCGAAGGGCAATGAGCGAACGAGCACTCCCAAGCGCCGCGGCTGCCCGCGTCGGAATTCTTGGCGGGATGGGCCCGCTCGCGACAGCGGATCTTTTCCGGAAGCTGATCGATGCGACGCCAGCTACGCGCGACCGGGATCACATTCCCGTCCTGATCTATTCCGTTCCCCAGATACCTGATCGCACCGCCGCCATACTGTACGGTGGACCCTCTCCGCTGGCAGACCTGTGCCAGGGGATACGCACGCTGGAAGGCGCCGGCGCAACGCTGATCGCCATAGCGTGCAATACGGCGCACTATTGGTTTACCGAAATGGAGCGGGCGGCGCACGTGCCGCTGTTGCATGTCGTCGACGCCGTCCTGGAAGAGCTGCGGCCGCTCGTTCCTCGGGGCGCGACTGTCGGAATTCTGGGAACGTCCGGAACCGTTCGGTCAGACATCTATGATGGGTTGCTCGGGCGCAGCGGCTATCACTGTATCGCGCCAGTCCCGGAAGTCCAGCAGAGAATCGATGACGGGATCGCGCTCGTGAAGGCCGGACGCACAGGGGAGGCCGTTCCACATTTCGCACGCGGCATCGAGGAGCTCGTGGCGCGGGGCGCGCGCGCAATAGTGCTCGCGTGCACGGAGATTCCGCTCGCGGTCGACGCAGGGAAAGCATCCGTGCCGGTCATCGACGCAACGGCGGCGCTGGCACGCCATTGCATCCGGCAATTCTCTTCGAGCACCTGATATGGTAGGTCTGATATTTTCGGCAGCAATATCAATCTGGCCACGCTTTCCGGGCACGTGCGCGGCGTGCGGCAATAGCGGCCGGTCATATTCTCGGGAGGCATTCGCGTGCAACGTACTCTGTTGATCAATGCCCGGGTCTTCGACGGCTATAGTGCCGATTGTCCGGAAGGTATGCAGGTGCTGGTCGAAGGCGATCTGATCCGCGAGGTATCCGCGAAGCCCATCAAAGCGCCGGAGGCGCGGGTTCTCGACCTCGCGGGCCGCACGCTGATGCCGGGCTTGATCGATGTCCACACCCATGCTTACGCATCGGATGTAAGCGTCCAGAAGATCGATCTCGCGGGAGATCCGTATCGGACGGCGCATGCGGTGCGCATGTTGGGATTCGCGCTCGATTGCGGGTTTACCACCCTGCGGGACATCGGTGGCGGCGACTACAGCTTGTGGCGCGCCATCCAGGACCGGCTCATCCGCGCGCCGCGCTTCTTCTATGCCGGAAAGGTCATCTCCATGACCGGCGGGCACGGAGACATGCGCCACATGAGCGAGCGCCACCACACGCAGGGCTACTGCTCCTGCGGTGATTTCAACGCACTGAGCGTGATAGCCGACGGGGTGGACGAGGTCCTCAAGGCGACGCGCGAGGAGCTTCGCCGCGGGGCGCACTGCATCAAGATCATGGGCTCGGGGGGCGTCGCCTCGCCGACCGACCCCATCTGGATGAATCAGTATCGGGAAGATGAGATCCGCGCCATCGTCAATGAGACGGCGGAGCGCCGCACTTACACGGCGGCGCACTGTCATCCAGCAAGCGCTGTGCGCCGTTGCGTCGAATTCGGCGTGCGGTCCATCGAGCACGGCACGCTCATCGATGACGAGACCGCGCGCTTCGTGGCGGGCAGGGGTGCCTTCGTCGTCCCGACGATGGTCATCATCTTTGTGCTCGTGGAGCTCGGGCGCAAGCTCGGATTTCCGCCGCAGAGCCAGGAGAAGGCGGAGTTCGCCTACAAGCAGGCACTCTCGGGAATGGAGTCGATGCGCAAGGCCGGCGTCAAGATCGGTTTTGGGACGGACCTGCTCGGGGAGACGTACGTGCAGCAGTGCCGGGAGTTCACGATTCGCCGGGAGGTCTTCACGCCGCTCGAGATCCTGCGCCAGGCCACTTCGATCAATGCAGCCCTCCTGCAGCAGGAAGGGAAGCTCGGTTGCATCAAAGAGGGGGCGTTCGCCGACCTGCTCGTGGTCGACGGCGATCCGCTCGCGGACATCGAGCTCCTTGCTGCCCAGGGACGCAATCTGCGCGTCATCATGCGCGCGGGCGAGCTCGTGAAGAACGATCTCCATTGATGGTATTAGCTCCCCGCTGATTTCAGCGTTGACCGGTACGGTACCGGGGGCTAGATTGGCGACGTCATCCGTATGTCCAGAGCTACTGCGTGTCCAGCGATCTGACGTCTGCGGAAACCGGTCTCTCCCGTCTGAGTCTGGCCGGATTTCGCCCGGCGTCCGCCGGAGCGCTCCCGCAGCCGCTCGCCGGTGTCTACAGGCCGGAGTCCACCTTTGACCGCTATGCTTGAAGCCGTCCGCCCGATCGAGCTCGCTGAAATCCAGGCAGCACGGCCACGTATCGCTGATACGGTGGTGCGCACTCCGCTGATCCGTCTGGAGCTCGGCTCCGGCTATCCTGACATCCGTCTCAAGCTCGAGAACCTGCAGCCGATCAACGCCTACAAGCTGCGTGGTGCCGCGAATGCTGTCGCGATGCTTTCGGAAAGCGAACGCGGCCGCGGCATCTGGACCATCAGCGCGGGCAATGCCGGTCAGGGTGTGGCTTACGCCGCGCGCCGGCTGGGGGTACCGTGCACGGTGGTTGCCATCGAGACCGCACCGCAATCCAAGCTCGAGCGCATGAGAGCGCTCGGTGCGCGAGTAGTACCGGTCTCATATGCAACAGCCTGGCAGGCGCTCGAGTCACGTGAGATGCCTGGCGTAGAAGGAACCTTCGTACACCCGTTCGACGACCACAATTTCATCGCCGGGCACGGCACGATGGGCCTCGAAATTCTCGAAGACGCGCCCGAGACGGGTGTTGTCGTCGCTGCGATCGGCGGCGGGGGATTGATCACGGGACTGGGCAGCGCAGTCAAGGCGCTCAAGCCGGACGTGAAGGTGTGGGGCTCGGAGCCCGAGACGGCCGCTCCAATTGCCCGCTCGCTGGCTGCCGGTCTGCCGCAGTCCTTTCCTGAGTGGCAGGCGTCGTTTGTGGACGGAGCCGGCGGCAAGAGCGTGTTTCCCCGCATGTGGCAGCGCATGCGCCCTGTGGTTGATGACAGCGCTGTTGTCACGCTCGCGCAAACGCGGAAGGCGATGCGCCTGCTCGCGGAGAAGACCCGCGTGATCGCCGAGGGAGCCGGCGCGCTCGGCCTGGCTGCCGCCCTCACCGGGCGCTTGGGCGATGGCCCCATCGTCGCAGTGGTTTCCGGCGGGAACATCGATCTTACGACGTTCTGTGGGATCGTGACGGCGTCGGGGGAGTGACGCCTCGATTCCGCCCCATGAGCACGCGCTCACAGGTCTCGGCGGCGGCCCGGCTTTGGCGGGCGGCTTGGTAGGCAGGCGGCCTCTCGAGCAGCGCGTCGCTTCTGCTCCGGAATAGCACTTCATTCTGGCGAAAGACTCGCTGCCTAATTAATCCTCGTGCCGATTCGGCTCCAGATTGGGCCGCCGGACTGATGGGGGTCCCAGCTGAACCATATGTATGCCGCCTTTCCAATGAGCTCCTGCTCGGTTACAAAACCCCAGTAGCGGCTGTCGTCGCTGTTATCGCGATTGTCACCCATCATCATGTATTCACCCGGCGGCACGACTTCGTTGAATACTTTTGGATCAGGGAGTGGCACAGCGTCGGGAAGCGACGTACCGCCGCAGAAGTAGCCGCGCGAATCGATCCGCGGACAAGTTGGCAGCGGATCCTGAGTGACCTGAAGCGGTACCGGGCACAGCAGTGCCTGGTGCATGTGCGTGCCCAGGCGCTCGATGGCGATTTGCATGTGCTCGTAACAGCCGTCGCTGTAAGTGCCCGCGACCTCAAAAGGCACCGTATTGCCATTGACCGTAACGCGATCGTTGCGGACCACGACGTGGTCGCCCGGAAGGCCGACCACGCGCTTGATCCAGACCTGAGAGGGGTCCGTCGGAGGATGAAATACTACTACGTCACCGCGCTTGGGTTCTCCGGTATTCAGCAACTTGGCGTTGGCGATCGGGAGTCGAAGCCCGTAGGCGAACTTATCGACCAGAATGAAATCTCCGTCGCGTAAGGTCGGCATCATGGAATCCGAGGGGATGCGGAACGGCTCGAACAGGAAGGCGCGCAACAGCAGCACCGCGACCGCCACCGGAAAAAAACTGCGGGCATAATCGACCGTGCCGGGCTCAGGGAGGGCGTCTGGGTTCTTTCCCGCAGCTTTTGCCGCCGCGCGGCGGCGCTGGGACAGAACCAGCGCATCTGCCGTCCAGATGGCTCCGGTCGCGGCAGAGACGACTATGAGTACGGCGCTGAAGTCGATCTGCTCGGTTACGAACAACCGCACCATGGCCGCTGCGACGAAGATCGGCAGCAAGCGATATGCGAGTGACAGGACGCGCGGATCGGCGACGAATGCCATCTGACGCTTCGGTCTGACCAGCCAGTCATCGATTACACAGATGAGCCCGACTGGTACGGCGAGCCAGGATAGGGCGAGACTGATTTGCGACAAGGCAACGGGCATTTCGAGGTTCCGGTGTGACGAGGGCGAGAGTCACAAATTCAAGGGTTCCACCCGGATGGCTACCAGTCCGTTACCAACTGGCTGTGCGTCCTGCCTGATATTCTTCGAAGAGGTCGCCGAGCAGCGCGTCTCTCCGGTTCCCGGAAACGAATCGATTCAGAAGCCAAGTCGGAAGGGCTGGCACTTTCCGGATTGTCATGCGGGCTCCCCGTTGAGAGCAGGCAGATCCCCGCTGAGCCGCATGAGCGTCGCATGAGTCTCCCGCGCTTCCTTGATACCCGTCGGCGTCGGTTGAAAGTAGGTGCGAGCCTTCCCGCCGCGCTCAACCATGGGCTCGCCGAGACTCGAAACGAGGAATCCCTTTCTCTCCAGCCGCTCTAGTGCCGCATAGACGCTGGCGAGCGCCACCTGTCGCCCGCTGCTACGGGCGATGTCGCGGGCGATCGATACGCCATACGCCTTTTGCGAAGACGGCCTGACAACGGCCAGCAACACCATCAACTCGAGCTGTCCGAGATACTCGCGCTTTCCCATATCTTCTAGAATATAGAATTAATGGCCCACCGGCAAGCGTGTTGCAGCGCTGTTGGGCGTCTGCTGCGGGGCAGGAGCACTCATTACACGGCATGAATGGGCAGACCATGCCCGTCGTCACGCCCGATCCGGCGTTCCTTGATAGGGATTAGGCGTTCCTTGATAGGGATTAATGGTGCCGGGAATAGGATTCGAACCTACGACCCGCGCATTACGAATGCGCTGCTCTACCAGCTGAGCTATCCCGGCGCCGGGGCGGCGAATTCTATCGGGTGAGGCTCCCGCCGTCACCCCGGAGCTGTGGCGGGGTTCAGGTCGGCGTCGGGCCTGCGCCGGCGTTCGGGCCGAAGCCAGGGGGCGTACTGCCCGTGCTGCCGCGCTGGGACGGCCACTCCGCGAAGGCCACGTAGTAGACGAAGATGATATTGGCGAGTGGGACCAGCAGGAGCAGGCTCAGCCACGGGGAGAGGCCTACGCGGTCACAGATTCGCCAGAAAGGGATGATGGCGATGACAGCGCCGATGAGCCAGAGCCCATGGAAGCCGTAGTAGCCGTGATACATGAACATGGTGCGTTACTCCTGCCGCGGGGGCGGGTACGCACCCCGGGCGCTAAGAAGCCTTCCGGCGCAGGCGGATCACCAGGTCGATGCCCTCGACCTCCGTCCCGGGCGGGGCGGGGGGCAGGCGGCTGAACTCGACCTCGGGGACGGGGACGTCGATCAGGGCGCCGCTCGAGGTGTCGTGGAAGTGGTAGTGGGCGTCGACGTTCGAGTCGAACCAGGCTCGGGTGCCATCGACCGAGAGGAGGCGGATGAGGCCGTGGGAGGCGAAGAGATTCAGGGTGTTGTACACCGTCGCCTTCGAGACCCGGGCGCCGGCGGAGCGCAGGCTCGCCAGGATCTGCTCCGCGGAGAGGTGCTGGGGGGCGCAGAGGAGAAGCGAGGCGATCCGCACCCGCTGGGCGGTCGGCCTGATCCCGCAATCTGCCAAGCGCTGCTCGCAGCGCACCGAGACCGATTCAGAAGCCAGGGCTCCGTTCGAGTCCATAGGCGCCATTATATCCGCAAAATCACGTCATTCGCTTCCAGACGGGGCAGCTGAAGCTCGACCGGCAAGCCCAACGGTCGCCGCACCGCGCCTATGCCACCGCCGCCTTGAGCACCCGCTGCGGCTGCGCCACCCCGTAGCCTTGGGCGAAGTCCACCCCTAAGCTCGTGAGCATCTGGATGATCTCCGCGTTCTCGGCGAACTCGGCGATGGT
>DASVWT010000194.1:0-45824 GCA_036393055.1 Steroidobacteraceae bacterium
GTTGAAACGCCCGACGTAGCTGCGCGAGGGCGTCTCGTAGCTGCCGACCTTGAGGATGTCGAGGCCGCCGGAGATCTCCTCCCAGACGGTCTTCTTGTCATCGAGAGCGTGCCGTGACTGGTCCACGTAGGCCAGCTTCACGGTCGGTCCAGTGCGGATCTCGCCGGCATCCGGCTTCTCGCCGCCGGTCAGCATCCGAAACAGAGTCGTCTTGCCGGCGCCGTTGGGGCCGATGATGCCGACGATACCGCCGCGCGGCAATGAAAAAGAGAGAGCGTCGATGAGCAGCCGCTCGCCATAGCCCTTGCGCAGGCCCTCGACCTCGATCACGAGCTCGCCCAGGCGCTCCCCCGGGGGGATGTAGATCTCGTTGGTCTCGTTGCGCTCCTGGAACTCGCGTGAGGCGAGCTCCTCGTAGCGTTGCAGGCGAGCCTTGCTCTTCGCCTGGCGCGCCTTCGGGTTCTGGCGCACCCATTCCAGCTCGTGCTCGAGCGCCTTGCGCAGCGCCTCGCGCTCGCGCTCCTCGAGCTTCAGCCGCTGCTGTTTCTGCTCGAGCCAGGACGAGTAATTACCATGCCACGGGATCCCATGGCCGCGGTCGAGCTCGAGGATCCACTCCGCCACGTTGTCCAGGAAGTAACGGTCGTGCGTCACCGCAACGACGGTGCTCGGATATTCTTCGAGGTACCGCTCCAGCCAGGAGATCGACTCCGCATCGAGATGATTGGTGGGCTCATCGAGCAGCAGCATGTCCGGGGCGGAGAGCAGCAGCCGGCAGAGCGCCACGCGGCGCTTCTCGCCGCCCGAGAGCGTGCCGATCTTCGCCTCCCAGGGGGGCAGCCGCAGCGCATCCGCGGCGATCTCGAGCTTGCGCTCCAGCTCCCAGCCTCCGGCGGCGTCGATCGCATCCTGCAGCTTCGCCTGGCGCTCGAGGAGCGCGTTCATCTCATCGTCCCCGAGGGGCTCGGCGAACCGGTCGCTGACCCGGTTGAATTCCTCCACCAGGTTGAAGGTCTCCGCGACGCCTTCCTGTACCGCGCTGCGCACGTCGCTCTGCGGGTCGAGCTGCGGCTCCTGGGGCAGATATCCCACACGGATGCCGCTCTGCGGGCGCGCCTCGCCGTCGATCTCCTTGTCGATGCCGGCCATGATCTTGAGCAGTGTGGATTTGCCCGAGCCGTTGAGGCCGAGTACGCCTATCTTGGCGCCGGGGAAGAAAGAGAGGCTGATGTCGCGCAGAATGACCCGCTTGGGTGGGACCAGCTTCGAGACCCCTGCCATCGTGAAAATGTATTGAGCCATGGTTCCGTTCAATGAGGCCGCG
This sequence comes from Steroidobacteraceae bacterium, assembly GCA_036393055.1. Classification (GTDB taxonomy): domain Bacteria; phylum Pseudomonadota; class Gammaproteobacteria; order Steroidobacterales; family Steroidobacteraceae; genus 13-2-20CM-66-19. Next base: position 1,325 of record DASVWT010000194.1, read on the forward strand.
GCCGAAGCCGCGGAAACGTTTCGCAATGCATCGGGTCGGCAAAGTCGTGCCGCCGCTTCAATGAGGCCGGGGCGAGCCCCGGAGCGTGTACGGTATCCGCGGAGTATTATCATCGACTTGGCCCCTCCTGGGCAGATGGCTCCCATTCCATGAGAGACAACGTCGTGGTGATCGCCGGCGAGCGTCTGGCGCGTTACGGCTTCGGTGACGGCCACCCATTCGGGCCCGATCGCCAGGCGGCATTTCTGCGCGAGTTCGGCGCGCGGGCGCTCGATCGCAAGGTGCATCTGCTCGAGCCGCGCGATGCCACCGAGCAGGAGCTGCTCGCTTTCCATACGGCGGGTCACCTCGAGCTCGTGCGGGAGCGTTCCGCGAGCGGCCAAGGCTATCTCGATGCCGGCGATACCCCGGCTTTTCGCGGGGTGTACGAGGCGGCATCCTGCGTGGTGGGCGCCACACTGACGGCGACCGAGGGCATCATGGCGGGTGATTTCCGCCGCGCGTTCGTGCCGATCGCGGGACTGCACCACGCCGCGCGCGATCACGCCGCGGGCTTCTGTGTGTTCAACGACTGCGGAGTCGCCATCGAGCTGCTGCGCAGCCGCTTCGGGCTGGCGCGCATCGCGTACGTCGACATCGATGCCCACCACGGCGATGGTGTCTTCTATGCCTTCGAGAGTGATGCCGCCGTGATCTTCGCCGACCTGCACGAGGATGGCCGGTACCTCTATCCGGGGACTGGAGCAGCGGAGGAGACGGGCCGCGGCGCTGCCGAGGGCACCAAGCTCAATCTGCCGTTGCCGCCGGGAGCGGACGATGCCGTATTCGCGCAGCTGTGGCCGCGGGTGATCGAGCACCTCGAGCGCTTCGAGCCCGAGTTCCTCATCCTGCAGTGCGGCGCGGACAGCATCGAAGGGGACCCGCTCACCCATCTGCGACTGAGCCCGCAGTCCCACGCGCGTGCCGCAAGCGAGCTCTCTGCCCTGGCGCAGAGGCTCGGTCACGGGCGCCTGCTGGCCCTCGGAGGCGGGGGATACGATCGCGCCAATCTCGCCAGCGCCTGGAACGCGGTGGTCGAGAGCCTGATGGCGTAGCGGGCGCGGCCCCGCGGACGCCCGCCTCGGCGAAGGCCGCCGCGGCGGTGGCGCCAGGCAACAAGCCTGCGTCGCCTGCGACCGGTCACGGACGGACTCTTCCGGTACAATTCCTCCCCTCCTTCCGTCGCCACGACAGGGCCCCCCCGAATGTTCGCCAAGAGCCTGGACATCCGCAGCTTCGACCCCGAACTCATCCGCGCGCTCGATGGCGAGCGACGCCGGCAGGAAGATCACGTCGAGCTGATCGCATCGGAGAACTACGTCAGCCCGCGCGTGCTGCAGGCTCAGGGCTCGGTGCTCACGAACAAGTACGCGGAAGGCTACCCGGGCAAGCGCTACTACGGCGGCTGCGAGTATGTCGATATCGCCGAGCAGCTCGCCATCGACCGCGCGAAGAAGCTCTTTGGCGCGGCCTACGCCAACGTGCAGCCGCACTCGGGATCACAGGCGAACGCCGCCGCCTATTTCGCGCTCGTGCAGCCGGGCGATCCCATCATGGGGATGAGCCTCGATCATGGCGGGCACCTGACCCATGGGGCGAAGGTCAACTTTTCGGGCAAATTCTTCCGCGCGGCGCAGTACGGCATCCGGCCGGAGACCGGGGAGATCGACTACGAGCAGGTGCAGCGTATCGCCGAGGAGCATCGGCCAAAGATGATCATCGCCGGCTTTTCCGCCTATTCGCGCGTGGTCGACTGGGCCCGCTTTGCGCAGATCGCGAAGAGCGTCGGCGCCTACCTCGTCGTGGACATGGCGCACGTGGCTGGGCTCGTCGCCGCGGGCATCTACCCAAACCCGGTCCCGCACGCGGACGTCGTCACCACCACCACGCACAAGACCCTGCGCGGCCCGCGCGGCGGGCTGATCCTCGCGCGCGAGAACGAGGAGATCGCGAAGAAGCTCAACTCGCTGATCTTCCCGGGTACCCAGGGCGGCCCGCTGATGCACGTCATCGCCGCCAAAGCGGTGGCGCTGCTCGAGGCACTGCAGCCGGAATTCACCGCCTACCAGCGCCAGGTGCTGGCGAATTCCCGCGCCATGGCCGCCAGACTCGCCCGCCGCGACTACCAGATCGTCTCGGGCGGTACCGACAACCACCTCTTTCTGGTCAGCCTCATCGGCCGCACGGTCACCGGCAAGGAAGCCGATGCCGCGCTCGGCAAATCCAACATCACTGTCAACAAGAACGCCGTGCCTAACGATCCGCGGCCGCCCGCCATTTCCAGCGGGCTGAGGATCGGCACCCCGGCATCGACGACGCGCGGCTTCAAGGAGCGCGAGGTAGAGCAGGTCGCCGACCTCATCGCCGACGTGTTGGATGCGGGTGGCGCGGACGCGGTCGTGGAGCGGGTGCGGGGCCAGGTGCTCGAGCTCTGCCGGCGCTTCCCCGTGTACGGCGAATAAGGACCGGGTCCGCACGAGCGGTGCGACCGGGCAATTCGTGTACTGTCCATTCTGCGGCCATGTCGAGACCAAGGTAACCGACTCCCGGCTGGCCGGCGAAGGGCGTCAGATCCGCCGCCGCCGCGAGTGCCTCGCCTGCGGCGAGCGGTTCACCACCTTCGAGACCGCGGAGCTCCTGATGCCCATGGTCGTCAAGGGTGACCGTACCCGCGAGCCATTCGATGAAGGCAAGCTGCGCTCCGGCATGGAGAAGGCGCTGGAGAAGCGGCCGGTGCCGCGCCCGCAGGTGGATGAGGCGCTGAGCCGCATCACCCACAGGGTCCGCGCCCAGGGCGACCGCGAGGTGCCGTCGCGAGTGATCGGCGAGCTCGTCATGGAGGAGCTGCGGCAGCTCGATGAGGTGGCTTACGTGCGCTTCGCCTCGGTGTACCGGCATTTCGAGGATGTCGAAGCGTTCCACGAGGAGATCCGCAAGCTGCGCGGCGGCCAGAGCGAAGGCAATCAGCCTGCCCGGGAGCCGAAGCGCCCCGCGAAGCGGCAGCCGGCACAGGATCGCGATCAGCTCTCTCTGCTGCCGCCGGACGAAGAAAAGACTGACGGCGAGGATGGCCGCAAGTGATGCCTTCCGCCGCCAACAGCCGCGGTTTCCGTCCCGGGCATCGGATGAGGCGCTCGATCCATGTTCACGGACTTTGACCGCCGCGCGATGGCGCAGGCACTCGAGCTCGCCGAGCGCGGCCTCGAGACGACTCATCCGAATCCCAGGGTGGGCTGCATCATCGCCCAAGGCGAGCAAATCGTCGGTGCGGGGTGGCATGAGCGCGCCGGTGAGCCTCATGCGGAGGTCAACGCGCTGCGCGCCGCGGGACCCAGAGCTGTCGGCGCAACCGCCTTTGTCACGTTGGAGCCGTGCAGCCATCATGGCCGTACCCCGCCCTGTGTCGAGGCGTTGATCGCCGCGCGAGTGGCGCGTGTCGTCTTTGCGCTGGAAGATCCCAACCCGCGAGTGAGCGGCCGCGGGGCGGAGGCGCTGCGCCGGGCGGGAGTGGCCGTCGAAGGCGGCCTCATGGCGGCAGAGGCCGCGGAGCTCAATCCCGGGTTCCTCAAGCGCATGCGCTCCGGCCGGCCATGGGTGCGGATGAAGCTCGCCATGAGCCTCGATGGGCGAACGGCCCTGGCGAATGGCGCGAGCCAGTGGATCACCGGTCCCGCCGCCCGCGAGGATGTGCAGCACTGGCGCGCGCGCAGCTCCGCAATCCTGACGGGCATCGGAACGGTGCTCGCCGACGATCCCAGACTCGATGTGCGGTTGCCGGCCCCGCCTTCCGGACGCCCGCGGCTGCAGCCCCTGCGTATCGTGCTCGACTCCCGGTTGCAGACTCCGCCGGGCGCGCGGATGCTGACGACGGGGGGCGCCGTCCTGATCATGACGGCTGTGAGTCATGGCGAGAAAGGCGGCGTGCGCGAAGCCCAGCGGGCGCAGCTCCTGGAGCGTGGCGCCGAGATCGAGGAGGTGTCCGGGACGGCATCTCTGAGCCTGCCCGAGGTGATGGACCGCCTCGGCCGGCGGGAAATCAACGAGCTGTGGGTGGAGGCGGGCCCCCGGCTCGCCGGGTCGCTGTTGGGTGAGGCGCTCGTCGACGAATTGATCATTTACATGGCGCCGAAGCTGCTCGGGCCGCAGGCGCGGCCGCTGGTGCAGATGAGCGAGCTTCAGGCTCTCGAGTCGGCACCCAATCTCACCGTGATCGAGACGCGCCAGATCGGTGAGGATTTGCGCCTCAGGCTGCGGCCCGCATCAGCCGCCGCAGCAGCGTTGGCAACGTGAGTGTGTCGCGCTAACCGCCGAGGGAGACCCACTGATGTTCACAGGTATCATTCAAGACGTCGGCCAGGTGGTGAGCCGTGAGACGCGCAGCGGCGACGTACGCATGGTGATCGCCTTCGATCGCCTCGATCCGTCCGGAATCAGCGTCGGCGATAGCATCTGCGTGCAGGGCTGTTGTCTGACTGCTGTCGAATTGCGGGATCGTACGTTCGCCGCCGATGTGTCGCGAGAGACTCTTTCGCTGACAACACTAGGCGATCTGGCGCCCGGCTCTGCGGTGAACCTCGAGCCCTCGCTGAGGGCAGGCGATCCTCTCGGCGGCCATCTCGTTTCAGGTCACGTCGATGGGGTGGCTGAGATTGCTGCGATCGGCGGCGATGCGCGCTCGACCCGGATCGAGGTGTCCGTGCCCGCCGCGCTCGCCCGCTACATCGCCCGCAAGGGCTCCGTTTCGATCGATGGCGTAAGTCTTACCGTCAATGACGTGCAAGACACGAGTTTCGGCATCAACCTCATCCCTCACACCCAGGCGGTAACGACACTTGGCGCGTTGCGTGTCGGTACTCGCGTCAACATCGAGGTCGATCAGATCGCGCGTTACGTCGAGCGGCTCCTCGCCAGTCCTCGATAGGCGCAAAGGCTCGCTGCGCGGCCTACCCAGCCGCCGTCACGATGAGCTTCGCGGCCGCGAGATCCTCGATGGCGCTGCCCACGGACTTGAAGAGGATGATCTCATCGGCTCCCCGCCGCCCAGCGGCCCGTCCCGACACCAGATCGGAGAGTTCCCCCTCGATGCGCTCACGCCCGATGATGCCGTGTTCGAGTGGCTGAAGGAGGTCACCGGCCTCGGCCAGCGCTCCTTCGAGGGTGTCGACGAAGATCCGTGAGCGGGCCACCGCCTCGTCATCGGCCTCGCGTCTGGCGGGGGAGAAGCTGCCCACCAGATCGACGAATGTACCCGGACGCAGCCACTCTCCGGCGAGAACCGGCTGTGCGCTGCTCGTTGCGCAGCAGATGATGTCCGCCGCGGCGACCGCTCGGTCGAGAGCGCTTGCGACCTCCACCTCGATCCCGCCACCCAGCAGGGAACGGACTTCGATCGCCGTTGCCCTCGCACGCTCCTCGCGCCGGCCCGCCACCGTAACTCGACGGATCGGGCGCACGGTGCAATGAGCCAGCGCCATGTACGGCGCCAACGCTCCGGTACCGACCACCAGGAGGCGCTCGCTGTCGGCCCGCGACAGGTAGGTCGACGCAAGAGCCGAGGCCGCGCTGGTGCGCAGCCGGGTTACCTCCGCCCCATCGAGGATCGCGACCGGTGCTCCTGATTCCGAGAAAACGACCAGCGCCGCCTGGATGGTCGGCAGGCCCCTGTCGCTATTGTCAGGGAAGACGGTTGCCAGCTTGACGGCTCCCCCTCCCGTCGGATCGAAAGCCGGCATGTAGAGCAGCATACGATCGCCATGCCCTCCGGGGACGGGCGTCAGCTCACGGCCGGGAGAGACCGGCGGATCGCGAAAGGCTTCCCTGAGGCAGTCGATGAGCCGGGGCATAGAAGCCAGCGAGCGGATCTCAGCCGTACCGAGTACGCGCATTGCGCAATCCTCCTGGCGCTCGTGGGAGCGGTGGGCTAATTCGATGTACTGCCATTGCGATCAGGGTGCTGTTCACCCGATTGAAGGATGCGCTGTGCAACTTCGAGCAGCTTCGCGCGCTTGTCGCGATTCGCCACGACCTTCGGAAATCCCAGCCAGAAGACGGCCCGCCCGTCGCGAATGCGACAGACGATCCTGCCGGTCCGCGCATCCCGGATCACCTCGTCCGGGAGTATCGCACGTTGGGGGCCCAGCCCCCTGAGCAACTTCCGGTAAACCTCCTCGGGAGCCAGGCGGGGCTCCATCCGCGCCAACCTGCGGGCGCGTTCCAATACGGCGGCCCGCGATTTGGCGCTTCCACACGCGTGGTGTAGCGCGACGCCCCAGCGCTCGCGAATGTCCGCGGACTTCGGGAACGCGTCGATGACGATTGCGGGCAGCTCCGCGACCATCATGCAGCGGGTCACCCGGGTCACCGGAATGCCAAGGACGCGGGCCAGCTCGCGTTGCGATCTGAACAGCTTGCCGCGCAGTGCGCTCGCGTAGCTCAATCCACGCGCATAGACACTCAAGTCCCTGCGAAGCCGATTCTCGCCATCCATGAGGGCGAAGGCCTCAGGATCGGTCAGCTCGCGCAGCTCCACGCGCAGCGGGATACCAAGCTGCCGCGCGATGAAATGCCGGCGTGCGCCGCAGATGATCTCCACCTTACATTGCGGATCGTCATGGATGAGTCGTCCGATGACCGGAACCGCCTGGCCATGTCTGCGAATGTGGTCCATCTCTTCCCGGCAACCGGCCTGCGTCAGCTCATCCTCCGGCCGGTCGTGGGATGCCCACAGCCTGCATTCAAAAGGATCGAGCTCCACGATGGCCGAGCGGCCCGGGCGCTGGCCGGCGACCGCGGCCTCATCCCCGTCCACCGGCCGGCTGCCGGCCGGATGGCAAGCTTCGGTATTCCCAATCACCGTCTCCTCCCGCGCGCGGAGGGCCTTGAAACGATGTCAGTCCCGCGCCCACGGATCATTGCACTTCCCGAGGGATCTGTCTGTCCCCTGATCAGGGGTATTGCCGCGGGCGTTGGTTTGTGCTGTTGCCGCGTGACTTGCGCTGTTTCGCGATGAAACGGCAGCGCTCGAGCCGACGGCATGGCAAGGCGAAAATTCCCTGTCATTTCAAGCGTCCGGCGAAGCGCCCGACCTCGCGAGCAGCGGGCAAAAGTCCACGAGCATGGCGCTGAGCTTGACACCAACACGGGATCCGGGCGTTGACAGAGGCACACGCGCAGGCACTTGATGTCCCTGCGCGCAAAGCACGTCACACGAGAAATCACTCAAGGGGCGGGCGCCGAATTCGCCCGTGATGGCAACCGGAGTTCTGGAGGTGCGGCGGATGAATGGGTCCAACAGGGGTGGCCGATCTCAGTGGCGGCCCGGTGTCGAGCGGGTCGCGGCAAGCCGCGCTGAAATGCGCAAGGCTTACGCGCTGGGCGAATTCTCGGGCCTCCCTGAGCGACTCGAGCTGCCCACAAAGGGGCCGCGCCCCCAAAACCCGCTCCATGCGGCCGCGCAGGCGCCGGTGATACTCCCCGCGCGGCTGTCCGCCGCGCTCGAGGCCCTGGCGTATCGCCTGGTGCTGCCGATCATCGTTCCGCTCCTGGCCGGCTGGGCCGTAGTGCTTTCGCGCTGGAGCGGGCAGGATGACATCCTCATCGGTGCCCGGCTCGCCAGCCGCTCGCCGGCCGATGGCAAGCTCCCGCAGGCCGGTATCCGGACCACCGTGGGCGTGCGCTGCCGTCTGCGGGAGGAGCTGACGGTCAAGCGGTTCCTGAAGGAACTGAAGTCCGGCCTTCGGAGGGCCGACTCTCACCAGGATGCCGGCTTTCAGCAGATGGCCGAAGCTCTGCGTCTCTCGGGAGAGGCCGCCCCCGACCTGCAATTCACGATCGCTCTCGATGCAATGCCGGAGGACAGGCAACCCTCCGGTGACGGGGCGCAAACGTCCCTGGAGCTGGCCTTGTCGCTTTCGGAAAGCGCGCAAGGATTCATCGGGACCCTCGACTACGCGAGCGAGCTTTTCGAGCGAGAGATGATCGAGCGCATGCTGGCGGGCTGGGAGCTGGCGCTCGGAGCCATGACGGAGGATCTGTATCAGCCTGTCAGTGACCTGCCCGTGATGAGCGCGACGGAGTGGAACCGGGTCGTTCATGAGCCCAACGCCACGGCAGTTGAGTATCCCCGGAAGCAGCTGATTCACGAGCTCTTCGAGGAGCAAGCTCGGCGGACACCGGACGCAATCGCGTTGGAGGCAGGCGTCGAGCACGGGGAGCGCCCGTTTACGTTTGCACAGCTCAACGCAAGCGCAAATCGACTGGCCTGCCATCTGCGATCCATGGGAATTGGACCGGACTGCCCGGTGGGCCTGCATGTCAGGCGCGGGACCGGCATGATCGTCGGCATGCTCGGGATTCTGAAGGCGGGCGGCGCCTACGTGCCTCTCGACCCCGAATATCCGGTGGCGCGACTTGCCTTCATTCTGGCGGATGCGGCGCCGCAGGTCGTGATCACGCAGGAATCGCTGCGTGGAACGTTGCCGCGCTCCACCGCGCAGACCGTATCGCTCGACGGCGACTCGACGAGGCTCGCCGCGTGCCCGACTGAAGACCTCTCCGCCAGCCGCTTCGGCCTGAGCCCGTCGAATCTGGCCTACATCATCTACACCTCCGGTTCGACCGGCAGGCCGAAGGGCGTGGCGGTCGAGCATCGCAATGTAGTCAACCTGATCCACTGGGCGCGGGGTGCAGGTGGCCCAGGCGATTTCCGATCCGTGCTGCAGTCGACTTCTCTCAATTTCGACCTTTCCGTGTATGAGTGCTTCGTCCCGCTCTGCTCCGGCGGCTGCAACTGGCGTGAACATCTCCTCGAGCGTGAATACACGCCCTTTCCGCGAGACCTGGATCTGCCGTTGGAATCGGCTCCTGCATGGGACATGGCGGCAATCGAAATTCCTGGCGATCTGCGAATCGATCTCCAGAAATGGTCACGGCAGAACCGAACGACACTCGTCCTCTGTGTCCTGACCGCCTACATCGGCCTCCTGTCCCGTTGGTGCAACATGTCCCGAACAGTCGTCCAGTGCTTGAGCGACGGCCGGCAATCGATCGAATTGAGAGAGACGATAGGTTACTTTGCGACCCCATTGTTCATCTGCATCGAGACGCCGGATACGATCACGTTGCCGGAGTTGCTGCGGTTGGTCGTGATGGAGTACTGCGAAGCCGTCGATCACGCGGATTGCTCGTATCTCGAGACCCTGGTGCCTCGCCCCGCGTTCTGTCGAGCCTGCATTTTCAACTGGGTCCCTCAAGGGCGGAATTATGACCGCGACCTGCGATTGCAGAGCAGCTCCGACATGGTCTGCGAGCCGATGGCGTTCGGACAGCCGATGCTGAAGCGCCTCGGAAGAGATAACGATCCAGGCATGACCCTGTTCGATACGGGCCAAGCGATCACAGGTGGTCTGTATTTTCCGGTATGCCGCTTCTTCTACGGTACGATGGACCGGTTCGCCAAAGCGTTCCTCACGCTCCTCGAGGAAATGCCGAAACACTCCAATCTGAGCATCGGAAGTATCGCCGTATAGCCGTTATTCCCCTCTGCTGAAGCGAAAGCCCCTTACATTGTAGGCAAATATCCGGAACGCATCATGCGCCTCACTGAACACCAATATGGCATCGAGAAAAAAGGAATCGGGGCAGCTGATGCGCCAACTGTGCTCGCAAAGGTGAGTCATATGGTATTCGCTCGATCCGAACGGACTGTCGAAGCGCAGGCGCGGGCCGTTTGCTTCCAGGATGATTCGCGCTACAGCGTCGATGCCGCTCGCGCGATAGTCGCCCTGGAGCGGCGAGGCGTCGGCGGTCGGCTTGGGCTCGACGCGCGTCAGCTCGTCGGGCTCGCCGAAGTCCCATAAACGGATCCTCGGTACTGCACCGTCGCTCGGAGGGAGTTCGACGTAACGCCTGATGTGACTCCATACGGGAATCGGGGCCAAGTTGCCATGTCCGTCGCGCTCGTAGGGGAGATCATGGGCATCTATCGACACGATTTGCATACCGTGCTCAGGGAATAGTTGCACGATGCGTTCCGTCGTGCTGGATCGGAAGAGACCCGTGAGATGCTCGCCTGGCGTTGACGAATTGCCGGACCCTCGAGGGGTCGTCGGAATCCTCACAGGAGTGGACCGATATACCGAGAAGCGTTGCTCACCCGTGGACTGGCCGTCGCCGGCCAATTTGGGCTCCAAGCCGGAGACGCTCGCGTCGATGATCTGGTAGGCGAGAACCGGTGAGAATATGTCACTGCGGTTCGAGATTACGACGACATCGAGGTCCAGGGTGGGTACCTTCAGCGCTTGTGCGTTTCCGCCGATCCACCCTCCACCATGATTTACTGTTTCCAACCCGCGATATGTGTTCCGGATCAGTCCCCCGCCATAACCGGTCGATGTTCCGTTTGAGAGAGTCTGCGGTGACAGCATCGTCTCCCAAGTGGCTCTGTTCCCGATCACGGGCGATTTCATGTGCGCGAGCCAGCGCAGCAGATCGTCCACGGTCGAGAGAACGTCTCCCGCGCCCGCAAATTCGAGTCCCCAGAAACGCCGTCGAAATCCGCCATCGCGCATCAGTGTGTGCGGTGTAGCGGTGTGGGGTGTAAAGAAAGCGTCCGAGGAGCGGATCAAGGTGTCGTACATCCCGATCGGGGAGAAAACGCGTTTCCAGAGAAAGTCCTGCAGTGACTGTTTGCAGAGTTTTTCGACGGCGGCTCCCAGGAGGATGTATCCCGCGTTGTTGTAAATCCATGTCGAGCCGGGTGGAGCGTTTACATCATCAAGGGCGCGGTAGAGGGAGAGCAGCTGGCGGGTCGTCGCGGGAGCGCCCTCGAAGCCCCCCAGACGAAAGCGGATTTCCGTCGCATCCATGATTCCGCTCGTGTGGCCGAGTAGTTGGCGCATGGTGACTCGGCGCACCGCGGGACTGAAGTCCGGGAAGTAGTCGCCAAGACGATTGTCCAGAGATGCAACGCCATCCTCGCAAAGAAGCAGGTAGGCGAAAGCCGTAAATTGCTTGCTTGTCGAGCCGATGCGCATTCGCGTCGCCGTCGACAGTACGCATGGCAGCTCCATGGATGCCAGACCGAATCCCTTGCGATAGACCGGAAGGCCGCAGTGCGCTATCCCCACGGCCACTCCGGGAAGATGGCATTGACTCAGGTTCGCGAATATCGCGTCGATCCTGCTTTCGTCGAGGCGAACGACCGGGCGGACTTCGGGACTGCACTGGTCATCGTGGCTCATGCGATCCTCCGGTCTGCTCACCCGCGCTCGGCAGAGTGAGCCGCGTCCGCACAATCGAACCGACTATTGAATTGGCGAGAGGAGAAGCGATGTCGGGTGGCCAGAAACAAGAAGCTGCTGATGGCGCCTATGGTCATGCAGGTGATTGCGAGCGACTCAGCCATTGCATGATGGGTGTGGAAGTGCCCGGCCAGAAGGCTGACAGCGACCGGCGTCAGGCCGGCCCCTAGGATGAGACCTGCTGCGAGCAGAACCGCAAGCGCAAGTCCGCGTATCTCGTTGGGCAGCACGATCGTGGTTACCGTCATTTCTGCGACGCCGATCGTTGCTATGATGATCATGAAGGCGATGAGCAGGACGCCTGCAAGCGCGGCATTCGGAACAATGGCAAATGTGCCTGCCGGCACGGCCAGAAGCGACACGAGGCCCAGCAGGGTGACCGTCCTCCTGGGCCCGCCCCTGCGCTCGCCGGCATCGGCCAAAGGCCCGCCCAGCAGTGGGCCGATGACACCCCCAATCGTGACGGACATCGCCATCACTGCGCCGACTCTCACGGCGGAAAGTCCGAATGAGCGCTGCAGAGCGGGCTCCGCCCAAGTGAGCACGGCACCGTAGGCGGCGCCTACCGTCACCTTTCCCGTGACGAGCACGGCGAACAGCTGCCGATGCTTCCACAAGGAATGCCAGGGATGAATGTGGTGGCGATCCACAGTCTCGCAGTCCGTGCGGGCAGGCTCGCCGATCTGGCAGGCTGCCAATGGGGCAATTGTCAGGATCGCGGCGAACGACCACATGGTCGCCGCCCACGCAACTCCGTACGGTTCGAAGCGTTCCAGGAGCATTCCGCCCGCCCCGTAAGCTGCCGCGATCCCGAGAACTTCGCCGATGGTGGCAACCATCGTCGCGTAGCCGCGCCGGTCTGCCGGATACAGATCGGAAATCAACGAAATTGCCGCGACCGCCGTCGCAAATGCCATGAGTCCGACCACGCAGCGGGCAGCAAAAAGGATCATGAGGCTTCGAGCGGAGGCGCTTGCGGCCGTCCCCAGGACGTCAAGCAGAGCAAACACGATCAGTAACCGCTGCCTCGAGAGCCGATCCACCAGCGCACCGAGCGGAATTGCCAACAGCGCTGACGGCAATACCAACGCGGGACCCTGTAGAAGCGCCATTTCGTTGTCGGTAAGCATCAATGCGGCGCGAACGGAGTCTTGCAGTGGGCTCAACGCAGTCCGGGCGAAACCCTCGGCCACCATCAAGCACGTTATGAGCGCAAGCTGGGTTCCCCGTCTCTGCAATAGCGAAAACTGCTTCAACGGGAAGCCCGCCCCGTCCCGGATACGGCCTCACCGCTCATAGATACCGCTGAAACCAATCCAGCAGAGCTTCGTTCTGGCCCCTACGGGCAGCCAGAGGCCCGATCGAGTCACCCAGATGCGTCATGCCTGGCACGATGACCAATTCAGTGATGCAGCCGGCATCGTGAAGAGCTCGATAGAATTGCTCGGCTTCGGCAACTGGGCACCGCAGGTCACTCTCACCATGCAAGAGCAGCGTCGGAGTGCGACAGCGTGCGGCGTATGTGAGCGGCGAGCGGGAACGGTAGACGTCCGGGATCTCATCCGGCCGGCCCCCCAGATCACGCGCAAAGACGTCAGGGTCGTCGGACAGATAGTAGAGGGTGGAAAAATTCGTAATCGCCGATTCGGCAACCGCAGCCCGAAATCTCGACGTGTGGCCCACTATCCAAGCGGTCGCAAAGCCTCCGTGTGAGGCTCCCCACACGCCGAGGCGATTACCGTCGGCCATTCCTCGAGAGACCGCAACGTCCACTGCGGCGATATGATCGAGGTATCCTCGAGCCCCCCAGTCGCCGATGATGGCGCGCGCAAACGGCGCTCCGTACCCGACCGAGCCGCGGAAATTCGTGAACAGCACCGCGAACCCATTCGACGCCAGCAGGTGGAAATCGAATCGGAAGATATGGCCGACGGAGAGAAATGGACCTGCATGGATGAACATCACTGTCGGGTGCGGAGCCTTGCTGCTCCGTCGGCTTACATGCCAGCCATCACAAGCGATCCCATCCGGACTGGTCGAGGTCAGATGCTCGGCCGTCAGCTCCGGCCAGGTCGCAAGAACCGATGAATTGAGGGATTTGATCTCCCGCTCGCGATTTCCGGTCAAGGCCGCAATACGGAGATCCCAAGGTCGATACATGTCGCTGGCGCAGAAGAGGAGCTGAGAAGTCCCCATGCATGCGTCCAAGACGAGGCAGGATCTCTCTCCCGATATCACGGCTTCGGTATCCTCGGGTCCCTTCAGGGCGATCCGTAGTATTTCCGCGCGTCCGTGCCGGGTAACCGTCGCAAATGCCTCATCTTCGCTCGGAACGACGAAGGCGAATTCCTGTGACGTATTCCAGGTTGGCATGTCGTGATGCATGCGCAGACCGACGACCCCTCTGCAACCGTCGGTTCGACATGTGGCATCGGAGCCATCAGCGGCCACCACCCACAACTCGGGCCAGAGAACTGACAGTGGGCCATGCGGCGCGCCGGCCACCACTATCCTTTCGCCGCTCGGAGTCCAGTCCGCGGCCGAGATGGACCAATCGCCATTCAGGACCGCGGAAACCTTGCCGTTGAGGAGATCGACAGTGAACAGTCTGAGACCGCCAAAGGATCCATAGGCCGAGGCGCCATCTCCACCCAGGAACAGCAGACGACGCCCGCATGGACTGAATCGAGGCCGGATTGCAACGGGCACCCCAAGGTCCAGCCGACGGCTCATCCCCGTCTGATTATCCAGAATCCGAATCGAATAGCACACGTCATCCGTGAATCCAATTCCCTCGGCTCGAAAGGCTCTGGCTGTTACCCGCCGTATGCCCGGAAGGGCCTGTCTGCTCTGGGTCGTATACGCAATGCGCGATCCGTCCGGGCTCCAGGAAGACGCGCCAACGACGTGCTCTCCTTCGGGCGACAGCGGCCGGGTCGAGCCGATTTCGGGATAACAGAGGTGCAGTCTTCCTGAGTCGCCTGACTGACCCAGAAACGCGAGCGCAGTCCCATCTGGAGACCACCTGGGCCACGTGGCGTCGCCGGGAAAGTCGAGCTGCGCTTCGGTGCCATCCAGCAGGTCGAGAAGGAATATGCGAAACTTCTCGCTTTCGTTGACAAGTGTCGTGTACGACGAGACATAGGCCACACGCCTTCCCGTGCGGCAAATCCTCGCGTCGTGAAGGTGGCTGAGGTCGAACAGGCGATCACAAGTAAGTGGACAGGACAGGCGGTCTCCGACGGTCACGACGGCCGATATCCCTATTTGAGGTCGCCTGAGACCGTAAGGGAGACGGTGCGAGGCTGAATGTAGTAGAAGGTCGCCGGATTGAGCGTGCCCAGGCCACCCGTGAGAATGCCTCGACGATTCATTGCGTTGATCACCGCAAGAGTGACGGACCAGGCGCCGAATCGCAGGCCGGTCCGCAGATCAGTCCGCGCGTAGGCCGGATAGATCTGCCGTTGCGGTTTTGCCGTGAAGATTCCCTCTCTGCTGCCCACATAGCTTTCGATGCCGCCGACGAATCCAGAGAGGTTGTCGCGAATGGGAAACTCTTCCTCGACCGACGCGTTGGCGGAAAAGCGGCTGCTGGCCGGAAGGCGGGAGCCGGCGAGGCCATATGCGGTGCTGGTTGCGGGCAGATCCTGGGTCAGTATGGCGTCGTCCGACGCAATCCACCCCCCGAGCGTGAGGCCTGCCACGGGTCTCGCCTGCACGGAAAGCTCGACTCCCTCACTCTTTGCACGACTTCCGTTGGCGAAGTAGGTGTAGTAGGTAACGGGATTACGCAGTTGCAGCTGGATGTCCTTCCAATCGATGTAGTACAGCGACGCATCGACTGCCAGCCGGTGGTCCAGGAACTCCCCTTTGGCGCCCAGCTCGTAGTTCTGAGTCTTGTCCGGGTCGAAATGAGACAGCCCGGACGTGGTAGCGTTCGCGTTGGCACCGCCCGGCCGGAAGCCCGACGCCAACCGAATGTAGACCATGAGCTCCGGCGAGATCCTCAACTGAGGGGTGAAGAGGTAAGTGAACGCGTTCTCGTCCGTGCGCGTCTCCGGGTAGATGACGGGTGACGGAACTCCGAGAAGCAGTGGATCGTACAGACCGGTGGTGATCTCGGTCAGAGTCTGTTGATCGTGACTCTCTCGCCCGCCCACTTGGATGTCGAAGCGGTGAGTCACATGAAAGGTGACGTCGGCGAACGCGGCGGTCTCGGTGTAGGAGTTTGGGTCATCGAAGTCGCCCCAGTCGAGGACCACGGCACCGCTCAGCGGGTCTGAGGCCAAGAGACTTTCGTTGAGGCGAGAAGTCTCGCGGCTGAAGTACAGGCCAAAGAGCCAGTCGACTGACGAGGGGGTGAAACTGGAAAGCCGGAGCTCCTGCGTGGTTCGCTTGGTCCGTGTGTGGTCGAGCAGCGGCGTACCCGATACCCCGAATTCGGCATTGGTGAATGCGCCAAGTGCGGGCGTGTAATCGTACGAGTAGCCGTCGAGGTTCTCGGTGAAGCCGGTGATGGACGTCAGCGCAACCGCGCCCAGCTTAGCCGCGACTATCGCGCTGACTGCGCGAATCTGATTCTTTCTCCAGCCGGTTCCGGCGATGTCCGTCTGCTGGAGATCGGTGAGGCCAGGCCGAATCGCCACTTCGGGGGAGCCATCGACCCGCTGCTCCTGGATCAGGCCGCTGAGCTTGATCGAAAGGTCCTCCGAGGGTTTCCACAGCCCGGAAATGTGTGCGCCCTCGACGGTACCGCGGTTGACGCCGCGTCGGCCGGTCAGGACATTGTCAACGTACCCGGGGTCCAGGCGCGCAAAGGCGCTCGCGCGAACGGCGACCTCGGAGCTGAGAGGAACATTGACGGCTCCACTCGCATAGTAGCCCAGCTCCGCGCCGTTGGAGACGTGACTCAATCCCGCTTCGACATGTCCGCTGGTTCGAGCCGTGGATGGAGAGATGGTGGTGTACTTGATCAGCCCGCCGATGCTGCTTGCGCCATACAGTGTCCCCTGCGGGCCTCGAAGTACCTCGATCTGCGCAAGATCGCTTGGATTGATGTCTGGAGCTTCATTGCCATAATCGAGATAGGACGATGACCCGAATGGCACATCGTCGATGATGATTCCGACGGTGGGATTGGTAAACCCTCCGGTAGTGACGCCACGAATGGCGAGTTGAGGGGCGCCACTCGTTTCGCCCGGCGTGACGCTCAGACCCGGAACGCTCGTATAGTAGTCCTCGAGACGGAACCGCGCCTGCGCAACGAGCGCCTCGGCATTCAGAACTGTCACAGGCACCGGCACATCCAGAAGCGGTTGGAGTCGTTTCTGTGCGGTAACCAGAACTACTTGCAGCTCCGGCGGGCTGACTGCTCCGCCGTTCTGTGAGTTTGCGGATGTGTTCTGTGAGCTTGCGGATGTTGCATGTCGAGGGCCGTTACTCGAATCAGCAATCCGGACGGCTCCAGGGGAGCGAAGAGGATGCTTTCGGCTTCTGGCGGCGCACCGATGAGGTTCAACAGCCGGCGACTGAATTTCGCTTTGCGACAGACGCGCGTGGGTTGCATTACTCGGTGCATCGGTGAGTAATCGCGGTGCAAAACATGCGCGGGCTGTGGTGGTTGCGGATGCGGGATGGGTTGAGATGGCCAGTATCGATATCGTCAAACCCTTGAGAACCGTGAACCTGTTGAGCATGTAAGACCTCTCGGCGACGTCGCTGCAATGCCTTGCGCAGAACTGCTATGAGCAGCTCGCAAGCCCCCAAGCGCTGCAGCGTATGTGGTGCAGACAGAAGTCGTCCTTCGGTTTACTAATAGGCCCATTAGCAAACGGCGCATGGCTGCCTGTGCATGGCCAGCACGTCTCGGGGTCCGGTATGCCGACCCGTTCTGAGAGCGGAGTCTGGGATGTTGTACGGATCCGGCGGTCCGCAAATCGCTATCAGCAGATGCGGATCGCGGCCCCATGCGGGCGGCGGGGCTGACGGTCCATCGCAAAGGGCCGCTCCGCCCATCGAGCCATCTGTCGGGAGGCGACAGACAGGCCCAGAGGCGCTACGAGGTTGAGCCTATGCCTGGGAGGCTAACCGAGGCCGATCCACGGGATCAGTTTCGGCCGATGTGGATCGATGCCGCTTCTTGGCTGCTATGTCATTCGCGCGAGCCGGTTCGGTTCGCGCCTGATCCGCTATGGCTGCCTCCTCGCGCAGCCAGCTTGCGACTTCCAGGACGCCGGGACGACCGGCCAGCTCGCTCGGGTAAATCAGGCGGTAACCAGCGGGATGCCGGATCCGTTGCAAGAAAGGCGCGATGAGCTCACGTGCACTCAGCAACCCTTGGACAAGCGACAGGCGTCCTATCGCGACGCCTTGATGGGATAGCGCCGCCTGAATTGCCATGTCCGCAGCCGTGAAGAACTGACCCTCGGTGCTGTCGACACCGGGAGCGCCGACGGCGTCGAGCCAGTAGCGCCATTCGGCGTCCTCACCGGCGGATTGCCATGGGATTCCGTCATGCAGCAGCACGCAGCGCGCTAGATGCCCGGGTGTCTTCAGGAAGTAGTGCTTCGCCAGGTATTTCCAGGTGCAGACCGGAGTCAGGTACTCTTCCATGAGAAGCTCCGAATGCAGCCGCTGCGGCGGCGCTTGCGTGAGCTCGACCGCCAGATCGAAGTTCTTGCGCTCCAGATCCAGGTAGTTGTAGTCCCCGATGATGTGCAGCCTGATGTTCGGATGGCGAGCATGAAGCTGTCCCAGTCGAGGGATGAGCCAGCGCAGGGCAAAGGAGGGTCCGGTGCGCAGCCGCACGTCGATCTTCGCGCGGCGCGGGGCTACCAGGACGTCGGCGGCTTCCTCGAGCTCCCGTAACACGCGGGCTACAACCTCCGCGAATGCCTTGCCGCCGTCGGTCAGCCTGATCTGTCCCGGCAGCCGGAAGAACAGCTTGCATCCCAGTCGCTCCTCGAGCGACTTGACGTGCTGACTGACCGCACTTTGTGTGATGCAGAGCTCCTCCCCGGCACGGGTAAAGCTCCCGAGGCGAGCTGCGGCCTCGAAGAAGCGCAGCGCGGAAAGTGCGGAGGAATTCATGCGGCGCATGGCATTTCTCGTGTTGTGACCGCAACGTCTCTGGATGCGCAGACTCGTCGCGCTCCCTTGCCTGAGGCTCCGTTAGCTCTCCGATCAGGCGAGCCGAGCCGGGGCTGCTGCTTTCCTGTCGGAGCGACGCGGAAGCCGGTTTGCGTGTGACGACAACAACATCTCCTCCGAACGTGAGATGACTATATCCATGGACCGGCTGACCTGCAAGGAGGTCAGTGGACAATCGTGCTGACTTGGCGGTGATTTTCGACGCAAAGGACGAGTACGAGATTGCGTTCACAGTTGATGAAATTACAGACGGTATACGAAGACGTCTGAACTGATGCGAGAGGAACGTACCGGGAGGAATCTCCCAGCCAGAGATTTCGTGGTGTGCGCGCGACACCAAGATGCAAGCCTGCGACCGAGAAAATAAAGTTGCGGGTTGAAGTGGGATATTTTGGTGCGAAATGTGACCAGTGGGATTTCTGAGTGCGATCCGACGCGTTATCGAATTGTCCGGGTCAGGCTCATACATCACGTCGTGACGTATGCTGCCGGTGGCGGCAGATGTTCGTGGGGGGGGGTAAGACCGATGTGCCCGGCTGGGCTATCGCCATATCGTGCGCGCGATGCGCAGGTTGTTGTGGCCCAGGATACCCTGCACGTCCATCTCTGCGTAGCCCATTTGCAGAAGACGGTCTGCAATCGCCGGAAAGCGCTCCGGCTCCACCTGGGTGTACGCATTCGCGTTGCCCATTTGCGCAGGAAATCTCGTGCTGTCCTTCCGCAGGTACTCCTGCAGCTCCGATGGATCGAAGACGTAATCCAGGCCGAGACCCACGTGCTCGGGACCTATCAGGTTTGCGGTATAGTCGATGTGCCGAAGCAGCGTCTCCGTGCTGTTGTCGGGCTTTCCTTGCGCATTCTCACCGAGAAAGATCCCTACTCCGTTGATGTTCACGACTCCGCCGCGCCTGGCGCAGGCGATCATCAGCTCATCCGGGATGTTGCGCGCATGAGGATGGATGGCAGAGGGATTCGAGTGCGAGAAGATCACCGGATTGCGCGAGTACTCGATCGCCTCGAGAGCGGTGCGGTGTCCGGCGTGGGAACAGCACAGAACCATCCCGACCTGCTGCATTTCGTCGATGATCTGCCGGCCGTAAGCCGTGAGGCCTCGGTCGTCGTCCATGCAGCCGCCGCCGAGCCGGTTGTTCCTGTTGTAGGCCAAAAGCATCCAACGAACGCCGATTCGGTAGAATATCTCGACCAGCCCGGGATGTTCCGCAACCGCATTACCGCCCTCGATGTCGAACATTACCGCCAATCGACCGCTTTTCTTGGCCTGCTCGATATCTGCCACGCCCTCTGCCAGCACGTATCTGTCGGCGTGCTGTCTGATCCAGTGCCGGAACGTGGCAAGCTGCGGGAAAGCGTTGCGGGGGTCAACGGCATCGAAGCTGACGTTCAGAGAAATCAGGCTGACGCCCGCTTTGCGGACACGCTCGAGTTGAGACAGAAAGCTGGTATCGCCCGTACGCAGCGGCATGCACGCGTGGTTGTCCCAGCAGATCGTGCGGCTGATGAGCTCGGCAGCCCGGTCCGAGATACTCAAAGGCATGCTGTCTCAGCTCCTCGAAACGCAACGCTGCGGGCACCTGATGGTCCGCACAGGATGCAATTATGCCAGGTACCACCGTGAGCGAAACGCCCCAGAGGCAGAGGTTGGTCGACGCGGCGCCGAGCCTTCAGCGAATTCTTGCACGCAGTGTGATCCTCACGCCACCGCGATTCGCCGTCTCGGAGATCCGGTGCGAGACCGTCAAGGTGGCCATGCGCGATGGAGTGCTCCTTGCCACGGACGTCTATCGACCGCCGCCAGCGGCGGCTCCCACTATTGCCGCGCGCACTCCCTACGGTAGAGGCGCTGAGCCGAATGCGGGCGTTTACCTCTCTCTTGCCCGTCGCGGTTACGTGGTCATCTCTCAGGACTGCCGGGGCACGGGCGATAGCGAGCCGGACCACTGGGATTACTACATGTACGAGCAGGAGGACGGCTACGACCTGATTGAATGGATCGTACATCAGCCGTGGTTCGGCGGATTTCTCGGCGCGTGCGGCGGCTCCTATCTTGGGCAGACACAGTGGCACATGGCGATGCATCCGGGAATGTCCGCCATCGTACCGGAGGTCAGCGGTCTTGGATTGGCGGTCAATACCGCGCACCTGCACATGTTTTGCAACGCCTATGCGCGCAGTGTGGGCAAGGGCGGGACGAAGGTCGCTGTTCCCTACTTTGAGCTCGAGCGGCAGATGCTCGATGAGACCTGGGCGACCGGTTACTTCAATGAGCCGCTGTCTGCGCCGTTGCCGGAGGCGGTCCTCACCCGCTTCCCGCAATTGCGCAAGCTCGACGTCGGCGAGGCCCAGCGGTGGTTGTGGGAGCATTACTGCTCGCTCGGCTGCGCCGGACGGGCGCGTCTGGTCAAGGAAGTGCTGGGGACGGAGAGCGTCACCATCGTCGATGTGGAAGCCCTTTCCACTCTCTTCGGGCAGCGGATCTCCCATGATGCGCACACCTTGCCCCATCCGAGACCGGAGGAGTTGTGCCGCGCCATGCACGCGCCAGTGCTGTTACGCACAGGCTGGTACGACTGGGGCCTCAATGACGCGCTTGCGACCTGGGACCTGATCATGCGTGCGGCGCCCGAGCCGATGCGGTCGCGATGCCGGCTGCTCATTGCGCCGAGCGCCCACAACATGCCCGGCTACCACGAAGGCATGGCCGAGCATCCTGAGCTGCATCATTCCTACGGTACCGCGAACAGCCTCGAGATGCTGCTGCACTGGTATGCGATGGTACGCGAAGGGAAGACGGACCTCTGGCCCAGGGTGATCTACTATCTCATGGGCGCCAACGAGTGGTGCTCGGCGAGCGGCTGGCCGCTCGAGGAGGCCCGCTCGGTGCCGCTGTATCTCGCCCCCGGCGGTGTCCTGACCTTACACGTCGCGCGGTCAGGCGCAATTCCCGACCGATATCTCTATGACCCGCGGAATCCGACCCCGACAGTGGGCGGCAGCATCGTCTCATACGTCTGCCCGCCGGGCAGTGTCGATGTCAGCGCGGTCCAAAGGCGCCCGGACGTTGTGGTCTATACGACACCGCCGCTCGAACGGGATATGGACGTGGTGGGGCCTCTTCGCCTGGTGCTCTATGCAAGCTCCAGCGCGACCGACACGGATTTCGTCGCCCGTCTTTCGGACGTCTTCCCGGACGGCCGAGCCATCCAGTTGCAGAATGGGATTCTGCGAACCCGCTACCGAAGCATCGAGGCGCAGCCCACGTTGCTGCGACCAGGGGCTGTGTACCGGCTCGAGATCGACATTTGGGCAACTGCGAACCGCTTCAAAGCGGGTCACCGCCTGCGCCTCGACATCTCCTCGGCTGACTTCCCTCGCTTCGATCGCAATGCCAACCGGGGAGGGGAGCAGGGACCGCCCATTCCGGCGCTGCAGACGATCTACCACGATGAGCAGTACCCGTCGCACCTGCTGCTTCCAGTCCTGGGCCACCTGCCACGCGGATGAGCGCGGACGGTGCTCGCGAGCACCGCTCGATGCACGAGTGTCAGTTGAGCTTTTCGATCTCGCGCTGATCGATGGCGGCAGGCAGGGGCAGATAGTGGTCCGCGCTCACCAAAGACTGTCCCTGTCGGCTCAGGACGAAGCGCAGGAACTCCCGGATGAGCGGATCGAGCGGCCGGCCGGGCTTGCGATTGACGTAGATATAGAGATAGCGCTGCAGGGGATAGCGGCCGCTCGCGACCTCCGAGAAAGAGAACGGGCTTTCGACGCCGTTGTCGGAGAGACCGAGAGCCTTGACCTGATCGGTCATGTACGACGCATTGCCGAAGGAGATGCCGTCGGGATCCTGTGCCAGGGCGGACATGATGGCTGCGGCGACTTTGGGGGTGCTGCGCGTCATGTCGCCGCCGGGGACTTCGTAGGTCGGCTTGAAGGGAGCGTCGAGCATCACGAGCTTCTTGAAGTAATCGGTGACGTCATCACGCCAGTAGAAGCCATAGAGGTGGATGGGTCGGTCGGCCCAAGCGCCCGTGAGGCCGAGTTGCCCCCAGGTGGTGATATCGGCGGGATAGCCGCGGCGGCGCTCGGAGGAGAAGATGGCGTCGAGCTTGCGCAGCGAGATGGAGGACAGGGGGTTGTCCTTGTTGACGTAGACGCCGATGGCGGAGACGTGGCTCTTCAGGACATAGGCGGCAGCGCAGATCTTGATGCGGAAGGGCTCGTAGCCGTACGCGTTCTCATAGGCCAGATCCGTCGGATGAAAGACCTCCAGCGTGTTGGGGCCGAGGGCGATGCGGTCCTCGGGGCCGAGGCCGTCCTTCTGCACGACTGAAAAATGGGCGTCGGGTTGGAAGTTGCGGAAAGCGGCATTCCAGGCGGCCATCATCTGCTCGACGGTATCCATGCCGGTGTAGCCCACCACGCGGCCGGCGACGTGCTGGCGCGGCACGTAGTCGGGAAGGGAAGGATTGACTGATGCCGTTGGCGACGTTTCGGCCGCGGCAACCGGCGCCTCGAAGCCGAGGTGGAGCACGCACGCCAAGGCTGCGGACAACAAGCCGCGCCAGCGGAGCGATGATTCGAGCAATGGACCTCCTCTCGAGTAGCCCAGGGGCGACGTAAGGGATGCGCCCGAGGAAGCCTGCTGCATCCCAAGGGGATCCTCCATAATCAATTAGGGTCATAGGCAGGTCTCGCCCGCGGGATGCAAATTGCATCCATGCGCAGCTCCATCCTCGCCTGGATTTGCTTTCTCACGCTCACGCTCGGCATGGCGTGCCGTGGCCAGGCCAATGATCTACCCAGCTATCGCCCGCAGGCGCAAGTGAGCGGAGCGATCCGCATCTGGGGCAGTCCCGACGACGGCTGGCTGATCGAGCACCTGGCGGACGGGTTTCGCCAGTACCAGCCGGGCCTGCGATTGCGGGCCACTCTTCACGGCCCAGAGTCGACCTTCGCGGCGGTGTACATGGATGTGGCGGATGTCGGGCTCATGTCCCGCGAGATCCGGGTGCCGCTCGAGCGCATGGGCTTCGAGTGGGCTCATCACTATCCGCCCTTCGAGGTTGCAATCGCCAACGCCAGTCTCGGCGCCGATCGCGGAACGATCCGTCCTGACGTCGAGCTCGCATTCTTCGTCAACAAGGCCAATCCGCTTACGTGCGTGACCTTGCAACAGCTCGATGACATTCTTGCGGCCGATCATCGCCGCGGCGGCGCCGATATCCGCCGCTGGGGAGAGCTACGGCTGGGTGGCGCGTGGGCTGGCCGACCGATCCACATTTACGGGCCGGCGCTCGACAATACTTCCGTCATCTTCATCCGGCAGTCGATTCTCGAAGGCAGCCGCAAGTGGAACCCCGCGTACCGGATCGTGCCCGGGGGATGGAGTGAGGCCCTGGAGACACTGGCGCGAGACCCGGACGGGATCGCGTTCGCTCCGCCGCTGCCTGGCAATCAGGGGGTGAAGGCCTTGCGCCTGGCCGCGAGCTCTCAAAGCCCGTGCTATCCGTTGACCGCGGACACCATCGAGGAGCGCGCGTATCCACTGACACGCACTGTCGAGGTGGCGCTGGATCGGGCGCCTGGTACGCCGGTCAGGCCTGCAGTGAGAGAGTTTCTGCGCTTCATCCTGAGCCGACAAGGACAGCGCATCATCGTGAGCGACGGCGCGTATCTGCCGCTCAGCGCCGCCAGCCTGCGCGAGCAACTGCGCCGCCTGCAATGACAGTCGCAAGAGCCCTCATTCTCACGATGGGATTGGCGCTCGGTTGCGCCGGCGCCGCGCGCGCCGCCCTGGAGCTGCCGCCGCCTTACGAGCCACAGGCCAAAGTCGCCGGAACCATCCGGATCTGGGGACACGGCGCCTACGAGCGCAAGCGTGACTTCATCGGCGAGCTGGTCAATGCCTGGGAGCAGGGCTTTCGCCAATTCGAGCCCGGGGTGCATTTCGAGAATCACCTCGTGGGCACGGCGGCGGCGATTGGCGCGTTATACACCGGCCGAGGGGATCTTGCGCTCATGGGGCGCGAGATATGGCCACCCGAGACCGCGGCATTCAAGGAGGTGTTTGGCTACCCGCCGACGGGCATCGATGTGGTGACTGGCAGCTTGGACGTTCGCAACCGGGATTACGCCCTCGTCGTCTTCGTGCACCGGGACAATCCCATCCGGGGACTGACACTGCCGCAGTTGCGCTCGATTTTCGCGGTTCCTGACCGCCCCGGCGCACACGCGGCACACACATGGGGCGATCTCGGGCTCACGGGTGCGTGGCGCAATCGCCCGATCCACCGCTATGGACTGCCGATCTCCCGCGGCTTCGCCCGATTTTTCGAGCAGCGCGTTTTTGGCGGCGCCGAGCTGTGGCAGCCGTCGCTGCGGGAATTCGCCGATCTGCCGGACTCGAAGGGGGGCGCGACGGACGGCGGGCAGCGAATGCTCGATGCGATGGCGAGCGATCCCGGCAGCATCGGTTATGCGGGGCTCCTTTATCACAACGCCGAGCTAAGGCCCGTCGCCCTGGCCGAGCGCGCCGGCACGCCTTACATCGAGCCGAACCGAGCGACGGTAATGGACCACTCCTATCCGCTCACCAGGATGGTCACGATGTTTCTCAATCGGCCGCCCGGCAAACCGGTCGACCCCAAGCTGCGCGAGTTTCTTCGATACGTGCTGAGCCGGCAGGGCCAACAGGCCGTGCTGCGCCACGGCCGCGGGTACCTGCCCGTCCTGGCGCCCTCCGCGGCGCTCGAGCTCGAGAAGCTGAACTGACATGGGAGAACTCCAGATGCGATCCGGCTTCATTGCTCCACTTCCGGCAGGCGCGCATGCACGTGCGCTGGCCAGTGCATTGACGAGTGCGCTGCTGTCCCTTTCTCTCCTGCTTCCCGCCCCGCCGGCGGCGGCGCAGGCCGACAGGGTCGCGCAGGGGCTCGCCCTGCAAGCGGCCCGCGCCAAGTTTGTGGTCGTCAAGGCGAAGAAGGTCTTCTACACCCGGCGCTGGGATCTGAGCGGACTGCCTTCCTATCGCCCGGCGCAACGGGTGAGCGGGACGATCGAGATGTGGGGCAGCAACTATATCGAGGACAGCAATCTCGGCCGGTATTGGGAGCAGGGCTTTCGCCGGTATCAGCCGGGCGCTCATATCGCCTTTCACATGAAGAGCGCCACGGCCGCGGTGCCGGCTCTGGTCTTCGGCGTTGCCGACATCGGCGTCGGCCGCAAGATCACTTTCGCGGAGCAACTGCTGTACGAACGTTATAAAGGCCGCGACCCGCTGATCGTCACTGTCGCCACGGGCTCCTACAACGTTACCGGCTGGCAACCCGGCTATGGCATCGTCGTCAGCAAGGTCAATCCGGTGACATGCCTCTCGATGCAGCAGCTCGACGGCATCTTCGGCGCGCAGCGCACGGGAGGCTGGGAGGGGACGAGCTGGCATCCCGAGTGGGCGCGCGGCCCGGAGGAAAACGTCCGCACCTGGGGGCAGCTCGGGCTCACCGGCGATTGGGCGGCCGAGCCGATCAACCCTTACGGCCTCAACCTCCGCTACCACCAGACCGCCGAGCTGTCGGACCTCATCCTGAAGGGCAGCGACAAATGGAACGAGCGGCTGCGCATCTACGCCAACTATGTCGCGAAGGACGGCGCGCTGGGGCGCGATCTGAAGGTGGATCTGGCCAAGGACCGGTACGGTATCGCCTGGATCGCGGCACCGACGTATAAGCTGCCGCCGCAACTGAAGGTTCTCGCGATCACCCGCCGCACGGGAGACCGATGCGTTCCCTATACCCTGGAGACGATTCACGATCGGACGTATCCGCTCTTCAGCCAGATCTACATGTTCGCCAATCGCGGCCAGCACGGCTCGGTGAAGCCGCTCGTGCGAGAGTTCCTGCGGTACGTGCTCAGTCGCCAGGGGCAGGAAGCGGTGGAGCGCGACGGCAAGTACCTGCCGCTGACGGCACGGGTGGCGCGGCAGCAGGCCGAGAAGATTCAATGATCTGAGCGTGATGCGGCCATGAATACGGCCGGTGCCTCTCGGCTCCTCCGGCGCAGCAGGCGCCGGGTGGCGCGCCTGTATACTCGGGCGGTGGCCGCACTCAAGCTCTCACCGCCACTTGCCGGCTCGCACCTGGGGTTGCGGCAGCTTCGCGCCGGCATCTTCACCCGGCTACTCATCGCTTTGCTCCTGGTCTCACTGCTGCCGCTCACCGCGTTCTGGCAGCTCGAGCGGCAGCACATGATCGCCAACGGCGAAGACGATGCCCGGGAGCGGCTCGAGCTCTTTGCCGACGGTGCAGTCCAGCAGGTCGACGATTGGATGCGGCTCAATCTGTCGGTGTTGCAGCTCACGGCGGAGCAGGCGGCCTTGCGCTCGATGAGCCCGCAAGCGCAGGAGCGTGCGATCCGCGGCTTGGCCGGGAAGCTGCCCTGGGCCTACCTGATCCACACGGTGGATCTGCAGGGCTGGAATGTCGCACGAAGCGATGGCCGTCGGCGGAATTGGTACGGCGATCGGGAATATTTCAGGGAAGTCCTCGCCGGCCGACCCTACGGCGTGGAGGTCCAGATCGGACGAACCTCGCATCTTCCGGCATTCATCATGGCCGTGCCAATCGAGGGGAGCGACGGCCGGCCAGTGGGCATGCTGGTCGAGGCGGCGACCCTCGACGATGTCACGCAGGCGGTGACATCCGCGCGGCTCGGACGGACGGGTCATGCTTTTCTCATGACCAACAACGGCCTCCTGATCGCCGATCGGGGTGTGTCCATGCTGCGCCGGCTGCGGTACCTGCGGGATCATCCGGCATACACTGCCGCGAAACACGGGGACGGCTTCTATCACTATCGATATCGAGGCTCGAGCAAAGTCGCTGAGATCCGCCACATGGACTTCGGCTGGATCGTCGTCGCGCAGCAGCAGCAGACGGAAAGCATGGCCGCGGTGTCTCAAGCGAACCGCTATGCGTGGCTGCTGCTGGGCCTCACGACTCTGGCGGTCACGTTGATATCGGCGCTGGTCGCGCGGGGCTTCGCCCACAGGATCGAGCGCAATACCCGCGCCCTCGAGGCCGCCCGGGCCGAGGCCGAGCAGGCCAACCGGTCGAAGACGAGTTTCGTCGCGGCCGCGGTACACGATCTGATGCAGCCGCTCAATGCGGCGCGCATGTTCGTGGATGCTGCGCGCACGCGGCTGACATCGGACGCGGACCGCGAGGTGTTGACTGGCATCGACAGCGCGCTCGAGGCCGAGGACGACATCCTGTCCACACTGCTCGACATCTCGCGTCTGGAGTCCGGCACGATCGAGGTACACGAGCGCGATTTTGCGCTGGGTGAGCTGCTCGATACTCTCTCGCGGGAGTTCGGCATCATTGGCCGCGCCCGCGGGATCGAGCTGCGGGTCGTGCGTTGTGCCGCGGTGATCCACTCGGACGAGGCGCTGCTGCGGCGCATTCTGCAGAACTATCTCTCCAACGCCGTGCGCTACAGCCGGCGGGGCCGGGCACTCATGGGATGCCGCCGTGCCGGCGAGCGGCTGCGCATAGAGGTATGGGACACCGGCCCGGGTATTGCGTCGGAGCATCATCGCCGGATCTTTCTCGAGTTCCAGCGTCTCGATAGCGGCGGGCGGTCAGCGGAGCGAGGCGCCGGCCTGGGCCTTGCCATCGTCGAGCGGGTCGCGAGACGTCTGGGTCACCGTATCGGGCTACGCTCGTGGGTGGGACGCGGAAGCGTCTTTTTCGTCGAGGTGCCTCTGGTCGAGTCTGCTGCGGGAAGCAGGGGGATGGCTGCCCCGCAGCAGCCGCGCCCGGGCCGTGCCGAGCCGGTTGACACGCGCGATTACGGCTCGCTCCTCAATGGCTCGCGTGTCTGGTCGGTGGAAGACGACCCGCGCGCGCGGCAGAGCATCCAGGCGCTGCTGAGCGGATGGGGTTGTGAGGTGACGCTGGCCGCGAACAGGGACGAGGCCCTGCGGCTCGCGGCGCAGGATCCGGCGGCGCCGGATCTGTTGCTGCTCGACTATCGGCTGCCGGATGGCAGCGGACCTGAAGTCGTTCCGGAATTGTTCCGAAGCTGGGGGACGGAGGTGCCGGTGATCGTGTTCTCGGCGGAGCGGGACGCGGCGGTGCGGGAGAGGGTGCAGGCGAATGGGTGGGGGTTTCTGGCCAAGCCGGTCAATCCTTCGAAGCTCAGGGCGGCGGTGACTCACATGTTGATGAGACACGCAGTGTCTGTTTGATCAGATCATCATCGGGACTCCGGAGCGTCGACACGCTCCTCCATATAACACTATAGGGCGCCGGCGGCCTCGGGCAGGGCACTGTAGGGGGCGGCGCCTTCTGCTTCCAGGCCTTTGGCCAGCAGGGCGGCGTGGGTGCGGGTGTGGCAACCCAGCTTGTGCAGGACGGCGGCGACGTGGACTTTTACCGTGTTTTCGGCGAGGTGCAGCTCGTAGGCGATCTGTTTGTTGAGCAGGCCATCGGCGATGCACATGAGGACGCGCATCTGCTGCGGTGTGAGCTGCGCGAGCCTTGCGGCGAGCCTGGCGTCTTCATCGCTGCGCTGCGCCTCGTGCCGGGGGAAGCAGGCCCCTCCCGCCATCACGCCGGCAATGGCGGTGAGCATCTCCGCGAGCGGGGCGGACTTCGGCAGGAATCCTGCGGCGCCGAACTGCTGCGCGCGGGCAATGGTGCGCGGGTGATCGTTCGAGGAGATGACGATGACCGGCAGCTCCGGACGCTGGCCCCGAAGCAAGAGCAGCGCCGAGAACCCGCGCGTGCCGGGCATGTGCAGGTCGAGGAGCGCCAGATCCAGGTCGGGATGCTGAGTGACGGTGTCCTCGAGCGCGCCGAGGCTGGAGGCCGTGAGTATCGTGGCGGACGGCATGGCCCCGTGCAGCGTATGCGTGAGCGCCGCACATACCAGCGGATGGTCATCGGCGATGATGATCTTGGCCAGGGTCCCGAGCCCCAGGCCGGATTCATTGGCGCAATCTGCCGTCATGGTCCACCCCCGATGGACAGTTTTGCAGCGGAGCGCGCCCACTGCGTGCGCTCGGAATATCGCTTGCCGCCATTGCACCACGGCCACCTTAAACGATCCTGAAATCGCGTCGCGCAGCGGCTGATGTCGTACGTGGAGCCGCCGCCGACGGCACGGGCTGCCTTTGGCCGCGAAGCCACGCCCGCGGGCGCCTAACCCGAAGGGGCTATCGCCAGGATGGCGCGGCAGCGCCAAGAATGGCGCTACACCAGCGGCTCAAGCAAGCCGCGGAGGGGGAACGCCGAATGACCATCAAAAAGCGCGTCGTCACTGGACTCCTTTTGGGGCCGGCATGTTGCGGGCTTGCGGCCACCGCGGGCGCTCAGAACGCCGGCGTGGAGGCGACCGCAGCAGCGCCTGCCATGCAGCTGCAACAGGTCACCGTCACCGCGAACTTCATCCGCCCGGGCGGCGAGAGTGCACTGAAGATGAGCGTGCCGGTCCGCGATGTGCCCTACTCGATCGAGGACTACAGCCAGGCATTCATGCAGGCAGTCGATACGACGCGCCTCACCGATCTCTACGGATACATGTCCGGTGTGCAGCGCGCCGGCCCTTCGGGGTACGACGTCTCCATCCGTGGATTCACCAGCGGCTCCACCGACCCGAACCAGGTACTGATGGACGGGCTGCCAGGT
This sequence comes from Steroidobacteraceae bacterium, assembly GCA_036393055.1. Taxonomy (GTDB): domain Bacteria; phylum Pseudomonadota; class Gammaproteobacteria; order Steroidobacterales; family Steroidobacteraceae; genus 13-2-20CM-66-19. The sequence goes on from DASVWT010000194.1 coordinate 31,521, forward strand.
TTGCCCGCACGTACTGCCTCCCCGGAGACCGCCGACCTTGCGCGAGTGGAAGTGGTCAAGGGACCCGCCTCCGTGCTCTACGGCCAGGACCAGCCCGGCGGGTTCATCAATCTCATCACCAAGAAGCCGCAGGAGCACTACGCGACGGACGTCGAGCTGCGGGCGAATACCTTCGACGGCGCAGGTATCCCCTTCGGGAAGAAGAACGGATACACGGGCATCGTCGACACCACGGGCCCGCTCGACGCCAGCCGGACTTTCCTCGGCCGCGCGATCGTGCAGTACACCAATCAGCAGTCTTTCCGCGCATTCGTCCTGGACAAGGACCTGATGGTCGCTCCCAGCCTCACGTGGAATATCTCCGAGCGGACGCGAGCGACGCTGCTCCTCGAGTACCGCCGCGGCAACGACAGCTGGGACCAGGGGCTCGTGGCGCCCGCCTTCGACAGCAGGCTGATCGCCCCGATCACCACGCGGTACCAGAACCCCGAGGACAAGGAGATGGAGAAGGGCGAGACCGCAACGCTCCTTCTGCACCACGCGTTCTCGCATTCGCTGAGCTGGGATTTCAACGCGCGCTCGGTGTACACGGAGGATTACGAGATCGGAGCTGACAACTCCGCCGTCCTCAAGGATCTGGTCACGCTATCGCGGCGGGACCGTGACCAGGACAATCATCACCACATCAATTTCATCGACACCTCGGTCACGGATAATTTCCATACGGGGCCGATCGGCCACCGATTGCTCGCAGGGGTCACCTACGGGGAGACGATCGAGGATTACAACCGCATACGCAGTTTCAAGACGCCTCTTCTCAACATAAACATCTACAACCCGGTGATCGGCTACAACGACGCATACCCGTCGCCGGCCTCGGAGCCCGCGCAGGCTCATGAGTGGGCGAGCGCCAAGGCGTACGGCGCCTATGCCACGGACCTCCTGACGTTCTCCGAGCATTGGAAGGGAGTCGTCGGCGTGCGTTACCAGGACGTCAAGCAGCTGCAGAAGGAGCTGAGACTGCCGAATACGCCGAACAGGAACAGGGACTTCAATTCGGCCTTCCCGATGGGCGGCCTCATCTACCAGCCCACCAAGGCGTGGTCGCTATATGCGAGCTACAGCACCTCCTTCGTGCCGCCGAACCCGACCGCCCAATCGGTGATTCCCGGCCAAACGCTGCAGGCGCAGACCGCGACCCAGGAGGAGGTCGGGGCGAAATTCGCGAGCGGCAGCGGCCGCGTGACCGCGACCCTATCGCTCTTCAACATCAAGGAGATCAATCTCATCGAGGAGGTCGGCATCACGGGCCTCTACGAGCAGATCGGCGCGGTGCGCAGCCGGGGCGGCGAGCTCGAGCTCGACGTTCGTCCGACCGACTGGTGGCAGCTGAGCGCCAACTATGCCCTCATCGACGCGCGCATCATCGATGATGTCATCCAGGCCGAGGTTGGCTCGATGCCGATGAACTCGCCGCGCAACAGCGGCAGCATTCTGTCGAGAATGCAAATGCCTGGTCGCTGGAGCAGCTTCGGGTGGATGCTGGGCGCGGTCTACCGCTCCGAGCGTGTCGGCAATCTGCCGACGAGCTCGACTTCGGGAGAGCTCATCATGCCGGGATACACCACGCTCGATACCGGCATCTACTACACGGCCGATACTTACAGCATCTCGCTCAAGGTGTCGAACGTGCTCGACAAGCAGTACTTCCAGAGTGCCTTCAGCGCCGTGCGCATCACCCCGGGAGATCCGCGCAATTTCGCGCTCACGCTGCACAAGACCTTTGAATGAGGACAGGAGAAGCACTTCGATGAGCCCGATCGTACCCCTCTCTGCCCGCGAGCCCGGCTGGTCCCGAAGCGGCACAACCCCCTCCCGTTGCCGCAGGACCGCCGGGCTCGCGCTGGCCCTCGCCGGCCTCGCGCTGTCGGCTTTCGCCGGCGCGCAGGAGCCGGTTCTCAGCCAGATTCCGCCCTACAAGCCTGAGTTCCACGTCGTCGGGCGGCTGCGCATCGCCGGCAGCCCGCTGAAGGGGCTGCTGCCTCTGCTGATCGAGGGGTTCGAGAAGGTGCAGCCAGATGCCTTGGTGTCGGGCAATTACATGACCGAGAGCGAGGGCGCGCTCGGCATGATGTACGCCGGTGTGTCGGATGTCGCCCCCATGGGCGATGACGCGAAGATCACCGACCAGATGCCCTTCTACAACACCTTCGGCTACACGCCCACCGAGGTCTCGGTGGCGACCGGCTGCTACAACCAGCGCGGTTGCCTCTATGCGTGGGCCATCATGGTGAACAAGGATAACCCGCTCACCCATCTGTCGATGCGGCAGCTCGATGAGATCTTCGGCTCCGCGCGCAGCGGAGCGTGGGAAGTTGGCGGGCCGCAGCACGCCATTCTCTTCACCGGCAAGTATGCCCGCAGCGCCAAGAGCGATATCCGCACCTGGGGACAGCTCGGCCTGAAGGGAAGCTGGGCGCACAGGCAGATCCGGACCTGGGGATATGTCGCGCCCGGATTCGCGGTGAGCTTCGAGCGCCATGTCATGCACTGGTCGGACAAGTGGAACCCGAATTTCCATGAGGTCGTGGAGGAGAAGGAGGCCACTCCCGACGCCGACGGTAAGCAGGTCTGGAGTCAGCGCATGTACGAGGCCATCAGCAAGGACAAATACGCCATCGGCTGGGGCGCTCTCATGCACGTCGACGGCACCTGCGTGAATCCGGACGGGACGAAGTGCCACCCGTATCCCAACATCAAGATCCTCGCGATCTCGGCGGCGCCCGATGGTCCGGCGATTCCGCTGACGGCAGCGAACGTCCGTAACCGCAGCTACCCGCTGAGCCGTGATGCCTATATCTACGTGAACAAGCCTCCCGGCCGGCCGCTCGATCCAGCGGTGAGGGAGTTCATCCGCTTCGTGCTGAGCCGCCAGGGCCAGCAGATCATCGCCAGCCAGGGCATCTACAGCCCCCTGCCCGAGAGCTACATCGGGCAACAGTTGAAGAAAGTCGACTGAGTCGCCTCGCCGCCCGTGCTTCCGGAGACAACTCCAATGAAAACGCTTCGCTTGCTCATCCCCACCGCGGTGGCGCTGCCGCTCGCTCTCGCGGCGACGCCGCCGGTCACCGCTGCCCCGCAGGCGCAACCCTGGCTCAAGAACTACGAGCCGAACGCCGAGTCGCGCAAGTTTCCCACAGGCTCGGCCGCCGAGCGGCGGGCGCGGATGCACGCGATAGCGTATTCCCGCGCCTACACCCGACAGTTCGATCTCAGCGGCCTGCCCACGTATACGCCGAAGTCGCATCCGCACGGCACCATTCGCGTCTGCGGGAACAACTACATCGGGGACTCGCCGCTCGGCGGCTGGTGGAAGGCGGCTTTCGCGAAGTACCAGCCCGGCATCAAAATCGCGTACAAGCTGCAGACGGCAGCGAACGGCATCGCCTGCCTCTACGAGGGCCGCGCCGACGTCGGCATCGACCACCAGCCGCTCTTCTACGATGATCTGGCGAATCTGCGGCTCGAGGGCTTCCTGCCGAGCGGCATCTCGGTGGTCACCGGCTCGTACGATGTGATCGGATGGCAGAACACTTTCGCCGTCATCGTCAACGCCAGCAATCCCGTCACGGGCCTCACCATGGGGCAGCTCGACGGCATCTTCGGATCGCAGCGCGCCGGCGGCTGGGTGCGCACCAACTGGCATCCGGAATTCGCGCGGGGACCCGAGGGCAACATTCATACCTGGGGGCAGTTGGGATTGACAGGGGAATGGGCGAGCCGCGGCGTCGATACGTTCGGCTTCAGCCTGCGGTATTCGACTGCGCTCGAGTTCTCCGACGATGTACTGAAATCGAGCGACAAGTGGAACGGCAATCTGCTCGCCTTCGGCAACTACAAGCGAGCCGACGGCAAGACGTACCTGGAGTCGGACCAGATCGTCGATCACGTGGCGCAGGACGCGGGCGGTATCGGCTACATCCGCTTCCATCAGGGTCTGCCGAGGACGGTGAAGGTCGTGGCGGTCGCGAGGAGCGCAGGCGGTCCTTACATCCCGCTCACGATGGATACGGCGCGCGACCGGTCCTATCCGCTCTGGGGCGAGCAGTCGTTCTGGGTGGAGGCGAAGCCCGGCCGGCCGCTCGATCCCAAGGTCTATGAGTTCATCCGTTTCGTGCTGAGCCGCGAGGGTCAGGAGCTCGTGCAGCGTGACGGCAAGTATCTGCCGCTCACGGCGAAGATCGCCTCCGCGCAGCTGAGCCGCCTCGATGCGTTGGAGGCAGGGCGCTCGATCAATGGCGAGGCCCCAGGGGCGAATTGAGCCCTGCCCGCGGCCTTCTCGGCAGCGTTCGGAAGCCCTCATGACCCGCTCGTGCGGCGCGCGCAGTCCCCTCCACCGGTGGCTGCGCGCGGTCGCGGTGATCGCCGTGATGGCATTGGCAGGCGCTGCTGCGTTTGCCGGACGGCATCTGACGCCACCGCCAACTCTCGCCTCGATTCCGCCGCGGCCGGTCGCACCCGGCAGCTATGCGGCTCGTGTAGTCGCCAGGCTGCCGCCCTACGTTCCCGAGAGTCGGGTATCGGGCGTGATCCGGATCTGGGGCCACGGCAATCCGAAGCTGCCGTGGATGCGGCATCTCGTGACCTTGTGGGAGCGGGGCTTTCGCCGGTTCCAGCCCGGTGTAAGGCTAGAGTACCGCATGTACGGGACCTCTTCCGGCGTGCCGGCGCTGTTCACGGGAATCGGGGATGTCGCACTTCTCGGCGAAGAGGTGCTGCCGGAGGAGCTGCGCGCCTTCGAGCGCGCCAAGGCGTATCGACCGCTGGTGCTGCAGGTCATGACGGGTAGTCTCGACGTGCGCAATTTCGATTACGCCCAGCAGTTCTTCGTCCACGCCGGCAATCCACTCACCCACGTCACGCTGGAGCAGCTCGCCGCAATCTTCGGCGCCGCGCAAGAGCCGGGTGAGTCCCCCATTCGCACCTGGGGCCAGCTCGGTTTGCGCGGCCGCTGGGCACGCCAACCGATCCGGCCCTACGGGTGGACGCTCGATGACAGCTTCGCCGAGTACCTGCAGCAGGCGCTGCTGGGAGGCAGTCACGAATGGAGCTGCGCCCTGCGGCAGTTCCGGCACATTCCGCTGCCGGACGGCAGCATCTACGATCACGGCCAGCAGATCCTCGATGCGCTGGCGAAGGATCTGGACGGCATCGCAGTCTCCAACATCCGCTATGCCGGACCCCAGGTCAGGCCCCTCGCGCTCGGCGAGAGCGCCGACGGCCCCTTCTACCAGGCCAGCGAGCGCACCCTGATCGAGGGGCTGTATCCGCTTGCGCGTACGCTGCCGGCGGTCGTCGATGTGCGGCCCGGAGGGACACTGGACCCCAAAGTGCGCGAATTCCTGCGCTACCTCCTGAGCCGCGACGGACAGCAGGCGGTGAACGAGGACGGACGGTATCTGCCGCTCTCGGCGACCTTGCTCGCCGCGCAGCTGCGCAAGCTGCCGCCGCCGTCCGCAACCGCCACGCGAGCGACCGAGGAGGCGTCGGATTCGCCGTCGCCGCACGCCCTGCGAATCTGGGGCCCGCCGGCCATGCGGGCGGTGGTCGAGCGCTGGGCGAACGGTTTTCACCGGCTTCACCCCGAGCTGACCATCGAGCCGCGGCTCATGGGATCTGACACCGCGATTCCGGGGCTGTATTCGGGGCGCGCCGAGATCGCGCTCCTCGGGCGCCGCGATGATCAGACCGACGACAACGGCTTCTCGCGGCCCAAGGGCTACCGTTTCACGCGTCTTGCGCTGATGAGCGGCAGCCTCGAGGCGGAAGGTCAGTCACCGGCACTGGCGGTGTTGGTGAGCGGCGGTAACCCGGTCTCACGGCTGACCCTCGGGCAGCTTCGTCGCATCGCGGGCTGTTCCTGCGCGCCGGATGCGGCTACTGCGCTCACCTGGGGAGAGCTCGGCGCGCAGGGAGCGTGGGCGAATCGGCCCGTGCATCTCTACCTCATGGATATCGACAGTGGAACGGGCGCGTACTTCCTGAGTGCCGTCATGGGAGGCAGCGCCGCGCTCGGTTGGAGTCGCGTACGTGAATTTCACGATGTGCGCAGCGTCGACGGCTCGAAACAAACGGCTGCCGCCCTGGCCGCAGCCGCTTTGCGCCAGGACCCCGACGGAATTGCCGTATCGGATGTGCGCTACGCCTCGGGGTTGAAGCTGCTCGCCATCGCTGCGCGAAGGGGCGGACCATTCATACTGCCCACCCGGAAGTCGATCATTGCGGGGACATATCCGTTGGCCCGCAGAGCCTACGCGTTCATCGATCACGCACCGGGCAAGCCGATCGATCCCCGGGTGAGGCGCTTCCTGCAATACGTGCTGAGCCCGGCCGGACAGGCTGATGTCGCACGGGTCGGCGGATATCTGCCGCTGGCCGCGAGCGCCAGGGCACAGGCGCTCGCCGATCTGAGCGCATCCGCCGCGCCTGGCGAGTATGCCCTCGGGATTGCCGCATCGCTCCCCGCATACCGGCCCCAGGAGCAGGTCACGGGAACCATTCGTCTCTGGGGGCACGGCAGCCCGAAGCACGACTTCCTCGGAAAGCTGCTCCGCCGCTGGGAGGAGGGCTTCCACAGGTATCAGCCGGGCGTGCGAATCGTCGATGACCTGTACGGCAGCGCCTCGGGCGTCGGGGCTCTATACACCGGGGCGGGCGATCTCGCCATCCTGGGCGAGGAGGTCAGCCCGGCCGCGCAGATGGCTTTCGCGCGGGAGCGACACTACTCGCCGACGGTCTTCGAGATCGCGACGGGCAGTGTCGATGTGAATTACTACGACTATGCCCACATGGTCTTCGTCAACCGGGCGAACCCGCTCGAGCGCCTCACGTTGCCGCAGCTTGCGCGCATTCTGGGCGATCCGCCCCGCGGGCGCGGCGTGGACCCCATCCGCGCCTGGGGCGAGCTCGGATTGAAGGGCGTCTGGTCGGATCGGAAGATCCAGCCCTACTCGTGGCGGTTCGATCAGGATTTCGGGCTGTTCCTGCGCGCGCGCGTGCTCGATGGCCGCGACCGCTGGAATCCGGGCGTGCGCCAATTCGTCACTCACGACCGTCCCGACGGGTCGATAGACGATCGCGGCGAGCAGATCCTGCAGGCGCTGGCTCGCGACCCGGATGGAATTGCAGTTTCCAACAGCCGCTTTGCCAATCCATCAGTCAAGCTAGTGAGCCTCGCCGCGACATCGTCGGGCCCCTATGTGCTGCCCAGTGTCCAGACCCTGATTTCGCAGCAGTATCCGCTGACCCGGATCATCCCGGCAGTGATCGATCTGCGGCCGGGACAGCCCATCGATCCTGCCGTCCGGGAATTCCTGCGCTTCATCCTGAGTCGTGACGGCCAGCGTGCGCTGGTCGAGGAGAGCGGCTATTTGCCGCTCGGTCCGAAGTTCGTGCGTGCACAGCTGCGGAAGCTCGACGAGCTCGGCCGCTGCCGCACGCCTGGCGGTTGTCGCTCCGGCTCTGGTCGTGAGCATGCTGCCATGACGGCGCTGCAAAGGCAGGAGCTTGCGTCCGGTCCGAGACATCCGCTCGACGGGGTGATTCGCGTCTGGGGAAATCCTGGTTTTCAGACGCTCGCGCAACGATGGGCGGAACAGTTTCGCGCCGACCACCCGAAGGATCAAATCGAGTTGCACATGACGGGAAGCGATACCGGGATGGCGGGCCTATACACCGGCGAAGCCGATGTGGCCTTGCTGGGCCGTCCCGCCACTGATAGCGAGCTGCAGGCTTTCAAGTGGGTATTTCGCCGTCCTCCGTCGTGCATCGAGATTGCGGCGGGCCGCATCGCAATGCCTGGCAAGATGCCTCGCAGCCGTTCCTTGTATGTTTATTTCGGTTCCGGGCCGGGCGCACAGCCCCTGGCGCCGGCCTTCGTCCATTACATGTCGAGCCAAAGCGGCCGGAGCGGGCAGTCATGCGCATCCACTCGATGATTGCGGCGACCGCCACTCTGGCCATCGCTCTGGCCGTCGCTTCGTCGCCCGCTGCCGCTACCGGCGCCGCCATTGCCGTCGCCAACACCGCAGCCGCGCAAACCATCGGCATCCCTCCCTGGGCGAGCTACGTGGCTTCGTTGCCGCCCTATCAGCCTTCCCGCCCGGTGAGCGGCGTCGTGACGAGCTGGGGGCATGGCTTTCTCAAGGAGATGATGCGCGACTGGGAGCAGGATTTTCAGCGCTTTCAGCCCGGAGTGAGGTTCCGGGACGATCTCGTGAGCAGCGCCGCCGCCATGGCAGGCCTCTACACCGGTCGCGCCAACCTCGGTGTGTTGGCGCGGGAGATCGTGCCGATGGAGGTCGCTGCGTACCAGAAGATGACGGGCCAGAAGGTCTTTCCCATCACGGTGCTCACCGGTAGCTATGCCGATCCCGACAAGCTCATGGCACTCGGCATCTTCGTCAATCGCGACAATCCCCTGGCGCGGCTCGACTTCCGGCAGTTGGATGCTATCTTTGGCGCGCAGCACCTGGCCGGCGCGCCATACAACATACGCACCTGGGGCCAGCTCGGGCTCGGCGGCGCCTGGAAGGATCGCCCCATTCATCCGTATAGCGGGCCGGCGGGCGATGAGGCGCCGGCGTTCTACTTCTCGCAAACGGTGATGCGCGGCAGCACACTCTGGAACGGCAGCCTGCGGCAGCTCGAGGACGCCACAGGTCCGGACGGTAGGCACGTCGACGGCTATCAGCGCGCGGTGGACGCTGTCGCGACAGACCCCGACGGAATCGCCGTTACGGCCGCCGGCTACCGCAACCCGCGGGCCAGGCGTATTGCGATCGAGGTGGCGCCGGGTGGCCCGTATGTCGAGCCGACTCTGGCAAGCGTGGCCGATCGCAGCTACCCCCTGTCTCGCTCGGTCACGTTCTACATCAACGACGGACCGAAGATTCGACCCGACCCGGCCGTGGTTGAGTTCCTGCGTTACGTCTTGAGCCGTAATGGCCAGGAGCAGGCGCTGCGCGAGGGCGACTTCCTGCCGCTGACGCCGCAAATCGCACGGGCGCAACTCGCGAGGCTGGCGGAGCCACCCAACGTTGAAGTAGCCGGCGGCCGGCAGGGAGAGGGCGATTCCGAGCAGCAGGTTCCAGCGGCCGGGCATCCGACGCTGGAGCTCGTCCGCAAGATCCTCATTCCGCAGATGAGCGGGACCTGGGACCACCTTACGGTGGACTCCGCGACGGACCGGCTGTTTCTTTCCGCCCAGGATCAGCAGATGGTATACGTGGTGCCGCTGCAGGGCACCGCCCCGATCCAGCGTATCACGCAGGGATTCGATCGGCCGCAGGGGGAGTTGTATGTGCCCGGTGTCGACCGGCTGGTGGTCACAAACGGCCGCAGCGCGCGCGTCAGTCTGATCGACGGACATGACTTGCAGCCGGTATCGGCGCTCACGATCTCCGCAGGCGCCGACATGATCGCGCTCGATCCCGCTCACAGGGTGCTCTACGTCGAGTCCGGCGGTACGGACTCGCATCGGGGGCCCGGTTGGCTCGCGGTGATCGACCCGCGCTCCGGGCGACTCACGGGCAGAGTGGCCACGAGCTACCGCGCCGCCGCTCTGGTGATGGCGCAGCACAGCCGGCGGCTCTTTGCCGCCATCCCCGCGCTCGATCAGGTGGCGGTGATCGACACCGATACCCGGGCGGTGGTGGGCCATTGGCGGGTGCCCGGCAGGCCCGCCTCGATGGCGCTCGATGAGGCGAGTGGCCGGCTCTTCGTCGCCACCCGTACGTTTCCCGGCGATCCACGGCCACCCGTGCTCGGTGTGTTGGATGCGAAAGACGGCCGCCTGATCGCAACGCTACCCAGCAAGGACGCTACGGAGAACATGTTCTGGGACGCCGCCCATCGCCTGATCTACACGAGCAGCCTCGATGGATACGTGCAGGCTTATCGCGCGCGCGACGCCGATCATTACTCGCTCGCTGTCACAGTGCCGACGGTCCCGCATGCCGGAACCTCGCAGTTCGTCCCCGGCCTGGATGAGCTCTGCGTCGCCACGCCACCACACGCCGGGCAGCCGGCGGCGGTGTGGGTATTTCGACCGGTAGCCATGGGAAGGAAGTAGGCACGCACCAGGGGGATCCGGCGCGCCCAGCCGACCGGACCGTAGCCATGTCATCGCGAGCCCGCTACGGCCCCGATCCGCCGGACAGCCGGGCTGGTGCGCCGCGGCGTGGGCTGCTCGCGCCGGGCATGGCCGATGTCCTCGTCCGATTGTGGCAACATTGCATCATCATCTCGCCCGGAGACGCACTCATGCGCCGCGTGCCCTTTCGCGTGCCTTCGCTGGCCTTGGCTTTGCTGCTCGTGGCCGTGGCGAGAGCCGCGAGCCCGGCGCCGCCGGCGGTCGGGCAGCCCGCGCCGGCGCTCGTCGTGCCGCAGCTCGATGATCACGTGTTCGACCTCGCGAAGCTGCGCGGCAGGGTCGTGCTGGTGAACGTCTGGGCGACCTGGTGCTCACCCTGCCGGGTCGAGATGCCGACGTTGAACACCTTTTATCGGCGCTATCACTCGCGCGGGCTGGTCCTGCTCGGCCTCAGCATCGACGAAGCATCGGATGCGGGCGAAGTGCGCAAGGTCATGCGGCAGTTCAGCTACCCCGGGGCGCTGGCGAGCGCCGCGCGGGCCAACGGCTTCGGCCAGCCGATTGCCGTCCCGGTCACGTACGTGATCGACGCCCACGGGGTGATTCGCGCGCAGCTCCAGGCAGAGGGGCCATCCGGGGTGTCCAGGCAGGCGCTCGAGCAGGCGGTATTGCCACTGCTGGCGGCGCGCAAGAGCCGGTAGGCGCACCGCGCCGCTGCCCGGGCACGGCATAAGCAAGACTGCCGGTAAACCCCGGCAGGTATAATCGGGGCACCTACCTCCGAGGTCCCCATGTCCAAAGTCCTCCCCATTTCCGGCAGGCCACCGGCCCCGCCGGCCGGCCCCGCGGGCCTGAACTCCGTCGAGGAGATCGTGGCGGACCTCAAGGCCGGGCGCATGGTGCTCATCATGGACGACGAGGAGCGCGAGAACGAGGGCGACCTCATCATGGCGGCGGAGCTTGCGACGCCGGAGGCCGTGGCGTTCATGATCCGGCACACCAGCGGCATCATCTGCGTTCCGATGGAGGAGGAGCGCCTGGTGCGGCTCGATCTGCCGCAGATGGTCGCGAGCAACAGCGAATCGCACCGGACCGCCTTCACCGTATCGGTGGACGTGCGCGCCGGGACTACTACCGGCGTCTCTTCGGGCGACCGGGCGGCCACCATCCACGCGCTGGCGGACATCCGCTCGAAGCCGCAGGACTTCGCGCGCCCCGGGCACATCTTTCCGCTGCGCTCCCGGCGCGGCGGCGTGCTCGTACGAACCGGCCACACCGAGGCTGCGGTGGACCTCTGCCGCCTCGCCGGCCTGCAGCCCGTGGGCGTCATCGGCGAGGTGATGAACGAGGACGGCACGATGGCGCGGCGTCCGCAGCTCGAGGCTTTCGCCAAGCGCCATGGCCTGAAGGTCGGCACGATTGCCGATCTCATCCGCTACCGGCTGCGCAACGAGCGCTCCGTCGAGCGGGTGAGGGCTCAGCCAGTGCAGACCGAGCTCGGCGAATTCACCCTCTACGCATACGAGGACCGGGACAGCCAGGAGGTGCATCTCGCGCTGACGCGCGGCAAGCTGCGCGGTGAGGATCCTCCACTCGTGCGCGTCCATGTCGTGGATCCTTTGCGGGACCTCTTGGGGATCCGGGCGAACCCGCTGGCGTGGACGCTGCGGGCCGCGATGGAGCGCATCGCCCGCGCCGGCAGCGGCGTCATCGTGATCCTGCGCGACCGCGAGTCGCCGGACGACCTGCTGCAGTCGGTGCGGTCCCTTACGGGACAGCCCGGAACCGACGCTCAGTTGGAGGCTGGCCCCGCGACGAGCGGTCTGCGGCGCGATGGCGAAGTCCTGCGAACCTTCGGTGTCGGCGCGCAGATCCTCAAGGATCTCGGCGTGCGGCGGATGCGGGTGTTGTCCGCCCCGAAGCAGATCCATGGCATTGCGGCCTTCGGCCTGGAGATCGACAGTTACGTTGGAGAGGACGTTTGACCGCCCCACGCCTTCTCGAAGGCGAGATCGTCGCCCGCGGCCGCAAGATGGCCGTCGTCGCGGCGCGATTCAACGACTTCATCGTCGCCAGCCTCCTCAAAGGCGCGACCGCGGCGTGGCTGGAGCGCGGCGGCCCCGCCGAGGACCTGCTCGTGGCGCGGGTGCCCGGCGCTTTCGAGCTGCCCGTCACCGCCCGCAGGCTGGCGCTGTCGGGTCACTATGACGCGGTGGTGGCGCTCGGCTGTGTGATCCGTGGGGATACGCCGCATTTCGAGTATGTCTCGGGCGAATGCGCGCGCGGCCTGCAGCTGGCGAGCCTCGAGACCGGCGTGCCCATCATCTTCGGAGTGCTCACCGTAGAGACGGTGGAGCAGGCGCTCGAGCGCGCGGCCACGACGGCCGGCAACAAGGGCGGTGAGGCCATGGAGGCGGCCCTCGAGATGGCGAGCCTCATGGCGCGCCTGCCTTCCTGACCCGATGACGATCTCCAGCCAGCGCTCCGTGGCGCGCAAGCTCGCGTTGCAGGCTTTGTACCGGTGGCAGCTCAACGAGTGCCCCTGGCAGGACCTCATCCAGGAATTCGGCGACGCGGAGGACATGCCGCGGGCCGACCGCGAGTATTTCCGGGAGCTCGTCGAGGGCGTCTGGCGCGCGCGCGAGGCGCTCGATGCCGACCTGTCATCGTGGGCCGACCGCAGCCCCGCGCTGCTCGATCCCATAGAGCACGCCATCCTGTTGATCGGCGTCTACGAGCTGCGCCATCGCCTCGACGTGCCGTTTCGCGTTGCGATCAGCGAAGCGGTGAATTTGGCGAAACGCTTTGGCGCGACCGATGGCCACAAATACGTCAACGCGGTGTTGGACAGAGCCGCGCGCGCAGCGCGTCCGGACGAGCATTGACTGCGTGTCGCTGTCGGAATTCGACCTGATCGATCGCTACTTCCGCGCCTGCGGCGCAAAGCGTGCCGATGTACGTGTCGGCGTGGGAGACGACGCGGCGATCCTGGAGTGTCCCGCCGGCACCGAGCTGGCCGCGGCAGTCGACACCCTGGTTGCGGGGGTGCACTTCCCGCACGGCTCCCCACCCGCCTCGATCGGACATCGTGCGCTTGCCGTCAACCTGAGCGACCTCGCGGCCATGGGCGCGCGGCCCGCATGGGCGCTGCTCGCCCTCACTCTGCCGCGGGCCGACGAGTCCTGGCTGTCGGAGTTCGCGGCGGGCATGGCTGCGCTGGCGCGCGCCCATGATGTCGCGCTCGTCGGTGGTGACACGACCTGCGGACCGCTCTGCATCACCGTACAGGCGCTCGGCCACGTGCCGCGCTCGTCGGCCCTGCTGCGCTGCGGCGGCAGGGCCGGGGATGCGGTCTTCGTGTCGGGGACTCCGGGCGATGCGGCCGCTGGTCTGGCCATCGAGCAGGGCAGGCTGACCGCCGCGGAGGACTCGGCGGCGTATCTGCGCGAGCGCTTTCTCTATCCCGCCCCGCGGGTGGCGCTGGGCGAGTGTCTGCGCCGGCACGCCAGCGCCTGCATCGATGTGTCCGACGGCTTGCTCGGGGATGCGGCCAAGCTGGCACGCGCGAGCGGCTGCGGCATCGAGATCGCATATGGCGAGGTGCCGGTCTCGGAAGCGCTGCTGCGCGCCGTGGGCGATGAGCGCGCGCGCGAGCTCGCGCTGACCGGCGGCGATGATTACGAGCTCTGCTTCAGTGTGCGCCCGGCGCACGTCACGAGGCTCCTCGCGGAGTTACCGCCGGAGCATTGGAGCTACACACGGATCGGGACGCTGCGAGAGGCACCCGGTGCAGACGTTCTGCGCGACGGTGCCGTGATCAGCTTCTCGCATTCCGGCTACGACCATTTTCAGACGCCGGCCTGAGCGTCGGTTATGTCAAGTCGGCGCGCACCCGGCGGCTGCGCCGCGGGCACGTCGCGATGTACCGCGGCAATGCATCACAGTCACGGGGCGCCTGCGTCCGTATCCTCTCGGGTGTTCCACGAGCTCTCGCGACTCATGCCCGCACACGCCAAAGGATCCACCGCTTTGCCCAAGGCCGCCGCACGCGGCATCCCGGAGAGGATCGGCAAATACATGGTCATCAAGGAAGTCGGCCGCGGCAGCACCGGAGTGGTGTATCTCTCGCATGACGCCTATTACGGGCGCGA